>CAMDDQ010000048.1 GCA_945892765.1 Asaia bogorensis
AAACAATCCACAAGATATCCACAGTTTATCCCCCGATTTACTAAATCCATTGGCCTCGTGGTCGTTGACGGTTCATTGTCCGAATATTGGCGCGCGGCTAAGATAGCCGCGATTAACGGTCCGATTTCGTCTTCGTCGTTTTGCCGCGCGGTTCCATGTCGGGCAATGACAATCCGGTTGGAGTGGAATTGAAACTTCGCCTCCGTGAGGACGAAGTGCCCCGGCTCATGCGCCATCGTCTACTACATCGGGCAAAAGGCGCGGGTTTGCCAAAAGCCCGGCGGCTCATCAGCGTTTATTACGACACGGCGAATTTCGATCTTCACAGGAACAAGGCGGCCTTGCGCCTGCGCAACGAAGGAAAGAAAAAAATCTTGTCCGTCGAACGTGCCGGGTCCCGTAGCCCCAGGGCGCGGTCGGAATGGGAAGAGGAGGTCGTCGGCGACCGGCCCAACCTCATGCGCGTTGACGACGCCGTCATTCGCAAAGTATTCGCCGAAATGAAGCGTCGCCGACCCCTCAAGCCGCAATTTGTCACGGACGTTCGACGCCGCGAGTGGCCCATGCGATTTGGCGACACCGAATTGCGTGTCGCGCTCGATCTCGGCAAGATCACCAGTCCACGTGGGAGCGTTCCGGTTTGCGAGGCCGAAATTGAGCTGATATCGGGCGACGCCGTCGGAATCTACGAGGTGGCGCGCCGGCTTCACCGCTCGGTTTCATTCATGGTGGAGGCGCAAAGCAAAGTGGCCCGCGGCTACGCGCTGGCCGGAAGTCTTCCGCCGTCCCCGCAAAAGGCGTCGCGGGTCGTTTTGCGTCGGCGCATGACGGTCGCAGAGGCGTTCGTTGAAATCGGCCGAAATTGTTTGGTTCAAGTGCGCGCGAACGAGGCCTGCGCGACCCTGGGAGAAGACCCCGAAGGTGTCCACCAGCTGCGTATCGGCCTTCGACGCATGCGCGCAGTTTTGGTCGCGCTGCGCCACCACACGGTCCACGACAAACGGCAGGCGGTCAACGCTGAGCTTCGCTGGATAGCCCGCGAATGCGGGCACGCCCGAAGTTGGGACGTATTCTCCGCGCTCGCCCGACGCTTCGACGGTGAACCCGGCTTTGCAAGCCTCATGAGTGAGGTCGAGGCGGCGCGTGCCGCCGCTTATTCCCGTATGCATGCGGTGATCGCGAGCCGCCGTTATACCGAGCTCATGCTTAAGCTCGACGCGATGTGGGAGGGGGGTGGTTGGACGCAGATGGTCGATCCCGCCCGTTTGCTCGACCTGGACGAACCGATTGGTGATTTCGCGCAGCGAACACTCAAGCTGCTAAACAGGAAGCTGCACAAATTCGGAGATGGCCTCCGTTCCCTCTCTCCAAAGGATCTGCATCACTTGCGCATACGCGCCAAACGGCTGCGCTATGTCGGCGAATTCTTCCGATCGTTGTTTCCGTCCAAACTCAGTAGTGCCTATCTGGCAGCACTGGAAGGCGTTCAGGACCGGCTGGGCACACTTAACGACGGCAATTGCATGTTTGATTTACTGGGTCAGCTCGATCGGCGCCGGGCAGAGGACAACCCCTTGGGGAAGACTCGCGTTGCCAGAGGCATTTTGGCGTGGAGCGCCGATCAACTTGCCGCGGATCTGACCCGCTTGCCGCGTGCCTGGACCAAATTCAAACACGAAAAGCGGTTTTGGAAGTGATGCCGCCTACGGAACCGCCGGAGCTATTCACCCGCCGGAACTATTTAGGTGCCGGTCAGTCCCCGATCTCGGCGGGTATGGTGAGATCGACGAGCCGGGCGCCTCCCGGGCTGAGATCGCGCCAATGCTCGATGTCGATAGACAGTTCGGCGAGCGCGAGCGTTGGAAATTTCTCCGCGATTTGATGTAGACGCTTCGGCGCGCCGGCGCCGGCAAGCTTCAACACAGTCTCCTGAAGCCCTGGATTGTGACCGACGATCATCACCGAAGGGGTTTTCTCGGGGAGCCTTCTTATTCGCGCGATGATGTCCGTTGCGGCGGCGTGATAGAGACCGTCTTCATAGCGAACCCCTGGCTTGCCAGTGAGCCCCGGCATGATCAAGTCCAGTGTTTCGCGCGCTCTCCGAGCCGTCGAGCACAGAACGACGGATGGTCTTACCGCGCGGTCGCTGAGGTGATCCAACATCTGCCGTGCGGCATGCAATCCCCTCGGCGCCAGGGCGCGCTCGAAGTCTGCTTGGCCGTCCTCGGACCAGCTCGATTTCGCGTGTCGCAGCAGATAGATTCGCTTCATGCCGGTTGCGTGTAGTCGGTTCCGCCAGGCTGCCGCTGTCATAGCACTGCACGACTCTGCGTGCTATACGAACGACATGACTTCTGCCACGCAGCTCGATCACGCCGCGGGCGACTTGGCGCCAGATTCGCGTTTCATCAACCGCGAATTGTCGTGGCTGGCGTTCAACGAGCGCGTTCTGGAAGAAGCGGACAATCAAGCCCACCCAGTGCTCGAACGTCTCCGCTTCCTGTCGATTTCAGCGAGCAATCTGGACGAGTTCTACATGGTCCGCGTCGCTGGTCTTAAGGGACAGGTGGCCGCGGGCGTTTCAATACCGAGCCAGGACGGATTAACGCCCTCCCAGCAACTTGTGGCGATCAATCGGCGCGCCGCCGCATTGATCGAAGGACAGGAGCGCTGCTGGGCCGAGCTTAAGCGCGAATTGCGCAGATCTGGCCTTGCCGTCCTGTCGCCCGACGAATTGACCGACGAGGACAAGCGGTGGCTCGAGACCCGCTTCATGGAGGCGATGTTTCCGGTCCTGACTCCGCTTGCCATCGATCCCGCCCATCCCTTTCCTTTCCTACCCAATCTCGGCTTCGCCCTCGCGCTGCAGCTCTTCCGCCGCACCGATGCGCGGTCCCTGCACGCCCTGTTGCCGTTGCCGCACCAGCTTGGCCGGTTCATTCGCTTGCCCGGCAGCGAGACTCGCTTTCTGCCCATCGAAGGCGTCGTTGGGATGTTTCTGGACCGGCTGTTCCCGGATTTCGAGGTGCGCGGGCAGGGCAGTTTTCGCCTGATCCGCGACAGCGAAGTCGAGGTGGAGGAAGAGGCCGAAGACCTGGTTCGCCTGTTTGAATCCGCGATCAAACGACGGCGGCGCGGTACCGTCATCCGGCTCAAGGTCGATGCCGAGATGCCGGAAGAGCTGCTCACTTTGGTCACCGAGCAGATGAAGGTACCGGCCGCAGATGTTTTCCGAATCAATGGCATGCTGGGCCTCGCCGAGACGCATCAGCTCATCACCGCCGAGCGCCAGGATTTGTGTTTTGCCGCCTATCGGCCGCGGTTCCCGGAGCGGATTCGCGATTTCGGCGGCGACTGCTTTGCCGCCATCCGGCAAAAGGACATCGTCGTCCATCACCCCTACGAAAGCTTCGACGTCGTGGCGCAATTTGTTCTCCAGGCGGCGAGCGATCCGGCGGTTGTCGCCATCAAACAGACGTTTTACCGAACCAGCGAGAATTCGCCGATCGTTCGTGCACTGATCGAAGCTGCTGAGGCCGGCAAATCGGTGACTGCGCTGGTTGAACTCAAGGCGCGGTTTGACGAAGAGGCCAATATCCGGTGGGCACGTGATCTCGAACGCGCGGGCGTCCAGGTCGTCTATGGATTCATCGACCTCAAGACGCATGCGAAGGTGTCGCTCGTTGTGCGGCGCGAAGGTACAACGCCGCGCAGCTATGTCCATTTCGGAACCGGCAACTACCACCCCGTCACCGCCAAGATCTACACGGATCTTTCATTTTTTAGCTGCGATCCGGCGCTTTGCCGAGATGCCGCGCGTCTGTTCAATTATATGACCGGGTATGCCAAGCCACAGGGCCTCCAGAAGGTAGCCGTCGCCCCGCTGACTCTCCGCAAGACCCTGCTCGCCTTGATCGATGACGAAATCGACCATGCCCGCGCCGGCCGTCCTGCCCAGATCTGGGCGAAGATGAACGCCTTGGTCGATGCGAAGATTATCGATGCGTTGTATGGCGCATCGCAAGCCGGGGTATCGATCGATCTGGTCGTGCGCGGCATTTGTTGCCTGCGCCCCGGGGTTCCTGGTTTGTCGGACAACATCCGGGTCAAGAGCATCGTGGGACGTTTTCTTGAGCACTCCCGCATCGTTTGTTTCGGCGCGGGTCATGCGCTGCCCTCACCGGAGGCAAAGGTCTTTATAGCCTCGGCGGATTGGATGCCGCGCAACTTCGATGGCCGTGTCGAGGCACTGGTACCGATCGAAAATCCGACCTGTCACCAGCAAGTGCTGGACCAAATCATGGGCGCCAATCTGCGCGACGTGGCGCAGAGCTGGATCCTTCAGGCGGATGGCAAATACAAGCGCGCGGAGGGTGGCGGCGACGCCTTCAGTGCGCACACGTTCTTCATGACCAATCCCAGCCTTTCAGGGCGAGGCAAAGCACTCAAGCGGGCAAAGTCACCGCCGCGCCTCGTTGCGCCCTGACCTTCGGCGAATGCGGCCAAAAACTGTGCGGTCGCAGGAGAGGGGCGGCATTGCCGGCCCGCCGGTCGGCGTCATCGATATTGGATCGAACTCCATCCGATTGGTCATCTATGACGGCAGTAGTCGCGCACCTGTCCCGATATTCAATGAAAAGGTGCTCTGCGCCCTGGGGCGCGGCTTAGAACGCAGCGGCATGCTCAATGCCGACGGGGTAAAGCTCGCATTGACGAATTTGACCCGCTTTGCCGCGCTGACACGGTCCCTGAAGGTCGAGCGCCTGGACGTCGTGGCCACGGCCGCTGTGCGCGAGGCGGGCGATGGTGCCGCCTTCGCCTCCGAGGTCGAACGGCGAACCGGGCTCGATGTGCGGATCTTGAGCGGCGGCGAGGAAGCGACGCTTTCGGCCCTCGGTGTCGTGTCGGGAATACCGGAGGCTCACGGGCTTGTCGGCGACCTGGGCGGCGGCAGCTTGGAGCTTATCGAGGTGGTCCATGGACGGCCCGGCCGGCAAACGACGTTACCGCTCGGGCCGCTGCGGCTGAAAGACGTCGCCGAGGGCGGGCGCGGCAAATTGCGCGACCACATAGACCAAAATATTCAGAGCTTGTCCTGGCTGCAGGATGTCATTGGGCGCGATTTCTACGCGGTCGGCGGTGCTTGGCGGTCCCTGGCCCGTCTACACATGGCGCAGACGAATTATCCTTTGCGGGTAATTCATAACTACGTCGTTTCCTTCGGCGCCGCGGACGAGTTCGCCGGGCTTGTGTCTCGCCTAGGTATTGAGACCCTGGCGCGTATCTCGCGTGTGTCGCGTCGGCGGCACGAGGCCCTACCCTTGGCGGCGCTCGTGCTCGAACGGATTCTGAGGCACGCCCAACCGAAGCGTCTGGTGTTCTCAGCGCTTGGCTTGCGCGAGGGAATCTTGTTCCGTCGGCTATCGCCGGCGGTCCGGCGGCGCGATCCGTTGTTGTCGACTTGCGCTGAGATCGGCAAGCGGGGTGGTCGCTTCCCGGTCGGTGGCGACAGTCTCTGCGCCTGGATGGACCCATTGTTTCCGGACGAGAGCGACGCCAATCGGCGCTTGCGGCTGGCGGCCTGCATGCTGGGCGATATTGCATGGCGGGAACATCCCGACTACCGCGCGGAAATCGCATTCTTTCGGGTGCTGCGCATGACCGTCATCGGCATCGATCATCGCGGCCGCGCCTTCCTGGCGCTGGCCGCCTATGCGCGGCACGACGGCGACGATGGCGACCTCATCCGGCCAGCCTTGCAGCTCTTGGACGATGAAGGCGCGCGGCGCGCCTATCTCGTGGGTATGGCGCTGCGGTTGGCCTTCACGATTTCCGGTGGTGATCCTACCTTGATCGGCCGCACGGCCCTGGAGTTGGCTGAAAAGGTTTTGACCCTAAGGGTCCATCGTTTGGGAGCCGCGTTGCTGGGAGAGGCATTGGAACGGCGGCTGGAGACGCTGGCCAAGACGATCGGGCGCCGCGCCGTCATCGAGACCGAAAGCCGCGCCGGCCCCGGCTAGGTCTCGACCGAGAGTCCGATCGGGGGTGCGACGCTTCCGAGTTGGCCGCCTGCGGTTGGTTTTTCGGCGGTACCTCCGCCAATCGGGACGAGGCGCAGGCGTTTCCCGATAACCCCCAGGGCCAAACGACCGTGTTTTACGGCCAACGCGTCCTCGCCGAAGACCTCGCGCCGCCAACCGTGCAGCGCGGGAACGGGGGCATCGTCACTGATTGCGATGCGTTCAAGGTCGGCGCTCGAAGCGACAAGCTTCTGGGCCACGTCGTGACGTTCGCATTTCAACTTCAGCAGGACCTTGAGCAGGTCGATCAAAGGCCCCGCGCCGCGCGGCAGGTCGACGATGGGCTCGGGTATCGGAAGATCGGCTTCGGGAACCGATCGCCCGCGCATCACCGCGGCCACGATGTCCTGTCCCGCACGACCCTCGGCCATGCCTTGAGCTAACCCACGCGACCGGCCGAGGTCGGCGCCGCTGGTCGGGGCATGAGCGGCGATATCGAGCAGCACATCGTCGCGCAGGACGCGGTTGCGTGGCACGTCACGGCGTTGAGCCTCGATTTCTCGCCAGGCGGCGAGTTCGCGCAAAATAGCAAAGAATCGCGGTGTGCCGCCGCGCGGTTTTAGGCGCCGCCAAGACTCCGCTGGCTCCAGGCGGTAGGTCGCGGGATCAGTGAGTATGGCGACTTCTTCCGCCAACCAGTGCGTTCGTCCGGTGTTCTGCAGTCGCGCGGCCAGTACCGAATACACGGCCCGCAAATGGACAACATCGGCGATGGCGTAATCGACCTGGCGTTGCGTCAAGGGCCGCACCGACCAATCGGTGAAGCGCATCGACTTGTCCAGACGCGCACCCGCGATCTGACCGGCGAGCGTTTCATAACTCACCTGCTCCCCATAGCCGCACACCATTGCCGCGACCTGGGTGTCGAACAGCGGCGTCGGGATAACGCCGCTGCGATGAAAGAAAATCTCGATGTCCTGCCGTGCCGCGTGAAAAACCTTCAGCACGCGCTCGTTGGCCATCAGGGCTTCGACTGGCTGGAGGTCGAGCCCAGGGGCGGTTGCATCGATCGCGAAAGCTTCGTCGGGGCCGCCAAGCTGCACCAAGCACAGGATCGGCCAATAAGTCCGATCGCGCATGAATTCGGTATCGACGGTAACAAATTCAGCCTTCGCCATGCGCGCGCACAGGGCAGCGACGCCCGCGGAATCGTCAACGATCAACATCGGTCACACCATTGCACCGAATGCCGCATGGCGAAAGGTCGAGGGGCCAGATGGGGAATCACTTTCTTGGGATGACTAGGTCTTGGTCTTCGCCAGCGCCTGATCGAGGTCGGCGATAATATCGTCGGCGGTCTCCAGCCCCACCGAAAGCCGAACGACCTCGGGCCCGGCACCTGAGGCCTTCCGTTGCTCGTCGGTCAATTGGCGATGGGTCGTCGATGCCGGATGGATGATCAGGCTCCGCGTATCGCCGATGTTGGCCAGGTGAGAGATGAGTTCCACACTTTCCACTACAGTAACGCCCGCCTCGAATCCGCCCTTGACGCCGAAGGTCAAGACGGCGCCGGCCCCCTTAGGCAGGTATTTGTGGGCCAGCGCGTGATACGGGCTCGATGCGAGCCCAGCATAGGAAACCCACAAGACGGCCGGGTGAGCCTCCAGGAATTCCGCCACTTTCTGTGCGTTGGCGACGTGTCGATCCATTCGGAGGGGAAGGGTCTCGATGCCGGTCAGGATCAAAAAAGCGTTCATCGGTGCCATGGCTGGCCCAAGGTCGCGCAACCCCACGGCGCGAGTCTTCATGGTGAAGCCGAAATCTCCGAAGGTCTCGTAGAAGTTCAGCCCGTGATAAGCGGGGTCGGGGTCGGTGAGCGAGGGAAACTTGCCGAAACGCGCCCAATCAAAGCGGCCGGATTCGACGACCGCGCCTCCCATGGACGTGCCATGCCCCGACAGGAACTTGGTCATCGAATGGATGACGATGTCCGCGCCCCAGTCGAAGGGCCGGCAGAGATAGGGCGTGGCGAGCGTGTTGTCCACGATCAGCGGCAGGCCGGCTTCATGGGCGATCGCGGCGATCGGCTCCATATCGACGACGATGCCGCCGGGATTGGCAAGATTTTCGATGAAAATGGCTTTGCAGCGGGTTGTCAGGGCTTTACGAAAATCGCCGGGATCGCGCGGATCGACGAAATGGCAGTTCCAGCCGAATCGCTTGAAGGCGTGGGTGAATTGGGTCACCGACCCGCCATAGAGGTTGCGCGAAGCAAGGAACTCGTCCCCTGGCTCAAGCAGGGTAAAGAAGGCGAGAAGCTGGGCGGCGTGGCCGGAAGCGGCGGCCACGGCTCCCCGCCCACCCTCGAGACTCGCGATTCGCTCCTCGAGCACCGCGACCGTTGGATTGGTCAACCGCGAATAGATGTAACCAAATGTCTGAAGGTTAAAGAGCGATGCCGCGTGGTCGGCGTCGTTGAATACGTAGGACGTCGTCTGAAAAATGGGCGTGCTACGCGCGCCCGTCACCGGTTCGGGTGAGGCGCCGGCATGGATGGCCAGCGTCTCGAATCCATAGGCGCGTGGTTTTTCGCTTCGTGTCATGTTCGGTGGCGTGCGTTAACGCATTTCGACATTGCGGCGTTTGCTCGAAATGATGCCGGAATTGATCCCGCTCCAGCTCAGCTCGCCATGAAGCCGTCCGTATTCGATCTTGACGCAGTGGTTCATGACGACCGTCAGGCCAGCGGCTTCCGCCCTGGCCGCGGCCTCGGGGTTGCGCACGCCCAGTTGCATCCAGACCACTTTGGCGCCGATGGCGATGGCGTCATCCACGATGGGCCCGACCGCTTCGGAGCGGCGAAAAATATTCACCATGTCCACGCGCTCGGGGATGTCCGCGAGGGTTGCATAGACTTTTTCGCCTAGGATTTCTCCGCCAACCGCGCTCGGATTTACCGGTATGGCTCGGTACCCCTTGCCCTGCAGATATTTCATCGCGAAATAACTGGGACGGTTCCAATTGGGGCTGGCGCCCACGACCGCGATCACTCGCGTGTCTTTGAGAATTCGGCGCAGCAAGGCGTCGGAATAGGTCAGGGCTGGCATGTTTCGGTCAGCGGCCGCGCCATTTCGGCGCGCGTTTGGCCATAAAGGCGTCGATGCCCTCAGCCGCATCGGCGGCCAGCATATTGGCGGTCATCGTCTCACTGGCAAATGAATAGGCGGATTGGATGTCCATTTCGATCTGCCGATAAAAGGCGGCCTTGCCGATGCCAAGGGTGAGGGGCGATTTTGCTGCAATGCGCCCCGCCAGCGCCGCCACCTCGCCATCGAGATCGGCGGCCTCGACCGCGCGGTTGATTAGGCCAATTCGCGCCGCCTCCGTTGCATCGATGGCATCGCCCGTCAGCAGCATCTCCAATGCCGGCTTTCGGCCGACGGTTCGCGACAGAGCCACCATCGGCGTGGAGCAGAATAGGCCGATATTGACGCCCGGCGTGGCGAAGCGGGCGGTGTTTGCCGCGATCGCCAGATCGCAGGTGGCGACGAGTTGGCAGCCTCCCGCGGTTGCCATCCCCTGGACTTTGGCGATCACGGGTTTAGTCAGACGTGTCAGCGCCAGCATCAGCGCGCTGCACTGCTGAAACAGAGCTTCATAAGCCGCGCGGGTGGGGGTGGCGCGTATTTCCTTGAGGTCGTGGCCGGCGCAGAAAACAGAGCCCGCTGCCCCGATGACCACGACCCGCACCTTTTCATCGCCGGCAATTTCGTCCAGGGCCCGCCGCAGTTCGGTCATCAGGGCCATGGATAGGGCGTTCCGCGCGTCCGGCCGATTGAGCGTGAGTGTGGTGACCCCACCCGCATCGCGGCGGAGAAGGATGGGGACATCGGGCTGAGGCTGATGTGCGGCTTTCATGGAGCTTTCGACGATGGAACTTCACATTGCCGCCGGGGCGGCGCCCTTGCAAGGCTAATGCAGTTTGCTGATGCAGCTCGAAGGGTCGTTGTTGACAGTCCGGGGTCCTGTGGCATACTCCGGCCCCTTGATCGATGACCGTGCGGAAATATCCGTGTGGCGTCGTCTTTTTTGTTTTGTATGGTTGTAGCATGAAGACCTATTCTGCCAAGCCTTCCGAGGTCGATAAGAAGTGGTTCTTGATCGACGCCGATGGGGTCGTTCTCGGGCGGCTGGCGAGCGTGATTGCGATGCGCTTGCGCGGCAAACACAAACCGACCTTCACGCCCCATGTCGATTGCGGCGACAGCATTGTCGTGGTCAATGCAGAAAAAGTGCGCCTCACCGGCGACAAACGAAACGGCAAAGTGTTCTATTGGCACACGGGGTTTGTCGGCGGCATCAAAGAGAGAACGGCCGGCCAAATCCTCGACGGCGGCTTTCCCGAACGGCTTCTCGTCAAGGCGGTGGAGCGCATGATCACGCGCGGCCCTCTCGGCCGGCAGCAAATGGGAAATCTGCGGGTCTATCGTGGCGCCGAACATCCCCATGAGGCTCAGAGTCCGGAAAAGCTGGACGTCGGGGCGATGAATCCGAAAAATAAGAGGGCAAGCTGAACATGGCGCAGAAAGGCCACACGCTTTCCGAGTTGGGGCAGATCATCGGCGCGGGCGCTCCCGCGGCCGCGGTCGCCGCAACCGCTACCGCCGCCGCCCCGGGCGAAGCACCCGAGCCCAAACGGGACGCGCAAGGCCGCAGTTACGCGACGGGAAAACGCAAGAATTCCGTGGCACGTGTGTGGATCAAGCCCGGCAATGGCCGGATCACGGTGAACGATCGGACCGGCGAAACTTACTTCGCGCGGCCGACCCTGCGGATGCTTATGCAACAGCCATTCGTCGTCGCCAACCGCCTCGGCCAATACGATGTCTGGTGCACGACGACCGGGGGCGGTCTATCGGGCCAAGCCGGCGCTATTCGCCACGGTATCAGCCGTGCTTTAACCTATTTCGAGCCAGGATTGCGATCGGTCCTCAAGGCCGGCGGGTTCCTAACGCGTGACAGCCGGGTGGTCGAACGCAAGAAGTATGGTAAGCGCAAGGCGCGACGTAGCTTCCAGTTCTCGAAACGCTAACCCAATCGGCGCAAGCTCTATGATGAAGGGCGCCCTTAGGGCGCCCTTCTGATTTTGGAGACAGGCGAATGACAACCGCCAATAATCGCGTTCGCATCGGCATTCTAGGCGCGAGCGGATATACCGGAGCGGAACTTCTTAGGATTCTCTCGCGTCACCCAGGAGCCGAAATCCGGGCGCTCACGGCCGACCGGAACGCCGGGCAGTCCGTCGCTTCGGTTTTTCCGCATCTTGGCGGTCTCAAACTGCCGACCCTGATCAAGATCGATGACGTGGATTGGAGCGGCATCGACTTTGCCTATTGCTGTCTACCGCATGGATCGTCGCAGGCGATCGTCGCGCGTTTGCCGCGAACGCTCAAGATCGTTGATCTTTCCGCGGATTTCAGGCTGTCCGATCCCGCCCTCTATGCACAATGGTACGGGCATTCACATCAAGCCGTGGATTTGCAGAAAGAAGCCGTCTACGGGCTAACCGAATTAATGCGAACGCAAGTGAAAACTGCCCGCCTCGTGGCCAATCCGGGGTGCTACCCCACCGGAGCCCAGCTGCCGTTAGTACCGCTTCTGGAAGCCGGGCAGATCGATGCGCACGCCATCATCATCGATTCAAAATCCGGCGTCAGCGGGGCCGGCCGCGCTGCTAAGGAGGCGTATTTGTTCACCGAGGTGGCCGAAGGCATCCACCCCTACGGGATTGCCGGCCATCGCCATGCCCCCGAGATCGAGCAGGGCCTATCGCTCGCCGCGCGACAGACGGTCACGGTGACGTTCACGCCCCATCTGATGCCGATGAACCGCGGGATATTGTCGACGATCTACGTCCGTCTTGCGAAAGACGTAACGGCGGCGATGTTGAAAGCGACTCTGGAGCGTCGTTATGAAGGGGAGCCCTTCGTCAGAATCGTGCCCCAAGACGCCATGCCCGCGACGCGCCATGTTCGTGGATCCAATCATTGCCTGATCGGGGTCTACGCCGATCGGTCTCCCCAACGCGCAATCGTGGTGACCGCAATCGACAATTTGGTGAAGGGTGCGTCAGGCCAGGCGGTTCAGAACATGAATCTGATGACCGGGCAGCCAGAAGCCACGGGGCTAATGCAGGAAGCCCTCTTCCCGTGACGGGCGCAATCGTTGTGTCAGTGAGTGACGACCGGCTCGGTGACCGCGATCGATGGGGGACCGGGCGTTCTTGGCACCGCGGCATCGGTGCGTGCACGGATTTGGCCAACGAATATCTGTAGGAGGCGACGTAGCAACGGATCGGCGGCATCGAGCTTGCGCCGGAATTCCGTCTGTGAAATCAAGACGCGGGCGACCGCATCGACGGCGCGCACCGATGCCATGCGGGGTTTGCCATCGATGAGTGCCATTTCGCCGAAGATTTCGCCGCGGGTCAGTCGCGCCAGCACCACCTCGGTGTTGCCCGATTTGCGTATGACCTCGACCGTGCCGGATTCGATAAGAAAGGCGTCGTTTGCGGAATCGCCATCCTTAAATATGGTGGCGCAGGCCTGATATACCTTCCGGTTCAGAATACGCTCCGTCATGGTCGCGCTCCCACGGGTTCCGTCGGCTCGTTCCGTCCATCCGAGCCCGTATGTTAGTGTTATTAATATTGCACGAAAGTGATGGTCGTCACAACCATGGCGGGCGAATCGGAAATGGAACGGCCCGGATTTGAACGCTAATGTCTGGTCTGATCTTGCCCTATCGCACTCATTGGCCCCGCATCGCACCCGACGTTTTTGTCGCCGCGAATGCGACCGTGATTGGCAACGTCGACATCGGCTCAGACGTTGGAGTTTGGTTCGGAACCGTGATCCGCGGCGATGTAAACGAGATTCGCATCGGACCACGGAGCAACATTCAGGACGGCACGATCGTTCACGTGACCCATGAACGTCACGGCACCTATATCGGCGCCGGCGTTACGGTCGGGCACGCCGCCATAGTCCATGGTTGCCGTCTCGAGGACGGCTGTTTTGTCGGTATGCGGGCCTGCATCATGGACGGTGTCGTTGTGGAGAACCGGGCGATGGTGGCTGCCGGCGCGTTGGTTACGCCGGGAAAGCGCATCGGATCGGGCGAGTTGTGGGCTGGGAGCCCAGCCAAGAAGATGCGCGATCTCACGCCTGCGGAATTTGCAGAGATGGAAAGAGTGTCCGCCCTCTATGTGTCGCTCGCCCGGGAATATCGCGCCTCGACTCAAGCTGGTCAGCTTGCGCGAACCTTGACGTAGGAACCCGGCGCGTCCTCAAGAGCCTTGAGTTTTCCGCTTCCGGGAACTCGAGCGCGTACCATTTCCCCCGCATGTGCCGGGATCCAGTTGCCCCAGTCGGTCCACCAGGAACCGGAATTCTGTGTCGCGCCGGCCAGCCAATCGTCGGGCGAGGGGGGTACGCTTCCGTTCGTCCAATATGAATATTTGTTGGCGGAAGGCGGGTTCGCGACGCCGGCGATGTGGCCTGACGACGACAGTACGAAGCGGGTTGGTCCGGAGAAAATTCTTGCGGCGGCGTAGGTCGCTCGCCATGGCGCGATGTGATCCTCGCGCGCCGACATCATGTAACAGGGGATCTTTACTTTTCGCAGATCGATAGGCCGACCCAACATCGACAGGCCACCGGGTTTTACCAAGAGATTCTCCTGGTACATTTTGCGCAAGTAGAAGCTGTGCATCGCCGCGGGCATGCGGGTCGAATCGGCGTTCCAAAATAGTAGATCGAAAGGAAAAGGGTCTTTGCCTAAGAGGTAGTTGTTAACGACGAACGACCAAATTAGGTCGTTGGATCGAAGCATGTTGAAGGTTGTCGCCATGTCTTCGGAGGGAAGGTAGCCCTTCGCGTTCATGCGGTCTTCGAGGTGCGCCAATTGTTCCTCGTCGATGAAGACGCCGAGTTCCCCTGGTTCGGCGAAATCCACCAAGGTCGCGAGGAACGTCGCGCTGGCGACGCGCTTGTCCTTCTTCGCGGCCAAGTAGGCGAGAGCCGCGCTCAAGAGAGTGCCGCCTAGGCAGTAACCGACAGCGTTGGCAGTGCGCTCGCCTGTGGCCGCGGCGATGGCGTCGAGCGCGGCCAACGGTCCCAGGGCCAAATAGTCTTCAAAGGTCTTGTTCGCCAAGGCCTCGTCAGGATTGATCCAAGAAACGACGAAAACCGTGTGGCCCAGTTCGGTGCACCAGCGGACGAAGGAGTTCGTGGGTCGAAGGTCGAGGATATAGAACTTGTTGATCCAGGGCGGGATGACAAGCAGCGGCCGCCGCCACACCGTTTCGGTCGTCGGATTGTATTGAATGAGCTGCATCAACTCATTCTGGTACATGACCTTTCCGGGCGTGCAGGCAATGGTTTCGCCGACCTTGAACGCGTTCAGATCGGTCATTCGGATCGAGACTTTTCCTTTGCCGCGATCGAGGTCGTCCAGGAGGTTGCTCAGCCCTTTGAGCAGGTTCTCTCCCCCGGTTTCCATCGTCGCCCGGAGCACTTCGGGGTTGGTTAATGCGAAATTGCTGGGCGACATCGCGTCCACGAATTGGCGCGTGTAGAAATCGACCTTGCGTCCGGTCTTGTCGTCGAGCCCTTCGACGTCATGCACCGTCGATCGCAGCCAACGCACGGTAAGGAGGTAGGATTGCTTGATGTAATCGAAAAGGTAGCTTTCGTCCCACATTGCGTCCCTGAAGCGCCGATCGTCCCCCGGCGCCCGGATCACTGGTTGCGTCGGCTCCCCAAACATCTTTCGGGCGGTGTTTTGCCAAAGCGACAGATAGTCCTGCCAAAGCGACAACTGCGCCTGGACCAGCTTTGCCGGGTTGGTCATCAACCGCGCCGTCATCTCGATGAAGGCCGCGCCGATATTCAACGGATCGAGATTAGACCGCCCTGGCTGCCCACCTTGCCGCGCAACGAAATCCGTAACGAGGCGGCGACTCTTGCCGGCGATCTCTGTCATGATCCGGGAAAGTTCGACCGGATCGGGCAGCTTTATGTCGTGGGCCGGTTGATCGGCCATTCTTCGATCCCTATCATTGGTTGATTTTCAACTCTGCCTTATGCGCATCGCGGAGGCCGCAAAAGCTCGGCTTAGAGGTAATGGAGAGGGAGGCTCTCGAATAGGATCATGCCACATTTCTTATTGAAAAATCGTCACAATGCCGACTTGCACCAAGACCGTTAGCATACAAGCCCGTGCCGGCCGATTTCTGGCACCCTGGAGCGTCCTCGCCCTTTTTTTCGGTGGGTGCTCTGAGGTTCCGGAGTCGCTGAACCCGATCGAATGGTATCGCGGCGTCGCCGGGTCCCTTCGCGGCAACGATATCGCGTCGGAACCGACCATGCTCGTGCCGGGAGCGAACCAGCCCTTTCCGAGCCTTGGCACGGTGCCCTCGGCCCCCACGATTCCGGGCTTGGAGCAGCGCCGGCAAATGGAAATGAACCTGGCCGCCGACCGGCAGGGCGCTGTGTTTGCCCCAGAAGGACCAAACGCGGCCAAGGCCACGGTGGCCGCATTGCAGGCAACCGATCCCCCGCCGCCGCCGCCGCAGGCTCCGCTGCCAGTGCTTGGGCCCATTTCCGGGCCTCCGCTGGCTCAGGGCAATGTGGGGCTACGCCCGGTGGCCAATGGACGTCTGGCGACGATCGGGTTTCCTGCGGGCGGGAGCAAGGTCTCGGAGCTTCAGAAGCTGCGCGATGCCGTGTCCGCGCAGAAATCGACGGGTGCATACCTGCGTGTTGTTGGCCATGCGAGTCGGGACGGCGCGTCGGCTGGATCCCTCCAATTGGCTAATTTCCGCGCCTCCATGGAGCGCGCTGAGGCTGTCGCCCGCGCTTTGTTGGACCTGGGTGTGCCAGCCAGCCGTATCATGGTCGACGCGCGCGGCGACAACGATCTCGCCGATCTGGCCAACCCCGCATCGAGCATCAACCGGCGAGTGGAAATTTATCTCGAATACTAGTTGAGGCGAGCGTACAAACCCGCTGACCGCCTTGGTTCGCTTGCCTGTCGGCCACGGGTTCCGCATGCCGTCGTATGAATCGCCATGAACACTGAATTTCAAAGAAACAGGCGGCTTCAGTCCGCGATCACAGGATGAGCCCGCCACTGAAAATCGCGATTGCCGGGTTGGGCGCCGTCGGCGCCGGCGTTCTGACTTTGCTGAACCGCCACGCGGAGTTGATCGAACGCCGCTGCGGCCGGCGCATCGTGGTCGCAGCCGTATCGGCCCGCAATCGGGGGCGCGATCGGGGCGTCGATGTCTCG
>CAMDDQ010000049.1 GCA_945892765.1 Asaia bogorensis
TAGGAATCGGCATGCGTCAGATAGTGATAGACCTCGGACGTACGCAGCAGGGCCTTGGTCGGAATGCACCCCCAATTGAGGCAGATGCCGCCGAGATGCTCGGCCTCTACCAGGGCCGCGCTCATGCCAAGCTGCGCCGCTCGGATGGCGGCGACATAACCGCCAGGACCGCCGCCGACAACAATGAGATCGAAAGACTGAGCCAAATTCGCCTCGCGCCCTAAAGGAGCATCGCAATCGGGTCTTCAATCAGCTTCTTGAACGCGGCGAGGAATTCCGCGCCGACCGCGCCGTCGACCGCGCGATGATCGACCGACAACGTGCACGACATGACCGTGGCGATCGCCAAGGCGTTGTCTTTCACGACGGGCCGTTTTTCGCCGGCGCCAACGGCAAGGATGCAACCCTGCGGCGGATTGATGACTGCCGCGAAATTGCGAACGCCATACGACCCGAGATTAGAGATGCTGAAGGTTCCACCCTCGAATTCCTCTGGCATCAACTTGCCTTCGCGGGCACGTGCGGCGAGTGTCTTCATCTCATTGGCGATGGCCGCCAAACCTTTGTGGTCCGCGTTTTTTACGATTGGCGCGATCAATCCGTTGGGAATCGCCACGGCCACGGAGATATCGACCACGTCGTAGAGCAGCATGCCTTCTTCGCTCCACGACGCGTTGACCGCCGGCACTTTGCGCAGAGCGAGCGCCGCCGCTTTGATGATGAAATCGTTGACGGAAATCTTGTAGGAATCGCCGGCTTTTTCATCGCTGCGGCCGTTCAGTTCCTCACGCATCTTGAGGAGCGCGTCGATGCGGCAATCGATGCTCAAATAATAATGCGGGACGGTCTGTTTGGCCTCGGTCAGCCGCCGCGCGATGACCCGGCGCATCGTGCTGTGCGGGACGAGCCGATACGCCGGCAACCCACCGTCGGCCTCGGATCGAACGACCGCGGCCATCGGAGCGTGCGATCGCCGCGCGGCTTCGACATCGGCTTTTACGATGCGTCCATGCGGCCCGCTGCCCTTGATGGCGGCGAGATCGATTCTGGCTTGCGCGGCCAGCCGTCGGGCAAGAGGACTCGCAGCGATGCGGCCGCCGGCCGCCGGAGGCGGCGCGGGCACCTGCACCGGCGCCTTGGACGCCGCAACGGGGGGCAGGGCCGCAGGAGCGGCAGCCGCGGGCGCAGCGCTCGCCAGCGCCGATTTGTCCTCACCTTCGCGCAGCAGCACGGCGATCACCGCGTTGACCTTGACGCCCTGCGCGCCGGCGGGAACCAGGATCTTGCCCAGCGTCCCCTCATCCACGGCCTCGACTTCCATCGTCGCCTTGTCGGTCTCGATTTCGGCAAGCACCTCGCCCGCCTTGACCGATTGGCCTTCCTGCTTGTGCCATTTCACCAGGTTGCCCTCGGTCATGGTCGGCGACAGCGCGGGCATGAGAATCTCGATCGGCATGGAACGACCCGGTGATGAGCGATCTTCGTGCAGCTCCGCCGATGACGCCGGCCGGCGCCGTCAGCGTCGATAACAAACGGCCTTCGCGGCGGCGACGATCTGCTCCACCTGCGGCAAGGCCAGTTTTTCGAGATTGGCGGCATAAGGCATGGGAACATCGACGCCGGTCAAACGCGTCACCGGTGCGTCGAGATCGTCGAAAGCCTGTTCCATCATCAGCGCGGCCAGCTCAGCGCCGATGCCCGCGAAAGGCCAGCCCTCCTCGATCGTCACCAGCCGATTGGTTTTTTTGACAGACGCAACGATGGTAGCGGTGTCGAGCGGCCGCAAACTGCGTAGATCGATGATTTCCGCGTCGATGCCTTCGGCTACCAATTGCTCGGCCGCTTTCAACGCCGTTCCGACCATTAGGGAGAACGCGGCGATCGTGACATGAGCGCCCGCGCGCGCGATCCGGGCCTTGCCGATGGGCACGAGATGTTCGGGGCCGGTGGGCACGTCGAAGCTCTGCCCATACAGCATTTCGTGTTCGAGGAAGATGACGGGGTTGGGATCGCGGATCGCCGATTTGAGCAAACCCTTGGCATCGGCCGCGCTGTAGGGAGCAACGACCTTCAGCCCCGGGCAATGTGCGTACCAGCTCGCGAAACATTGCGAATGTTGCGCCGCCACGCGCGAAGCCGCGCCGTTCGGACCGCGGAAGACAATCGGGCAATCCATCTGACCACCGGACATGTAGCGGGTCTTGGCGGCCGAATTGATGATCTGGTCGATGGCCTGCATGGCGAAGTTGAAGGTCATGAATTCGACGATCGGGCGCAACCCTGCGAAGGCGGCGCCAACGCCGAGCCCGGCCAATCCCATTTCGGTGATCGGCGTGTCGACGACGCGCTTTTTGCCGAATTCCTCGAGCAGACCTTGGCTTACCTTATACGCGCCCTGATATTCCGCCACCTCCTCGCCCATCAGGAAAACATTGGGGTCGCGCCGCATTTCCTCGGCCATGGCGTCACGGAGGGCTTCACGCACGGTCAACATCGCGGTTTCACCGGGCACATTCGGCACGGCGGCTGGCGGGGCTTGCAGCACGGGCCTTCCGGGTGAAGGTGAAAAAAGGGCTTTTGCGGTCGCTGGCGGCGCTGGCGGGAACTCCGGTCTGCTCGCCGCCGCCGTTGGGGCCGTCGCCGCCGCGCCCGTCGCAAGCCTTGCGATCGGCGTGTTGACCTTCACGCCCTCGGTGCCGGCGGCGACTAAGATTTCGGCGAGGGTGCCTTCATCGGCCGCCTCCAACTCCATGGTTGCCTTATCGGTCTCGATCTCGGCGAGAACGTCACCCGGCTTTACTTTGTCGCCGGCATTCTTCAGCCAGCGCGAGAGTTTTCCTTCTTTCATCGTCGGCGACATGGCCGGCATCAGGACTTCGATCGGTCTCTGCACGCGTGCGCCCTCAAGTCTCGATCAAGACATCGGTGTGGAGTTCCGATTGATCGGGCTCCGCGCTATTCTGCGCGAATTCGGCGGCCGCCAGGACAATGTCGCGCACTTCCTTATCGATTTTCTTGAGCCCGGCTTCGTCGACGACGCCGCCTTCGATCAGCAACTTTCCGACGCGATCGATGGGGTCGCGTTCCTGCCGCATGCGATCCAATTCCTCCTTCGCCCGATACTTCGCGGGGTCCGACATCGAATGGCCGCGATAACGGTAGGTCTTCATCTCCAAAATATACGGGCCCTTACCGGCGCGAGCATGGGCGACGGCTTCGTCCGCCGCGGCGCGAACCGCCAGCACATCCATGCCGTCCACCGGTTTGCCGGGGATGCCATGGGCGCCGCCGCGTGTGTACAGATCGATCGTCGCCGATGCGCGCTCGACCGAAGTACCCATCCCGTATTTGTTGTTTTCGATGACATAGACGACGGGCAGCCTCCAGAGAGAAGCCATGTTGAAGGATTCGTAGACCTGGCCTTGATTGGCGGCACCGTCACCGAAAAACGTGATCGAGACGCGGCTATTGGCACGATAGCCGTGGGCGAAGGCAAGGCCGGTGCCGATCGGCACCTGCGCCCCAACGATGCCATGGCCTCCGAAAAAATTCTTCTCGCGGCTGAACATGTGCATCGAGCCGCCCTTGCCCTTGGAGTAACCGCCGCGCCGGCCGGTTAGTTCCGCGAGGACACCGTTCGGGTCCATGCCCGCCGCCAGCATCTGCCCATGATCGCGATAACTGGTGACCACGGTATCGCCTTCTTCGAGCGCCGCCTGGACGCCGACGACGACGGCCTCCTGTCCGATATAGAGGTGGCAGAATCCGCCGATCAGCCCCATGCCATACATCTGACCGGCACGTTCCTCGAAACGGCGGATCATGAGCATGTCACGGTAATAGCGCAGCAGAACCTGCGGCGAAGGACTTGCCACGCCAGTCTCGCCCGCAGTTTTGCGCTTGGTTGTGGCCATTCTCCCCCGCCGCGTGCCGAGTTTTGCCTGGAAAACGGAGCCTCGATGGTTGATAGGCGGAAACACACCCCTTGGCAAGCGATGTCGGCGCTAAGGGACTATGTTGCATAGCAATATTGCAAACCCATGCAGGGCTTGTTTCGCTGGCGCCCGATCGCGGCGACACTCACGGAATCGCGGCCGCTGTTTCGCGGCTCGCGGTTTTCGGGTATTGAACCCCGGTATGGGCGAGAGTGAAGCAAAGTCGCCGCCGCGCGGGGCGATGACATGATCCGCGCTCCCAAGGATGCTGGCGCCGGCCTCCTTCTCATCGCGATCGGTGCAATCTCGGCCTGGCAGAGCGCCAACCTGACCGCCGGCACCTTGCGGCAAATCGGCCCAGGCATGTTGCCTAGATTTCTTGCCACCGCGACCGTCCTTTGCGGTCTTGCCGTGTTTCTCACTGCTCTCCGGAACGCGGGAGAAAGGTTGGCGGCGTTCTCGGTTCGCGGTCCGGTCCTTATCCTGGGCGCCGCCATCGTATTCGGCTTCGCGGTTCGCCCGCTGGGCGTCGCGGTCGCAGCACCGCTCACATTGATCTTGAGTACCCTGGCCAGCCCCGAAACACGCTGGCGCGAAGCCCTGATCTTTTGCGGCGCGATGACGGCGTTTTGCCTGCTGTTGTTCAAGGCCCTGCTTGGCCTGCCCATTCCGATCGCGCCTTGGCTGATCGGTTATTGAGTCCGATTCATGGGCGACCTCATTACCAATCTCAGCCTCGGATTCGCGACGGCCCTGTCACTTCAGAATGTAGCCTTCTGCTTTTTCGGCTGCCTGCTCGGCACACTTGTCGGCGTGCTTCCGGGCGTCGGTCCGATCGCCACCATAGCGATGCTGCTGCCGTTCACTTTCCATCTCGATCCGACGGCGGCGCTTATCATGCTCGCGGGGATCTACTACGGCGCGCAATATGGCGGCTCCACGACCGCCATTCTGGTCAACATTCCGGGTGAGGCGACCTCCGTCGTCACCGTGCTCGACGGACACCAGATGGCGCGGCAGGGCCGAGCCGGTGTGGCACTCGGAGTTGCTGCGCTCGCCTCATTTTTCGCAGGCACCGTATCGACTTTGGTCATTGCCGCGCTTGGAGTACCGCTGACCCGGCTCGCCATGTTGTTCGGCCCAGCCGAATATTTCTCATTGATGTTTCTAGGCCTTGCCTTCGCCGTGGTTCTCGCGCGCGGCTCGGTCCTGAAGGCGATCGCCATGGTCGTCCTGGGCGTACTGCTCTCAACCGTCGGCGCGGATCTCGAAACCGGAGAAGAACGCCTCACCTTCGGCGTCGCCGATCTCTCCTCCGGAATCGATTTCCCGGTGCTGGCGATGGGTCTGTTCGGGTTTGCGGAAATCCTGCGCAATCTCGAAACAGAGCAGTCCCGCGATGTCGTCCATCGGGCCATCGGCCGTCTTCTCCCGTCTTGGGAGGAATTGAAGCAGAGCGCCTTGCCCATCCTTCGCGGCACCGGACTAGGCGCGATCCTTGGAATATTGCCGGGCAATGGCGCCGTCCTGGGGCCATTCGCCTCCTATTCCTTGGAAAAGAAGATCGCCGCCGATCCGTCGCGATTCGGCCGCGGCGCGATCGAAGGCGTCGCCGGGCCCGAGGCCGCCAACAACGCCGGCGCCCAGACTGCCTTCATTCCGCTGCTCACCCTTGGCATACCGCCGAACGCGGTCATGGCATTGATGGTCGGCGCCATGACCATTCACGGGATCATTCCCGGTCCCCTGGTCATGACCAAGCGGCCGGACCTGTTCTGGGGAATGATCGCCAGCATGTGGATCGGCAATCTGATGCTGCTGATCATCAACCTTCCCCTGATCGGAATTTGGGTGCGCCTGTTGAAGGTGCCCTACCGCCTGATGTTTCCCGGGATACTGATTTTCTGTTGCATCGGCGTCTATTCGATCAACAACAGCCCGACGGACGTGTTGTTGGCGGCGGCCTTCGGTTTTCTCGGTTATTGCCTGCACAAATTCGGCTTCGAGCCGGCGCCTCTGCTGCTCGCTTTCGTCCTCGGGAAGTTGCTGGAGGAAAAACTTAGGCAGGCTCTCATCTTGTCGCGCGGCGACTTCATGACTTTCATCGAACGCCCGGTCTCCGGCGTGCTGATCGTGCTCGCCTTCACGGTTCTTGCGCTTGCCATCCTGCCGGCGGTGCGGCGCGGACGCCAACAGGCTTTTCACGACTGAAAGCGGACGTTATGCTTTGCCCGACCGTCGCGCGGCCAAACAACGACGGCTCTCCGGGAGGTTGGAAACCATGAAGAGAATTCTCATCGCGCTTGCCACGATCGCCTTTTCGGCCGGTATGGCCGAGGCCCAGAACTACCCGACCCGACCGATCACCGTGATCGTGCCCTTTGCCGCGGGCGGGCCCACCGATGTGATCGCGCGGATCGTCGGCGACAACATGTCGAAGACACTCGGCCAACAGCTTGTCATCGAAAACGTGGCCGGCGCCGGCGGCACAACCGGCATCACGCGCGGCGCCCAGGCACCGGCCGACGGCTACACGATCATGATGGGGCACATGGGCACACATGGCGCGGCGCCGGCCCTTTATCCCAATTTGAAATACGATCCGACGAGCGATTTCGAGCCCATCGGCATGGCCGCGGGCACGCCCATTCTGATTGTTTCGAAGAAGGCGCTGCCGCCAAAAGATTTGAAGGAGTTCGTCGAATACCTGAAGGCCAACGGCCCCAAACTCAACGAGGCCCATGCCGGCCTTGGCTCGGTTTCCCACACCACCTGCACGATGCTCAACGTGCAGCTCGGTATCAAACCTGCCCTGGTCACCTATACCGGCACCGGTCCCGCTTTGAACGATCTTGTGAGCGGACAGGTCGATTACATGTGCGACCAGATCGTCAACCTTGTCGAACAGGTCAAAGCCGGCACAATCAAGGCCTATGCCATCGCCATGGCCGAACGTTCGCCGGCGCTGCCCAACGTGCCGACGACGAAAGAGGCTGGTCTGCCTGAATTTCAGGTGACCGCGTGGAATGCGTTGTTTGCACCCAAAGGCACGCCAAAGGCGATCGTCGACAGGCTCAATGACGCCCTGGTTAAGGCGCTTGACGACCCCGACACGCGCAAGCGGCTGCTCGATCTTGGCGGCGTCATCTCGGATAGGGCCGGCCGTTCGCCGGCGGCGCTCGCCGAACTGGTGAAAAGCGAAGTCGCCCGGTGGACGCCGATCTTGAAGGCCGCGGGCGTCACCGCAAATTAGGCGCGATCCTATTCGCCGAGGTCGTTGTTCCTCGGATAGAGGACGACGACCTCGCTCGAGTGTAAGTAGTTGAGGACAAGCCTCGCTCGTTCTTCCAACAGATCGGGGTCGAGGTGGTCGGCCCGGAGCAGCGAGACGCGGCGTTCGAGCGCCGCGCGCTCCGCCGACAGCGCATTCAACGAATCTTGCGCCATCTTGATTTGGCCTTGAAGCTGCTGCCACGCCACGATGCCGCGGTCGCCCTCTACGCTGTGGTAGAGGAAATAGGCCACGACGCAAAAACCGAGAACCGGTCCGACGACGTAGCGAAAGCGGTGGCGAAGTTCGGCAAGGATCAGCACCGGGCCAACGAATCACAGACCGGCGGCGGCGTCAACCCTTGCGACTCGGCGGGATTCCTTGGATTCGCCCAGGTGGCTAGCGGTTGAGCGCCCCGCTCCCGGCAAATCGCGCAGAGGGCCCCAATATCTCCTCAATTCGCAGGAGCTGATTATATTTGGCAACGCGGTCGGACCGCGACGGCGCGCCCGCCTTGATCAGACCGCAGTTCGTTGCCACCGCCAAATCGGCGATCGTCGCATCCTCGGTTTCGCCGGAGCGGTGAGACATGACCGCGGCATAAGCGGCACGGTGGGCCATGGCGACCGTCTCCAGGGTCTCGGTCAGGGTCCCGATTTGGTTGACCTTAACGAGCACGGCATTACCAATGCCGCGGGCGATGCCTTCGGCCAGCCGCTTCGGGTTGGTCACGAACAGGTCGTCGCCGATCAGCTTCACCTTTTTTCCCAGAGCGTCGGTTAATGCCTTCCAGCCGGACCAGTCGTCTTCTGCCATGCCGTCTTCGATGGAAACGATCGGGAAGCGGCCGACAAGGTCTTCGTAATAACGAATCAGACCGGCGGCATCCAAGTTGCGCCCCTCGCCGGCCAAATTGTACCGCCCCGTCTCGAAAAGTTCGGTAGCGGCCACGTCGAGACCGATGACAACATCCTCGCCCGGTCGAAAACCCGCGGCTTCGATGGCCTTCACGATGAAGCCGAGCGCCTCGTCGGAACTGGATAGATTGGGCGCGAAGCCGCCTTCATCGCCGACATTCGTCAGATGCCCGGCATCCTTTAGCCGGCGCCGCAGCGTGTGAAACACTTCGGCGCCGACGCGCAAGGCGTCCTGCATCGTGGACGCGCCGACCGGCAGGATCATGAATTCCTGAACGTCGATCGGGTTGTCGGCATGGGCGCCGCCATTGATGATGTTCATCATCGGCACTGGCAGGATGCAAGCGTTGACCCC
Source organism: Asaia bogorensis (assembly GCA_945892765.1). Taxonomy (GTDB): domain Bacteria; phylum Pseudomonadota; class Alphaproteobacteria; order CACIAM-22H2; family CACIAM-22H2; genus SHVT01. The sequence goes on from CAMDDQ010000049.1 coordinate 8,479, forward strand.
ACCCACGTAGCGATAGAGCGGGACATCGTGCGCCGCCGCCGCGGCCTTGGCCAAAGCCAGGCTGATCCCGAGTATGGCGTTGGCACCCAGCCTCGACTTGTTCGGTGTGCCGTCCAGGCCGATCATGACGCGGTCGATCGCCACTTGATCTTCGGCGTCCATTCCCGACAACGCGTCGAACAACTCGCCGTTGACCGCATCGATGGCCTGCCGCACGCCTTTGCCCAGATAACGCGACCCGCCGTCACGCCTCTCGACAGCCTCGTGCGCCCCGGTGGATGCGCCGGAGGGAACGGCGGCCCGACCGCGCGAACCGTCTTCGAGAACGACGTCGACCTCGACGGTAGGGTTGCCGCGGCTGTCGAGGATTTCTCGGGCGCGGATATCAACTATTGCCGTCATCGTCTTTCATTTCCTGCTTTGGTTTTCGTAATCAGACGAGGCGGAGCGGCGGCCTTGCCTTCGCCAGCCTGTCGAATTCCATCAATTCGGACAAGATTTGCGGCATCGCTTTTAGCGGGACCATGTTTGGGCCGTCCGAGGGTGCGCGGTCGGGATCGGGATGCGTTTCCATGAACACGGCGGCCACCCCGATGGCAACAGCCGCACGCGCCAATACCTGAACGAATTGGCGTTGTCCGCCGCTTTTGCCGCCTTGGCCGCCCGGCTGTTGCACCGAGTGCGTCGCATCGAACACGACCGGACAACCGGTTTCGGCCAGGATCGGCAGCGACCGCATGTCCGAAACAAGCGTGTTGTATCCGAAACTGGCGCCCCGTTCGCAGACCAGGACGTTGAGATTGCCGGTCGCCTCTACTTTGCGGACGACATGCTGCATGTCCCACGGCGCCAGAAATTGGCCTTTCTTGATGTTGACCGCACGTCCCGTCTCCCCCGCGGCCACGAGAAGATCGGTCTGCCGGCACAGAAAGGCCGGGATTTGCAGAACGTCGACCGCTTCCGCCGTGGGCTTGCATTGGTCAGCCGCGTGGACATCGGTCAAGACCGGGCAGCCATACCGCTCCCGAATCTCGGCGAGGATTGGCAGGCCCTGGCCCATGCCGATGCCGCGGTCGCCATCGAGGCTCGTGCGGTTCGCCTTATCGAAGGAAGTCTTGTAGATCAGCCCGATGCCGAGCCGATTGGTCAATTCGACCAGGGTGTGGCTGACCTCCATCGCATGAGCCCGGCTTTCCAGCGCACAAGGGCCCGCGATGAGCGTCAGTGGGCGGTCGTTGGCGAGCGTCAAATTGCCGATGCGGACGGTCCGTGGGGGGATCATGGGCGCCGGCTCTATACCAGGCGGCTCTGATCGACCGCGGCCTTGACGAAGGACGTGAACAGCGGATGGGGATCGAAGGGCTTCGATCTAAGTTCGGGATGAAACTGCACGCCAATGAACCAGGGATGGTCCGGAATTTCGACGATTTCCGGGAGTTGACCATCCGGCGACATGCCGGAAAAGACGAGCCCGTGGCGTTCGAGCCGCTCCTTGTAATTGATATTCACTTCATAGCGGTGGCGGTGGCGTTCGCGGATCCGCGCCGCGCCGTAAATTTGCGCAACCCGGCTGTTGGCCTTTAGATCGCACTCAAAGCCGCCGAGGCGCATGGTGCCGCCGAGATTGTCACCCACCAACCGGCGTTCGAGGGCGTTTCCGCGCACCCATTCTGTGAGCAATCCAACCACCGGCTCGCGCGTGGGCCCGAATTCGGTCGAGCTCGCACCCTCAATCCCGGCGAGATCGCGTGCCGCTTCGATGACCGCCATCTGCATTCCAAAACAGATGCCAAAATACGGCACGCGGCGCTCGCGCGCATACCGAACGGCCGCAATCTTGCCCTCCGAACCGCGCTGGCCGAAGCCACCCGGCACGAGGACCGCATGTGCGCTCGCGAGCGATTCCGCGTTGGCGCCGCCATTGCCGAAATTGTCCGCTTCCATCCAATTCAGCTTGACGCGGACGTTGTTGGCGATGCCGCCATGCGTCAACGCCTCAACCAAGGATTTGTAGGCGTCCAACAGGTTCGTGTACTTGCCGACGATGGCGATTTGCACCTCGCCCTCCGGCTGGATCACCCGCTTCTCGATGTCGGTCCACCGCGACAAATCCGGCTTCTGCGTCGTCGCGTCGATCCCGAAATGCCGCAACACTTCGCGGTCGAACCCTTCTTCGTGATAGCGCAACGGCACTTCGTAGATGGTGCGGGCGTCGAGTGCCGGGATGACAGCAGCCTCGCGGATGTTGCAGAACAACGCGATCTTCTTGCGCGAGGACACCGGAATTTCCCGCTCGCATCGGCAGAGAAGAATGTCCGGCTGAATCCCAACGCCGAGCAGCTCCTTTACCGAATGTTGGGTCGGCTTGGTCTTCAGTTCGCCGGCCGAGGGAATATAGGGAACCAGCGTGAGATGGACGAACAATGTCCGTTCGCGGCCGAGTTCGTTGCCAAGCTGACGGATGGATTCCAGAAACGGCAGGCTTTCGATGTCGCCGACGGTGCCGCCGATCTCGCACAGTACAAAATCGGCGTCGCCGACATCGGCGGTGATGAACTCCTTGATCGCGTCGGTGACATGCGGAATCACCTGCACGGTCGCGCCCAGATAGTCGCCGCGTCTTTCCCGTGCGATCACCGACGAATAGATGCGTCCGGTCGTGATGTTGTCGCTCTGGCGGGAGGCTACGCCGGTAAACCGCTCGTAATGGCCGAGATCGAGATCGGTCTCCGCGCCGTCATCGGTGACGTAGACCTCGCCATGCTGGTAGGGACTCATCGTCCCCGGATCGACATTGATGTAGGGATCGAGTTTGCGCAGCCGTACTTTATAGCCGCGGGCTTGGAGGAGCGCCCCCAGCGCCGCCGAAGCCAACCCCTTGCCCAGTGAGGAAACCACGCCGCCCGTGATGAAGATGAAGCGCGCCATGGACCCTTAATCTACAGCAAAGCCGCCCATCCCCGAAAGCAAAACGGGCTCTCGGGGTGCAAAGTAGCGGTTCAAGGAGGGGTTGGCGCGGTCGGCGCTGAAGGCGCGGCGGGGATGGACGGCGCTGCTGGCTGCTGCCCGGTCGCAGATGTCCGCGGGTCGACGATCGATCGTGGCCGGTTTTCCGCCCCTCCGCCGCCCAAAATGGCGAGCACCAGGCTGGTCAGCATAAAACAACCGGCAAGGACAGCGGTGACCCGGGTCAACAGATTGGTAGTTCCCCGCGTGGTCATCAGGCCTCCGGTCGCGCCGCCGCCGATGCCCAAACCGCCGCCTTCGCTGCGCTGGATCAATACGACAACGATCATGGCGAGGGCGATGATCAGGTGGATGACCAATAATATCGCTGTCATCTTCGGTTCAATTCCTCATGAACTAGGGTGTTGTCTCAATTAAAGCGCGGGGGTCGTCTGCCGAACCGGACAGGCCCGGATAATCGCGCAAAATTCCTCCGCTGTCAGGCTAGCACCGCCGACGAGCGCGCCATCGACATCTTTCACGGCGAGAATATCGAGGGCATTGGTGCCCTTAACCGAGCCGCCATAGAGAATTTTCGCCCGACCGGATTCGGCGACATGGCGCGCCAAACCGAGCCGAATATGGGCGTGGGCCTCCGCGATTTCGGCCTGAGTTGCGGTTCGGCCGAGGCCGATGGCCCATACCGGCTCGTAGGCGATCACGGTATTGGCAGCCGTCGCGCCTTTCGGGATCGATCCCGTCATCTGCCGGGAGAGCACATGCAGCGTCATTCCCCCATCCCGCTCTTTCTCCGTTTCGCCGACACAAATGATGGCAACCAGGCCGGCCGCATGCGCGGCTTCGGCCTTTGCCTTCACCGTTTCATCGGACTCCCCATGCAAAGTGCGCCTCTCCGAATGACCCACGATGACATATGTGCCGCCGGCATCGGCGATCATCGCGGCCGAAACATCCCCGGTAAACGCCCCGCACGACTGCGCATGACAGTCCTGTCCGCCGACGGCCACGGCGCGGCCCCGCAAGGCCACCGCCACTTCATGCAGCAACGTTGCAGGAGGACAGACGAGAACCTTGCATTGGGGCGGCTCGCGGGTTACCCGGGCCGCGACGCTCTCCGCCAAGGCGATCGCTTCGCGGCGCGAGCCGTTCATCTTCCAGTTGCCTGCGATCAACGGCATGGGCCGCGCGGCCATCGGCTGATTTCCTCTGCTTGGCGATGAAGCCGGCCTTTTAGCATAGGCCCATGCGGGTTGCCACAAGCGGTCGCAAGTCGGTTGCCGGGAAAGGTAGAAGGGGCCTATGATTTATCGTCGTCGACTCGATCAAGGACAACGGTTCACGCAATGCTCCAGGCGCTCCGCAGCACGGCAGCTTCATTTTTGGCCAAGCTTTTGTTTGGCCTGCTTATCGCTAGCTTCGCCGTGTGGGGCGTGGGCGACATCATCCGCATCCAAAACGAGGCTCCGGCCGCTTACGTCGGTGACATAAAGATTACGTCGGCCCAGTTGAGCGACGAGTTCCGCGCCGAAGTCGCCCGGTTGCGCGGCGTTTTTGGCGAATTCGATACCGAACAGGCGCGCCAGCTTGGCCTGATGGACCAAGTGCTCGACCGGATGATCGGGGCCGCCGTGTTCGACCATGCCGCGCAAGACTTCGGGATCATCGTTCCGGAAGAAGTCATCCGGAAGAAGATCATCGAGGACCCACGCTTCCGCGGCCCATTGGGTAGATTCGACCGCTCCCTCTTCGCCCAGCTCCTCGGGAATAACAATCTGACGGAGGACCGTTTCGTCGCGCTGTTGCGGCGGGATCTAGTTCGCGCACAGCTCACCGGGGCGCTGACGGCAGGGATTCAGCCTCCGGCCACGCTTGCCGAATCGCTGTACCGGTATCGCAACGAACGCCGTGTCTCTGAGCTTGCCCATCTGGATTCGCTGCAGTTGCGGCCGACGAACGACCCCGACGAAGCCACGATACTGGAGCATTACGAAACGCACGCGGCCGAATTCATGGCCCCGGCCTATCGCGCCCTGACCGTGGTCGCCATTACGCTCGAATCGGTCAGGCGCGACGCGGTCGTCACCGCCGAACAACTGAAGGACGAATACGAGTCACGCCTGGATGAACTGCGCACGCCGGAGCGCCGCGAGATCGAGCAGATCCTTTTGCCCGACGAGGCCACAGCCGCCCGGGCGTATGACAAACTCAAGCAAGGCGGGAAGACCGACGAAGTGGCCGCCGAAGTCAACGCGCAGAACAAAGACTCGGTGGCGCTTGGCGGGGTCAATCGCGGCGACCTCATGGAGGAACTCGCGGCACCGGTATTCGCTTTGCCCGAGGGCGGTGTGGCGGAGCCTCTGAAAAGCACGCTTGGCTGGCATGTGATTAAAGTGGTCAAGGTGACGCCGTCGAAACAGCCTGCCCTGGGCGAGGTGCGCGAACGACTGACCGCGGATATTTTGGCGCGTCTTGCCGACGAAATGGCGAGCAAACTGGCCAATCAGCTCGAAGACGAATTGGCGAGCGGTGCGACCCTGGAGGTGGCGGCGACAAAACTGAACCTGCCGACGTTCAAGGTCGCCGCGATCGATCGCGCCGGCTTGCAGCCAGACGGTACGCCGGATTCGCGCCTGACCCAGTATCGCGACGTCTTGAACTCAGCGTTCAATACGAGTGAAGGCGAGGAAAGCCGGCTGATCGAAGGCCGCGATGGCGGCTATTTCATGGTCCGCGTCAATGGCATTACGCCGGCCGCACGCCGGCCTCTTGACCAGGTGCGTCCCGCCATCGTCTCGGCCTGGAAGGCGAAAGTCGCCGGTGAGGCCGCAAGGACGAAGGCTGAGGCTTTCCATGCCAGGGTCTTGGCTGGCGAAGATTGGAATGCCGTCGCGCAAGCGCTCGGCTTCGCTAGCCAGGTCACCAAACCCATCGTACGTGGTCGCGCCGATGCCGAATCTGGAGCAACCGCCGATCTCGTCGCGCGCTTGTTTGCCATGAAACCCGGAGACATAACCGCGGCACCGGGCAATAACGGCTACTTTGTCGCCAGGCTCAGGGAGGTGCAGCCCGCCGATCCCGCGACCGATGCGGAGGGCCTGAAGAGGGTGCGTGAGCAGTTGACCACAGCCATGAGCAACGATTTCGTCAATGAATTCGCCGCCGCCATGCGCCGGCGACTGGGTGTCGAAGTCAATCAGCGGGTGATCGACGGCTTGCTTTAGCCACCGTCACTTCGCGGCGACGCCCTGATAGGTAAAACCAGCGTTTTCGACAAGTGTCGCCATCCGGCCGTCGTCACTCGCACCGTCGATGTCAACCAGCCCTTGATCGAGGTCGATGCGTACTTTCGCTTGCGGCATCGCTTTGGCGATGGCGTTGGAGAGCGACTTCACGCACCCCTCGCAGGTCATGCCTTCCACGCGATATGTCGTCATAAACATCCTCCTTGGTTGGAGCGCGACAACTAAAATCAGCCTTCCCGCGCCAGGAAGGTCAACCCTTCTCCTGCCTCTGACCGAGGCGGACGATGGTGCTGAGGGGAACCAGAGTAAAACCGCGTTCGCCTAGGGTTTCAATCCACGCGGCAAGGGCGTCCAATGTGCCGTCATGGGGATGACCGATGGCAATGGCGGTCCCCTGCTGGCGCGCGCGCGATTCGAGGATAGCGAGTTGGTCTGCGACGGCTCGGGGCGACGGATCGTTGTCGAGGAAGGCGTCGCGGCCGGCATGGGGCACACCCATCGCACGCGCCACGCCCAGGCCGACGCTGCCGGGGGTGGTCCGCGAATCGAGAAATAACAATCCCCTCGCCTTCAATTCGGCCATCACGACCTCCATGCCCCGGCGATCGGAGGTGAAGCGGCTGCCCATATGGTTGTTGATCCCAACATACCCCGAGAAACGGTCGAGACCGGCCCGCAGGCGTTCGCGAAGGCCGTTCTCGTCAAGCTCGGTTGTTAGCGCGCCCGGTCCCGGATTGTTGTGTTCGTCGAGCGGCCGCATCGGCATGTGGAGAAGCAATTCGTGCCCCGCCTGCCCGGCCTCCGCTGTCTGAGCGCGAAGCTCTTCGGCATAGGGAAGGAATGCCAGCGTCATTGGTCCCTTGAGCGCCACCGCACGCCGGGTTCGCGGTCGGTCCAGCCCGAGATCGTCGATTACAATGGCTATCAGTGAATGCCCTGACGGCGGGTTTGAGGGGACGGCATTCGCCAGCCAGGCCGGGGGCTGAACGCCAACCACCTCCGGCGCCGCCGGCTCGCTTGCGGGCGAAGGAGGCGCCGGCGGAACCGCCGAAAGCAACACCGGGGGATCCATTGGCTCAACCGCCGCCGCGGCGCCGGCGCCGCCGAGCGCTGGGATGGTATCGATGACAGCCATGACCCTCGGCCGATCACCGGGCCCGGCGATTTCACGAAAGACCGCCCCTATCGTCATCCCGACCGGCAGGGCAGCCGCGCAAACCACGACATACAGCGCGACTCCCGGCCGCAAATGGGGTCGCCACGTAAATCTCACGTCATGCTCCGCGGGTCGGGACGGCTATGCATGGTCGAGATCGCCAGCAAGATCTTCCAGAATTGGGCATTCCGGACGATGGTCGCCATGACACCGATGTACGAGATGTTCGACGGCGCGCCGCATCGTACCGAGTTCGGCGATCTTGCGGTCAATACTTTCAAGATGACGCAGCGCGAGCGCCTTCACGTCGGAACTCGCGCGTTTCTTCTCTCGCCACAAGGCGAGAAGATCGGCCACGTCTTTTACGGCGAAACCGAGACCTCGGGCGTGCTGGATGAAACGCAGGGTCTGCAGATCGTCCCGATCGAAATCGCGATAACCGTTGGGCCGGCGACTCGCGGAGGGA
>CAMDDQ010000050.1 GCA_945892765.1 Asaia bogorensis
CGCAATCTGGGGCTGTTTCTCCATCATGGAGGAGAACCCAGACGGCAACCCCTACAATGTCGGCATCATCATCGACGCAAGAGGCGAGGTGCGGCTCTATTACCGCAAGCTGCACCCCTGGGTCCCGGTCGAACCCTGGGAGCCGGGCGACCTCGGCATCCCGGTCTGCGACGGGCCAAAGGGATCGAAGCTCGGACTGATCATCTGTCATGATGGCATGTTTCCCGAAATGGCGCGCGAATGCGCCTATCGAGGCGCCGAGATCATGATCCGTACCGCGGGATACACGGCGCCGATTCGCCATGCTTGGAAGATCACGAACCAGGCCAACGCATTCCACAACTTGATGGTCACGGCGAGCGTGTGCATGTGCGGTAGCGACGGTACTTTCGACTCGATGGGCGAGGCCATGATCTGCAATCTTGATGGCACGATCCTGGCTGAGGGCGGCGCTCGCCCCGACGAGATTATCACGGCCGAGGTGCGCCCCGACCTCGTGCGCGAAGCACGCAAGCACTGGGCGGTCGAGAACAACATCTATCAGCTCGGCCACCGCGGCTACGTCGCCGTTTTGGGTGGTGCCCAAGACTGTCCATACACTTTCATGAAAGACATGGTGGCAGGCCGGTACCAGTTGCCCTGGGAGGCGGACGTCGTGCACAAGGATGGCTCGTCGTGCGGTTTCCCTATCCCCAATCGCGTCTATCAGGGGGCCGCGGATGCACGTCGCCGCTGACCCATACCCATGGCCCTTCGACGGCGATCTACGTCCCGGCAACACGGCGTTGATCGTGATCGACATGCAAACCGATTTCTGCGGCTATGGCGGATATGTCGACCAGATGGGCTGCGACCTGTCGCTGACGCGGGCACCGATTGACCCCATCCGAAAGGTGCTGGAGGGCATGCGCGGCAAAGGCTTCGGCGTGATCCACACGCGCGAGGGGCACCGGCCCGATCTATCCGACCTTCCCGCCAACAAGCGCTGGCGTTCGCGCCGCATCGGCGCCGGCATCGGGGATCACGGGCCGTGCGGGCGCATCCTGGTGCGGGGCGAGCCCGGGTGGGAAATCATCGAAGACCTGGCGCCAGCAGCCGGCGAACCTATTGTCGACAAACCCGGCAAGGGCTCGTTCTGCGCGACGGACCTTGAACTGATCCTCCGCACGCGTGGAATCCGCAATTTGGTGCTGACCGGTATCACCACCGATGTGTGTGTACACACGACGATGCGCGAGGCCAATGACCGTGGTTTCGAGTGCCTTCTGCTTGAGGATTGCTGCGGCGCCACCGACCGCGGCAACCACGACCATGCCATCAAGATGGTCAAGATGCAGGGCGGAGTTTTCGGCGCGGTGAGCGATTCATCGGCCTTCATGCGGGGTATCGCGTGACAAGCTTGGCCCAAGTGACCGCCACGGCCGTGGGTCTGGAAACCGTGGGCATGTCGAAACGCTTCGGCGACCTTGTCGCGCTGAACGATGTCAGCGTCCGCGTGGCGCCGGGCACCGTGCACGCCCTGCTTGGTGAAAATGGCGCCGGCAAGAGCACGCTGGTGAAGTGCATCATGGGCTTTTATAGCCCCGACCAAGGCAGCGTCATAATCGGCGACCGCGAGGAGAGCATCGATAACCCGCGTCAGGCGCAGGTTCACGGCCTCGGCATGGTGTATCAGCACTTCACGCTCGTCCCGCACATGACGGTTCTGGAAAACCTCGTCATGGCACGTGCAGCCGTGCCGGCGGTGATCAATTGGAAGCGCGAGCGCGCTACATTGGCCGCGTTTATCGAGAGCGTACCCTTCAATGTGCCGCTTGACGCACCCGTGCAAACGCTTGCGGCGGGAGAGAAGCAGAAGGCCGAGATCTTAAAGCAGCTCTACCTCAAGAGCCGCTTCCTGATACTGGACGAGCCGACCTCCGTGCTGACACCGCAGGAGGCGGACGAGGTGCTCGGCCTGATCCGCGACATGGCCCATACAGGCGCCATCAGCGTACTGATCATCACCCACAAATTCCGCGAAGTGATGGTCTTCGCCGACAACGTTTCCGTTCTGCGCCGAGGCTGCGTGGTTGGCAGCGGCAGTGTTGCCAGCTTCACACCCGACCAACTGGCGCGGCTGATGATTGGCGAAGTCGAATTGAGCGCCGTCGCCGAACGTGTTCCGGTCGACGGTGCCATAGGCCTGGAGATCAAAGGTGTCTCCGCCGAGGACGACGACGGCGCATCGGCACTGACGGACGTCTCCCTCGCGGTCCGCGGCGGCGAGATCCTGGGCGTCGCCGGCGTTTCGGGTAACGGCCAGAGCGAGTTGGTTGAAGTCCTCGCGGGTTTGAGGCGCATCACCCAAGGCGACGTGCGTGTTAAAGGGGCGCCCTATGGTGCCACGCGGCCGGAAATGCAAGCAGGCGGCGTGTCGTTGCTGCCGGAGGAACCCCTGCGTAACGCCTGCGTGCCGCGCATGAGCGTTGCTGAAAACATGGCTTTTCGTACGTTCGATCAGGAACCACACGCGATCGGCGGGTGGTGGTTGCGGCCCGCTTCCATTCGGCGGACCGCACGGGAATTGATCCAACGTTATGGAGTCAAGGCGTCGTCTCCCGATGCCCCAATCGACACGTTATCCGGAGGTAACGTACAACGTGCGGTGCTGGCTCGCGAACTCTCGGGCACTGTCCAGGTCCTAATCGCCGCAAACCCCGTATTCGGCCTGGACTTTGCCGCCGTCGCCGACATTCATGGTCAAATCGTGGCCGCCCGCAATCGTGGCGCCGCGGTGTTGCTCGTCAGTGAGGATTTGGACGAACTGATCGAACTATCCGACCGAATCGTTGTCATGTTCGAGGGCCGCATCGTTCACGAGGCCGTCGCCGGTCAATTCGACCGCACCGCCATCGGTGGACATATGGCGGGCCACGGATCGCTGTCTTGACCGGCGTCCTGCACGAAATCGCGGCAGCCGAGCCCTACCCTTTCCGATTTCCGCTGGCCGGCGTTGCGTTGTTGATGATCGACATGCAGCGGGACTTTCTGGAACCGGATGGATTCGGGGCCGCCTTGGGCAATGATGTATCGCGTCTCGCGTCCGCGGTGGCGCCGGCACGGCGGCTATTGGACGTTTTCCGTGGCCGCCGACTGCCTATCCTCCATACACGGGAGGCGCATCGACCCGACTTGACTGACTGTCCGGCGAGCAAACGCTCGCGCGGCGACGCCCGTTTGCGCATAGGAGATTTCGGCCCAATGGGGCGCATACTCATCGCCGGCGAACCGGGGACCGACATCGTGCCCGCACTTGCCCCGCTCCCAGGCGAGATCGTCATCGACAAACCGGGCAAGGGTGCTTTCTACGCCACCGAGCTACTGTCGATCTTCCAGGCCCGCCGCATCACCCATCTGGTGATCGCCGGCGTCACGACGGAAGTCTGCGTACAGACGACGATGCGCGAGGCCAACGACCGCGGATTTGAATGCCTTCTGGCGGAGGACGCGACAGCAAGCTACTTCCCCGCGTTTAAGTCGGCGACTCTGGCGATGATTCGCGCGCAAGGCGCCCTCGTCGGATGGACGGCAAAAGTCGATCAGATTGCGGACGGACTCAGGCCTGCGCGCCTGGCCGCAACGCCCGGAAACGATTAGAGTTGGATCTCATGACGAGTAACATTGTGGCGCCTGCCTTGCTCGACCCGGAAACATGGCCCGTACTGGATTGGCAACCTCTAAGCCAGGGCGTCGAGGCGCATTGGGTACATCGCCACGGACCGAACGGACCGGCGGCCGCGTTACTTCGATATCAGCCTGGCGCGACCGTGGCTGAACATGAGCACACCGGCGACGAACACATTCTCGTGCTGGCTGGTGCGCAGCAGGACGCTCGGGGCGAGTACCGAGCCGGTACTTTGGTGTTGAACCCGACCGGAACCCGCCACGCCGTGGCAAGCCCCGAGGGATGCGTTGTGCTGGCGATTTGGGAACGACCGGTCCGGTTCCTGTAATGTCCGGCATCAGGCATGCGGAACGAAGCGGGCGGTCCGCCCAAGAGGTCGTTGCCGAAGCGCGCGAACGCATCTCGGCGGCGGAGGACCCCGGAATTTTCCTGTCCTTGGTCGACCAGCCACAAGAGTTGCCCCCGTTCGATGCGGAGCGCACTCCCTTATGGGGTTTGCCATTCGCGATCAAAGACAATATCGACGTCGCAGGACTACCGACGACCGCTGCCTGTCCGACCTTCGCTTACGAACCTCGGGTCAGTGCCACTGCCGTACAGCGGCTGATCGCGGCCGGAGCCGTGCCGGTCGGCAAGACAAATATGGATCAGTTCGCCACAGGATTGACCGGCACACGCACCCCCTACCCCATTCCGCGCAACCCGGTGGCTCCGGCAATCATTCCAGGCGGATCGTCGTCGGGATCCGCCGTCGCCGTTGCTCGCGGTATCGTGCCTTTCGCACTGGGGACGGATACGGCTGGATCAGGCCGAGTTCCCGCAGCCATGAACGGCATCGTCGGATTGAAGCCGACCCGCGGCGTGGTGTCGACGTTGGGTGTCTTTCCGGCATGCCGAACACTGGACACCTTGAGCATATTCGCGCGCACGGTTGGCGAGGCTTGGACCGTGTTCGAGACCATTGCGGCGTTCGACGTCGCGGATGCGTATTCGCGACCGCTGCGCCCGGCCCGGCCCGGCCCAGTTGCTCCCAAAATCCGTATCGGCGTGCCCCTGAAGGCGCAGCGTGTTTTTCACGGCGACAGCGCGGCGGAAGCCGCATTCGACGCCCATTTACGCAAGCTAGGTACGATCGCACAGCTCGTCGAGCTCGACGCCGGCGCGTTCTTGACGGCGGGTGAGATGTTGTATGGCGGACCGTGGCTAGCCGAACGTGTCGCCGCCTTCGGGAAATTCGCGGCGGAACATCCGGACGCGGTGCATCCGGTGACCGCCGAAGTACTAAAAGGGGCAAGTGGCCTCACCGCGGCCGATGCCTTTAATGCCATGTATGAATTGGCGGAGTTACGCCGCAAATCAGAAGCGGTGTGGCCGCTCGTCGACGCGCTGGCCGTGCCAACGGTCCCCACCGCACCAACGGTCACGTCGGTGCTCAAGGACCCGATCCGCCTCAATGCCCAGCTCAGCCTCTACACGAATTTTGTGAACCTGCTCGACCTGTGTGCGCTGGCGGTTCCCGGCGAGGCGCGGCGCGATGGCATTCCAGCCGGTATTACGCTGATAGCGCCGGCCGGACGAGACGCCGACTTGGCGTCGATGGGCATGGCGTTCCTTGGCGAATTGGCGCCGCAGCCCGGCCTGCGCCGCGATGCCGTTCCGCTGGTCGCCGTGGGCGCGCACATGTCGGGTCTGCCCCTGAACGGTCAATTGCGGGACACGGGCGCCTCGTTCGTGGCGGCAACACAGACCGCGCCGCTCTACCGCCTCTACGCCCTGCCCGGAGATCCACCGCGTCCGGGGATGTTGCGTGTCGATCCATCCCGAGGAAACTCAATCTCTGTCGAGGTTTGGATGATGCCGATCGAGGCGCTTGGGGCTTTCCTCGCCAACGTACCGGCCCCATTGAGCATCGGCACGATCGCTCTCGCCGACGGATCCTTCGCGAAGGGCTTTCTGGCTGAGGCCGAAGGCATATCCGGTGCGCTCGACATTTCCCAGTACGGTGGCTGGCGCGCGTTCTTGGAGCAGCCGGCGTCGCCATAAAGCAATGACGTTGCCCCCAAGTTTCCAGGGGTCACACAAGTGGTGTAAAGGGCGGAGACAAAATGTGCCGGATGGCGGCGTGATTGTGTACCAGTCGGGTTAAGAGAAAAGGGCTTTGAAGCCCCGGTTTGGTGTTGTGCCATCGCGGGCTGTGAGGCGCGCGTAGTGTAAAATCGCGCCCAACTTTGACCCCACCCTTGAAGCTTCGCAATGCGTTGGGTTCATTGAAGAACAGTTGATTCAGGTGGGGTCGCGTTTCACGTCCAACCGTGACCCCTCTCAGGCGCTCGATCCAATAGTTTTATCAACGACATAGTACCAGCCGGTGGTGGGGTCATGGTTGGCCGCGATTTTGTATAAAGGGGGCTGCGCCGCCCAGGCGCCTATCTGACAGGGTACCGTTTGGCGCCGGAGAGTTGGTCCGCGCCTTGGGCCTGCCAGCCATCGCGCTTACCCCTAGACACTCTCGTCCGCCTAAGCAACTCTCACCCCATGGACAGGAATGAACTCACCGTGCGCGCGATCCTCTCGGGCAAAGCCCCCGCTGATGCGCCGGTTACGGTTAAGGGCTGGGTGCGGACGCGGCGGGATTCCAAGGCGGGGATTTCCTTCGTGCATCTGTCGGATGGGTCGTCCTTCCATCCGGTGCAGGTGGTCGCGCCGAACACGCTCCCCAATTATGCCGATGAGGTGATGAAGCTCACCGCCGGCTGCGCGATCGCGGCGACCGGGACGATCGTGCCGTCCCCGGCGAAGGGGCAGCCTTTCGAGATGCAGGCGAGCGCGATCGACGTCATCGGCTGGGTGGAGGACCCGGACAGCTATCCGATCCAGCCCAAGCCGCACACGTTGGAATTCCTGCGCGAGGTCGCGCATCTGCGGCCGCGGACCAATGTCATCGGGGCGGCGACGCGGGTGCGTCACACGCTGGCCAAGGCCATCCATCGGTTCTTCGACGAAAACGGCTTTTTCTGGGTCAACACGCCGATCATCACCTCGTCCGACGCGGAAGGGGCGGGGGCGCTGTTTCGCGTATCGACGCTGGACCTCGCCAATTTGCCGCGCACGCCCCAGGGCAAGATCGATTTCGCGCAGGATTTCTTCGCCCGCGAGGCGTTTTTGACCGTGTCGGGGCAGCTCAACGTGGAGGCGTATTGCCTCGCGCTGTCCAAGGTCTACACCTTCGGGCCGACCTTCCGCGCGGAGAATTCGAACACCAGCCGCCACCTCGCCGAATTCTGGATGATCGAGCCGGAAATCGCCTTCGCCGATCTGTCCGACGATGCGACGCTGGCGGAAAACCTGCTGAAATACGCCTTCGAGACGCTGTTGAACGAAAGGCACGACGATCTTGCCTTCTTCGACGAGCGGATCGAAAAGGGGCTGGTGGCGAAGCTGCAAGGAATCGTCGGTTCGGAATTCGCGCGCATGGATTACGGCGAGGCCGTCGCCGTGCTCGAACGGGCCACGGATACATTCGAGTTTCCGGTGAAATGGGGCATCGACTTGCAATCGGAACACGAACGTTATCTCACCGAAAAATACGCGAAGAAGCCGGTGATCGTGATGAACTACCCGAAGGACATCAAGGCGTTCTACATGCGGGTCAACGACGACGGCAAAACGGTGGCGGCGATGGACGTGCTGGCGCCGGGCATCGGCGAGATTGTCGGCGGCAGCCAGCGCGAAGAACGGCTCGAGGTGCTGGATGCGCGCATGACGGAGCGCCGCATCGACAAGGAGCATTATGCTTGGTACCGGGATTTGCGGCGTTACGGCACCGTGCCGCACGCCGGCTTCGGTCTGGGCTTCGAGCGCACGCTCGCTTACGTGACTGGCCTGTCCAACGTGCGCGACGCCATCCCCTTCCCGCGAACCCCCGGAAACGCGCGGCACTGATTCGCGCCGGCCTGCCCTTGCATCGCGGATTCCGATCCGTACATATACGGCAGCGATGGAGGAAGGGTTGGACGATTCATCGAACCTCGCGGGCAGGCCCAGAACGCAGTCCGCCTCCCAAAACCTGAACCAGCGGTGTTTCTGCCTCACGCTGGACCGCGAGAAGCTGTTCGACGCGCTCGATCGGGAGATCGGCGACCCGGCATTCTCGGCGACCTTCATCCGGCCGCGGCCGCATCTGTTCTCCAACACGCCGGTATTCCTGGCCAAATCCGACACCGATTCGATGCTGCGGATCGTGCGCGCCATCGAGGCTGCCGCGCGGCTGCCAGGCTACCGGGAGGCGGCGCTGGCCTGGGCGCCGCCGATCGCTCGGCATGATTTCGGTCCGCTCGGCGTGTTCATGGGCTACGACTTTCATCTGTCCGCGGACGGGCCGAAGCTGATCGAGGTGAACACCAACGCCGGCGGGGCGTTCCTGAACGCGCTGTTGGTCAAGGCGCAACGCGCCTGCTGCGCCGAGGTCGAATTCGCGTTGAACCGATCCGATGCCGGGGAATTCGAAGCCGCCGTGTTGAGGATGTTCACGCGCGAATGGACGCTCCAGGGAAGGAGCGGAACGCCACGGCGAATCGCCATCGTGGATGAGCGGCCGGAGGAGCAATACCTCTATCCGGAGTTCATGTTGGCCAAGCGTTTTTTCCACAAACACAACATCGAGGCGGTCATCGCCGATGCGGCGCTTCTTGGCTACGAGGACGGCCATCTGTCCTTTGACGGCCAGCCCATCGATCTCGTCTATAACCGCTGTGTCGATTTTGCCCTCGACGATCCCGGGCACGAGGCGCTGCGCCGCGCCTATGCCGAGGGCCACGCCGTCGTCACCCCCAATCCCCATATACACGCGCTCTACGCCGACAAACGCGATCTGGCGCTGTTGTCGGATCGCACATCGCTCCAAGCTTGGGGCCTGAGGCCGGACATGCTCGGTGATCTGGCGGCCGGCGTGCCGCGCACGGTCCTGGTGACGGCGGAGAACGCGCCATCTTTGTGGTCGGCTCGGAAGACCCTGTTTTTCAAGCCCCACGGCGGTCATGGCGGCAAGGCCGTCTATCGCGGCGACAAGCTGACGAAGGGGGTTTGGGCGACGATCACGCAAGGCGGTTATGTCGCGCAGGATCTCGCGCCGCCAAGCGAAAGGACGATCACACTCGACGGGCTCCCCGAGATCCGCAAAACTGACGTCCGGCTTTATGTCCATGAGGGGCGCGTGCTGTTGACCGCCGCCCGCCTCTATCAGGGCCAGACCACGAATTTCCGCACGCCCGGCGGCGGCTTCGCGCCGGTCTTCGTTAATTAGGGCGGTGGTTGCTCAAAACGCGGCGCCCTCATCGGGAATGTTCAGCACCACGCCGCAGGCCTTGCAGTGCACGGCGTCGACGTCATGACGCTGCAACCCGCAGCTCGGGCAATTGAACCGCACCTTCAGCGGCTGTAGCAGGGCGCGCAGCAGCCGCAGAAAAAGCGTGACGCCGAAGATCATGATCAGGACGGAAATCAGACGGCCGGCCGTTCCCGGCAGCGTTATGTCGCCGAAACCCGTCGTCGTCAGCGTCGTGACCGTGAAGTAGAGCGCGTCGACATAGTTGCCGATCAGCAGATTGGCCCGATGCTGCGTCTCGTAGACGATCGCCGTCATGATGAACAGGAATACGCCGAGATGCACGATGGCGAGGCCGATCTCCTCATGCCGGCGGAACCAGGCGCTGTCCTGGCGTAGCCGCGCCAATATCGGGTAGGTGTGGAAGAGCCTCAACGTTCGCAGAACGCGCAGAAAGCCGCCTGCTTCCCCGGCCACCGGCGCCAGGTAAGAAAGGATGGCGACGGCATCGGCCCAGGTCGAGGGGTGCAAAAGATCGCGGATGCGTCTGCGGCTAACGATCTGCCGCGCGATAAAGTCGGCGAGGAAGACGGCGCCGATCGCGACATCGAGGGTCTCGAGCAGCGAACTCCTCGCCAGAAAGGAGGAGACAATGATGAAAAGAATCGTCGACCCGTCGAACGCGAGAAGAGCGTAGCGAAATCGATAGGCGGCAACATGGTCGCCCTCGTAAAGCGAGCGGAGCCGGCGGAGCAGTCCATCCCAAAGCGTCGACCCTTGGTTTCCCGCCGCGCCCATATTAGTCGGCGACGATCTTGACTTGGCTGCCAACTCGGGGCTGTTCGCCGGGCGCGAGGCCGTTCAACGTCTCGAAACGGGCGACCTGTTCGTCGTCATAAGCCATGCGGCGCGCGAGGTTTTGCGTGGTGTCGCCGGCGCCCACGGTAAGGATTCGGACTCGAGACGGCGTTGCCGCCTGCGCTTCTGCCCCCGAAAGCCGGCGGAAGCTGTAGGTCGTCTGCCGCAGCGGCAGCGCGAGTTGTTCGGTCAGCCCGCGCGCGGTGTAGAAGCGGAAGCGGTACACCGTGTTGGCGTCGAAGCGGATGGCGACCAGCCGGACGTCGAAGGCGCCGCGGCCGGGAACACTCACACGCCCGATCCCGGTCGCCGCCTCCATGCCGTCGATGGTCAGCGGCTCGACCGCGGATAGGCTAAGATTGTGCGCCCAGATGTCGTGGACGTAACGGAGCATGGTCGCATTCGGCGCCCGCCGGTCTGAGTCGAACACGATGCGCGAATCCTGGGGTCCCGCCGCCGTCACCTGGCGCGCGCCGTTGACGATGCGGAAGCCTTGCGGCACCTCGAATTGGAAGCGGAAATTCGGATGGATGAAGCGCCGCCGCTTGACGAAACCGTTCACCGGATCGCCATCGACATAAAGTCCGTCGATGACGCGCAGATAATTTTCGCCGCCATCGGGGACGGCGCCAGCGGGCGCGACCTCCCGAGCCTCCGCGATCGCGGCCTGCACCCGGTCCGAGGTTCGCGGATGGCTTTGCATCATGTCGAAACGATCGGTCTCGCCCGGCTTGCCGGCAAGTTTCGCCCGTAGCGTGCTTTCCAATTCGAGTTTGTGGAGAAACGAGGCGACGCCGAAGGGGTTGTAGCCATTGCGGGTCAGGTAGCGGACACCGAGCATGTCGGCCTCGCTTTCCTGGTCCCGCGAATACGACGCGAGATAGGCCTCGGCGCCGTATTGCGCGATTTCGACGATCTGGGGATCGCCGATGGCGGCGCCGAGCAGCGTCAGTCCGATGGCGGCCGCCACCGAGCTGCTATAGCGTTGGGCGGAGTGGCGCGCGGTGACGTGGCCGATCTCATGCGCCAGCACGCCGCCGAGTTCCGCATCGTTGCTGGCGAGCGCCAACAGCCCGCGCGTGACGTAGACGTATCCGCCGGGCAGGGCGAAGGCGTTGACGACGTCGCTGTTGAGCACGGTGAAGGTGAAATTCAGATCGGCCATTTCGGACTTCGCGGCCATTCGCCGGCCAAGTTCGCTGATATATCGGCTAGTCGCAGGATCGCGATATTCCCCTCCGAACTGCTCCAGGATTTTCGGGTGTTCCTCGGCGCCGACCCGCAATTCGTCCTGCCGACCCATGAAGGCGGTAAAGGATTGTTTGCCGGTGGCGGGATTCACCTCGCACCCGCCCAGGGTGAACGCGAAAGCCGCAAGCGCCACGCGCGGCAGCCAAATGTGACGATAGGTCATATCAAGAGCCTTCGTTCGGAAACCGGGGACCATTCTACCCGATCTTGGTGCCCGTAACTCAGCTTGCGCGACGGCCCGAATCGGGCGAAGAACGGGGGGCCACCCCGCGACCCGGAGGAAAAGTGGAAGCGACGCAACGAATCGCCGTCATCGGTCTCGGTTATGTCGGTCTCCCGCTCGCTGTGGCCCTGGCCCGGCGCCATGACGTGACCGGTTTCGATGTCAATGCCAGCCACGTCACGGCGATCCGCGCCGGCCACGACCGCGCCCGCGAGGTGGATTTCGAAACGCTCAAGCGATCGACGCTGAAGGCGACGTCCGATTCCCAGGATATCGCCGGCTTCGACGTCTACATCGTCGCCGTACCGACGCCGGTGGACATCGCCAATCGCCCGGATTTAGGCCCGGTGCTGGCGGCAAGCCACACCGTGGGCAAGGCCATGGCGAAAGGCGCCATTGTTGTGTTCGAAAGCACGTTCTATCCCGGCGTGACTGAGGAAATCTGCGGTCCGGCCCTGGAACGGGTGTCCGGCCTGGTTTGCGGCCGCGACTTCCACCTCGGTTACAGCCCGGAGCGGATCAATCCCGGCGACCGCGAACATACGGTGGAGCGCATAACCAAGGTCGTGGCCGGCCAGACCCCGGCGGTGGCGAAGAAACTCGCCGAGATTTACGGCTCGCTCAATGGCGGTAACACCTTCATCGCCCACGATATCAAGACCGCCGAGGCAGCCAAGGTCATCGAAAACGCGCAGCGGGATATCAACATCGCCTTCATCAACGAAGTGACGATGATTTTCCACCGCCTCGGTATTTCGATGCATCATGTGTTGTCGGCGGCGCGGACGAAATGGAACTTCCTGCCATTCTCGCCGGGACTGGTCGGCGGCCATTGCATCGGCGTCGATCCCTTCTGGCTCGCCGACCGGGCGCAACAAGTCGGACACCATCCAGACGTCATCCTGGCGGGCCGCCGCATCAACGATTCGATGGCGGCCTACATCGCCACGGCCATCGCCCGGATGTTGGCCGAGGCCGGTTGTGGGGGCGGCGCCCGCATTCTGGTTCTCGGCCTCACCTTCAAGGAGAACGTGCCGGATTTACGCAATTCCAAGGTTGTCGACCTGATCAAGGATTTGCGGAGCTGGGGACACGACATCGATGTGCATGACGCGTTGGCCGAGGCGGACGACGCCAGCCGTCATTGCGGCATCGAGTTGTTGCCGGCGCTCGAGAAAAACGCGCCCTATGACGCGGTCATCGGCGCCGTCGCCCATGATTCCTATCGCGCCCTCGACGCCGCCAGCCTCGCGCGGTTGCTCAAGCCGCGCGCACTCGTCGCCGACATCAAGGGGATGTGGTCACACCTACCCCTTCCCGAAGGCTGCCGCCGCTTCCAGCTCTAGCGCCGCGACCGAACCCGATAGGCGGCTAGGTGCGGCGAGCGCGGATCGCCCTGGCCCGTGTTTCCAGGGGGGCGGCCTCCGCGCCGCGGCCGGTCGCGCGCAGGATCGCCACGATTGTATCCAATGCTCTGGCCACGAAAGGATGATCCGCGCCCAGCGCCAGTTCGGAGATGGCGAGCGCGCGTCGGGCCAGCGGCTCTGCCTCCCGATGCCGGGCTTGCGCTTCGTATAGCCACGCCAGGCTGTCGAGTGCGCTCGCAACGTCAGCGTGGTTCGGTCCCAGCGCCTTTTCACGGATGGTCAGGGCGCGGCGAAAGAGCGGTTCGGCCGAAGCGGGTTTACCCGCATCGGCGAACAGTCCGGCCAAATTGACGAGGCCGGTCGCGACATTCGGATGGTCCTGTCCGAGGGCCTTCTCGGCGATCGCCAGCGACCGGGAATAGAGTGGCTCCGCGTCCCCAAACCTGGCCTGGACGTGGAGAAGCTCGGCCAGTTGGTTGAGGCCAATTGTCACCTCGATGTGGTCGGGGCCCAGGGCCCTTTCCCGGATCGCGAGCGCGCGGCGAAAAATCGACTCCGCCTCCGCGTATTTTCCCTGTGCCCGGAGCGATTGCCCGAGATTGTCGAGACCGCGCGCCAAGGCGGACTGGTCCGGCCCCCCCTTGTCGAAGATCGTGAGCGCGTGCCGGAAAAGCCGCTCGGCGTCCGCGTGCCGTCCCTGCGCCTGGTAGACGAGGCCAAGATTGTTGGCGGTCGCCGCCACATTGGGATGTTCGGCTCCCAGCACCGTTTCGGCGATCGTGAGCGATCGGAGGTAAAGCGGCTCGGCTTCGGCGTAGCGGCCTTGGAGGCGATAGGATTCCGCGAGGTCGTTGCCGATCAACGCCACGTCGAGATGCAGCGGCCCGCGGCCCTTTTCATAGATGGCAAGCGCGCGGCGGAACAATCCTTCCGCCATTCCCCATCGTCCCAAACGAAGGTGAATGCGGCCGATGGAGACCAGACTCAGCCCGAGCTGCATGTCTTCCGGTCCAAATGCCTCGGCGGCCGCGGCCGCACTCCGGAATTGGCGCTCGGCCTCGGTCAGATTGCCCTGTTGGAGGAAACGGCAACCCGCTTCCATGAAACCCTGCCAGGGGTCGGTTTGCGCGGCGATGGGGCCGGCCAACAAGGCCGCGAGCCAAAAAATGAGAGCCGCTGCGGCGCCGAGGATCATAACCCGGTTGCCGGCGGTGAGGATCGGCGTCTTCATGGCGGTCCGCGGTGGAGAAAAAACGCCGCCCTGCCGGCTGCGTCCTGCGACGGCGCTACTCCTCGACGATGAAGGTGATTTCCAAGGTCACGCGGTACTCCGCGATCTTGCCTTTCACGACCTTTGCCTTCTGTTCGATGATTTCGAGGCCGCTGATGCCGCGGACGGACTTGGCAGTACGGCTCAATCCGGTCTCGACCGCCTCCTGAAAGCCTTTTGTCGAGGCGGCGGTGATCTTGATGACGCGGGCGACAGCCATGGCGATCTCCCTATCTTTCGTTGTTGGCGCGCGCACAGCCTAGGTCCCGTTCCGGGGCCCGTCAAATCGCGGAGCCGCGCCCTTGCGTTGCCCTATTCTACCGTCACCGATTTGGCGAGGTTGCGCGGCTGATCGACGTCGGTCCCTTTGATCACCGCGCAATGGTAGGCGAGAAGCTGCACCGGTAAGGCGTACAGGATTGGCGCGACGAAGGGATCGACCTTAGGCAATTCGATGGTCGCGACCGCCAGATGGCGCAAACGTTCGATTCCCTCGCGGTCGCTCAGGATGATGAGTTTGCCACCGCGGGCGGCGACTTCCTGCACGTTCGAGGCGATCTTGTCGAACAGCGCGTCGGTCGGCGCGGCGACGATGACCGGCACGGTCTCGTCGATCAACGCAATTGGCCCGTGTTTCATTTCGCCGGCGGCGTAACCCTCGGCGTGGATGTAGGAAATTTCCTTGAGTTTGAGCGCGCCTTCCAGCGCGATGGGATAGGTCGTGCCGCGGCCGAGATAAAGCACGTCGCGCGCTTCGGCCACGCTCTGGGCCAACTCGCGCAAGGCCTCGTCATGGTTCAGGATTTCGGCGGCGCGCGAGGGTACCTCGGTCAACGCCTCGACCAGCGCGGCCTCGCGCTTGGCGTCGATGGCGCCGCGTGCCCGTGCCGTCGCAACCGCCAAGCAGGCGAGCACTACGAGTTGGGTGGTAAAGGCCTTGGTCGAGGCGACGCCGATTTCTGGCCCGGCATGGGTAATCAGCACCAGATCGGCTTCCCGCGCCATCGAACTTTCCGGCACGTTGACGATGGCCGCGATGTTCTGCTTCTGAGACCGCGCATAACGCAGGGCGGCAAGCGTGTCGGCCGTCTCCCCCGATTGCGAAACGAACATCGCCGCCCCGCCGGCCGGCATGTTGGCGCCGCGATAGCGGAATTCCGACGCGATGTCGATTTCGACGGGCAGGCGCGCGATCGCCTCGAACCAATATTTGGCGATCATGCAGGCGTGGAAGGACGTGCCGCAGGCGATCGCGGTCAAACGCGAGGCTTTGGCGATCTCGAAGGCCATCGGCGGCAGGGTTAGCGAACGGGTCGCGGTGTTGACGAAGCTGCGAAGCGTGTCGCCGATCACGGCCGGCTGCTCGTGGATTTCCTTGTGCATGTAGTGGCGGTGATTGCCCTTGCCGATAAGCGCGCCCGACAGCGCCGTCACCTTCATCGGCCGCGCCACGATCTCGCCGGCGGCATCGCGGATGGTAATGGACGAAGCCGTCACGACCGCCCAATCGCCTTCCTCGAGATACGTGATTTTTTGGGTCAGCGGGGCGAGCGCCAAGGCGTCGGAGCCGACATACATTTCGCCGTCGCCATGGCCGAGCGCCAACGGGCTTCCCCGCCGCGCCGCGATCAAAAGGTCGGGCCGACCGGCGAAGATCAGGGCGAGCGCGAAGGCGCCCTCAAGGCGCTTCATGGCCGCCGCGGTCGCCTCTTCCGGCGTTTTGCCTTCGTCCAAAAGCACCGTCAGCAGGTGGGCGACGACTTCGGTGTCTGTGTCGGTCTTGAAGACGCAGCCGCGCGCCGCAAGCTCCAGCCGCAGGGAGTGGAAATTTTCGATGATCCCGTTGTGAACAACGGCGACTCGGTGCGTGGCGTGGGGGTGGGCATTGGTGTCGTTGGGGGCGCCGTGCGTGGCCCATCGCGTGTGGCCGATGCCGATGCGCCCGGCCAACGGGTCACGGCGCAGCAAGGCGTCGAGATTGGCGAGCCGTCCTTCCGCCCGCCGTCTTTCGATGGCGCCATTAACGAGGGTGGCAATTCCGGCCGAGTCGTAGCCCCGATATTCAAGCCGTTTCAACGCATCGATCAACAGCGGCGCCGCCTCGCCCTGCCCGATAATGCCGACAATGCCGCACATGTCAGGCGGGCTCGGGATCTTTGGCCGGGGGCAACTCAGCCTTGGCGTGACGCTTGCGAGCACGAAACCGGGCGCCCCAGCCGGGATGGAAACGCTGCTCGGCGCGTTCCACGGCAAGGGCGTCGTCGGGCACGTCGCGGGTGAT
>CAMDDQ010000051.1 GCA_945892765.1 Asaia bogorensis
GGATCAGGTCCAGGAACTGCAGCCCGCGATTGGTGTATTTCTTGGCGATCGAGATGACGAGCCGGAGATTGGCTTCGATCATTTCCTTCTTGGCGCGGCTGGCTTCGCGCTCACCCTGCTGCATGGTCTGGACGAGCCGGCGGAATTCCGCGATCGAAAGACCGACTTGGGCCGAGACCAACCGAATCTGATCGCGCAAGGTATTGACGTCGGTCTTGTGTTTGGCGGCGAAACGCGGCCAGCTTTTGGAGTTCAGGCGGCTGACGCGGCCGAGCCAGCGCGGATCAAGCTCCCGTCCTTGGTAACGCGCGAGGAATTCGGTGCGGTTGACGCCGGCGCTTGCGGCCATGCGCAACAGCCGGCCTTCAAACCCGGTCAGCTTGCGGCTGATCCCGTTCAACTGCTCGACCAGGAATTCGATACGCAGATTGTTGAGGCGAAGTTCCTTCACCTCCTCGACAAGTTCGCTTTTCAGTTTCTGATAGGTGCGTTCGTGGGCGGGCGGGGAAATCGATCCGGCATGCAGCGCCTTCAGGCGTTTTTCCTGCATCTTTTCCAGCCGCTTCTGCTTGCCGCACATGCTGTCCAACGCGGTCAGCACTTCGGGCTTCAGCGCCAACTCCATCGCGGCGAGCGAAAGGCTGTTTTCATCGGCGTCTTCGTCGATGACCACGGCGTCGAGTTCGTCCACCTCGGCATCGGTCGGCAAGCCATCGGGCGAAGCCTCCGCGCCCTCGGCCGCCGGCGCCGCCGCCGGTTTGACCGCCAGGGGTTTGGGCGGGAGGGGCCGGGCCGCGGAATCGCCGCCATTGCGGGCGACGCCGGGCGGCAGCGTCGGCGCCGGCACCTGGCCGCCGCCGAAGGTCGCGTCGAGGTCGATGATGTCACGCAGCAACATCTTGCCGGCGACCAGCGCATCGCGCCAGGACACCAGAATGGCATGGGTCATCGGGCTTTCGCACAAAGCGCCGATCATCTTTTCGCGCCCGGCCTCGATGCGTTTGGCGATCGCGATTTCGCCTTCGCGGGACAGCAACTCGATGCTGCCCATCTCGCGCAGATACATGCGGACGGGATCGTCCGTGCGACCCAGATCGGCCTCATCGTTGCCGCCGAGATCGGCCGCGGCCTGGTCCTCGGCCGGGGCGGTCTGCTCTTCCGGCTCCTCTTCGCCTTCGATGACGCTGATGCCCATTTCCGAGAGCATGGTCAGCGTGTCCTCGATCTGTTCGGAGGAAACCTGATCCGGCGGCAGCGTCGCGTTCAGCTCGTCATAAGTGACGAAGCCGCGGTCGCGTCCCCGCGCCACCATCTTCTTGACCGCACTGGTCAAGCCGTCCATCAGGGGATTTTCGCCCCCCTCGCGGCGCGCCGGAGCTTCCGCCGGCTTGGCTGCCTTGGCGCCCTTCGCGGCCGTCTTCACTTCGGCCACTGTCGCGGTCTTTGTTTTTGTCGCCTTGGCGTCCGCCGCGGACTTCACGTTCGACTTAGCCGGGGCCACCGTGGCCGGCGCCGCCTTGGCCGCGGCCTTCGCCGCTGCCGGCGCCGCTGTCTTTGTCGCCGTCTTTGTCGCTACCTTGGTCGCCATGCCTGTGGTCCTGGCTCGTGATTCTTCCTGGGCGGACGGACGCCGAGCGCCCGCGTGCCGCTTCGCGGCCGCGCCCTTCTGGGCGGCCGGCTTCTTCTTCCTCTGGGTTGGTTCAGTGCGGGTCGGCCGCGTCTTTGCTCGCTTCGCCGACCTGCTCGATTCCCGCGCCTTCGTCTTGTCCGCTCCTGACTTTGTGCAGGTGGCTTAACCGCGCCCAGTTCCGCTCGCTTAAATCCGCGGCCAGATCGCGTTCCGCCGCCGCAATGTCGCTATCGGTTCTTCGACGTTCCCTCAGCGCAACAATATGGTCCCAACCCTGTCGCGCCTCCTCAAGACTCGCTTCGCTACGAACAAACGGCCACATCGTGCGGTTCGACAACGTAAACAAAGTACGCAACGTCTCCTTGAAGCCCCGTTCGAGGAGATGGCGTTCCAGCGAGCCGGCGTCAAGGTTAGGTGGCCCCCCGGCGAGGTGTAAGATTTCATGGCGAAGCTTGTCAAGCTCCCCGAGCAATTCCAGGCCAGCCAGCGATTCGACGACCTCACCCAACAACTCGGGATGGGAGATCACGATTGCAAGCATCACCTGCTCCTGCCGCAACGCGAATTGTTCGACATTGTGGGAAAGATTAAGCGGCGCGGCGGCAGGATTGGCCTTGAAGCGACGACGCGAAAACCCGTCGGGCCGGCGGAATAGAGTGTCGAGCCGGGCTTTCATTTCGCTGCGGTAATGATCGGCGACGTCGCGATCGCCGATGCGGGCGATGCGCGTCCACAGGCCGGCCTTGAGCGCGGCGCGCCGTTCCGGCGTGGCGAAGCGGCGGCCGCCGGTTTCGGCCTCCCACAACATGTCGACCAGCGGCTTGGCGGCATCGAGCAGGCTCCGCATCGACTTCGTCCCGCCCACGCGGACCAACGAGTCCGGATCGTAGCCTTCGGGCACGGTGGCAAACCGCAATGAATAGCCGGGCTGCAACACCGGCAACACCGTATCGATGGCGCGCAGCGCCGCCCGCCGCCCGGCCGCGTCGCCATCCAGGCACAGGATCGGCTCCTTTGACAGCCGCCACAACTCCCGGATCTGTGTTTCGGTAATTGCGGTGCCCAACGGCGCGACGGCGCCGGCGAAACCCGCCTGATGCAGCGCGATCGCGTCCATGTAGCCCTCGACGACGATGGCCTCCCGTTCCGCACCGGGGCGCCCCGACTGGGCCGGATCGGCACCCAGGCGGGCCAAGGCCAAGGCATAGAGAACCAGGCCCTTCTTGAAGATCGGCGATTCCGGGGAGTTCAAATATTTCGGCTGGCCGTCGCCGAGCACGCGACCGCCGAAAGCGATGACGCGGCCGCGGCGATCGGCGATAGGGAACATGACCCTGTTGCGGAAAAAATCGAAAATGCGGCCGTCCTCCCCGCGCTTGACCAGGCCGGCCGCGATCATCGACTCCTCGCCGATACCCTGTTTTGCCAGCGCGTTTTTCAGTGCGCTGCCTTCCGGCGCGAAGCCGAGGCGGAAGCGCGCGACGGTGCCTTCGTCGAGCCCGCGCCGCGTCAGGTAGTCGAGCGCCGCGCGGCCGGTCGCGCGGCGCAGCTCCGCCTCAAAGAAAGCGGCGGCGGCTTCGAGCACCGAATGAAGCGAGGCCTGCTGCGCGGCGCGCTGGCGCTCCTGCGGCGAGGACGCTGGAACCTCCAGGCCGGCGGCGCCGGCCAGCTTTTCCAAGGCTTCCGGGAATGGCAGGTTCTCCGCACGCATGGTGAAGCCGATGACGTCGCCATGCGCGCCGCAGCCGAAGCAATGGTAGAAGCCCTTCTCGTCGCTGACCGTGAAGGACGGAGTCTTTTCGTTATGGAAGGGACAAAGCCCGGCATGTTCGCGATTGCGGCGGGTGAGCTTAACCCTGCGCCCGACGATGTCGGACAGCGGCAGGCGAATACGCAGCTCGTCAAGGAATTCCGGCGGATAGGCCATCGCGTTCTGCTCGCTTCATCCCGCCTCGTCCGACACGCGCGTCGAACGCCGGCAGTTAGCTCAATTTGCTTTTGACGACGGCGCCGGCCTTGGCGAAATCGATGCGGCCGGCAAAGCGCTCTTTCAACGCCGCCATGACCCGCCCCATGTCCTTGATCGATGCCGCGCCCAACTCCGCGATCAGAGCGGCCACCCCCTCGCCCAGTTCGGACTCACTCAATTGGCGTGGCAGGAAGCTCTCGATGATGGCGATTTCACTCGCCTCCTTTTCGGCCAACTCAGGCCGGCCGCCCTGCTCGTACAGCGCGATGCTGTCCCGGCGCTGACGCACCATGTTCTGCATCATTTGCAGAATTTCGTCCTCGGGGATGCCTTCGCCAGCGCCCTTGGTACGAGCGGCGATATCACGGTCCTTGAGGCCGGCGAGGATCAAACGCAGCGCCGAGACCGAACGCTCGTCGCGCGCCTTCATGGCGACTTTCAGGGAGTCGCTCAGTCGAGTCCGCAACATTTCCGACGAAACCTACATTAACTCATTGAATTTGAATTATTTTTTCGTTTACTCGGGACTTGACGCCGCTACACGATGAGCCTATGTAAGCCCCGGCGTCAAGCTCGGCGGTCGGACCGCCGCCGACCTATCGCGAAAGGGTCAATCGAATGTCGTTCGCCGGTGCGGCGGTCCTCCCCTCACAAGCCGCCGTTCGGAAGACCGCAACCGCCGCGTTGGCGCTCGCCGACGGCTCCGTGTTCTGGGGACGCGGCATCGGAGCGCCGGGCATCGTCACAGGCGAGGTCTGCTTCAATACATCGATCACCGGCTATCAGGAGATCATCACCGATCCATCCTATGCCGGGCAGATCATCACCTTTACCTTTCCCCATATCGGCAATGTCGGGGCCAATCCCGACGATTTGGAAACCACCACGCCGGCCGCGCGCGGAATCGTCCTGCGCGCCGACATCACCGACCCATCGAACTATCGCAGCCGGCAGCACCTGGACGCCTGGCTGCGTTCCTACGGCCTGGTCGGTCTGTGCGGCGTGGATACGCGCAGGTTAACCCGGCTGGTGCGCGATCAAGGCGCCCTCAACGGCGCGTTGCAGCACGCGCCCGATGGCGGCATCGATCTGCCGACTCTGCAGTCCAAGGCGGCGGCGTGGCCGGGACTCGAAGGCATGGACCTGGCCCGCGAGGTCACCTGCCGCCAGTCGTATGGCTGGGACGAAACCGGGTGGCAAACTGGGATCGGTTATGGGCGGCTGGAAAAGCCGCTCTTCAACGTCGTGGCGGTCGATTACGGAGCCAAACGCAATATTCTGCGCTGCCTGGCCGATGCCGGGTGCCGCGTGACAATCGTGCCGGCCGCATCCACCGCCGAAGACATATTGAGCCACAACCCAGACGGGGTTTTCCTGTCCAACGGGCCTGGCGACCCCGCCGCCACCGGTGCCTATGCCGTCCCCGCCATTCGCGGCATCCTCGCCAGCGGCCTGCCCCTGTTCGGCATTTGCCTCGGCCACCAGATGCTGGCGCTGGCGCTCGGCGGGCGCACCGGCAAGATGCATCACGGCCACCGCGGCGCCAATCACCCGGTCAAAGACCTGGAAACCGGCAAGGTCGAGATCACCAGCCAGAACCATGGCTTCGAGGTGTTGCCAGAAAGCCTGCCCGCCGGTGTCACCGTCACCCATCGCTCGCTCTTCGACGGCACGGTCGAGGGCTTGAAACTGGAGGAAAAACCCGTCTTTTCGGTGCAATACCACCCCGAAGCCTCGCCCGGCCCCCGCGATAGCCGCCACCTTTTCACCCGCTTCACCGAACTCATGGCGAAGCCCCGTTGAGGTTCACGGCTTCCAACTGGCGCGTGGGATCACTCCGTTATGCCGTGCTCCCGAAGAAGATGGCTGTATTCGGCGTGTGGCCCTATCCAAAACCAATGGATCGTGCCTTCACGCAATCGGCCAAGCGCCCGCCAATTCGCGCCGATGCGAATCGAATACAAACGTTCATATCCCTTGACGGCCTTGAAGCGAAGGCCCGGCAGCGCCGGGCGTTCTTTCCAGAGAAGAAAATTCTTTCGTGCTTGTCTCTGAATGCTCGGCGGCAACTGTTCCAACAAACGCCTGAAGCTCTAGGTGGTTGTAGATTTCACCGACCGCCTGGGAACTCGAGCGGTAACGTCTCGCCGGCTTCGATTTCGTGGTCGGCTTCGGCGACGAGTTCGTCGAGGCGAGACTGTGCCTTCGGCGCCTTACGCCGGCGTGAGGCATCTCCGTTGATCTCATCGATGATCGCCGCCGCGATGAGATTCTGCTGAGTGGGTATAGAAATGAAAAAAAAATTATTGGTAGTTGCTGTTACAGCAATGATGGCTGGTTCAGCAATGGCACAGTCAACATTTGAAGGTTTTTATGGTCAGATTGCTACTGTCTATGAGAGTAATAAGTTTTGTAGTACAGGCTTCAATCGTTCTCAACCAGACGATACTTGGAACTCAGGCAGTCAAAATGCAAATGGCGTACCTTTAGTTATTGGTTTTGGTTATAACTATTCCGTTGCCCCAAAATGGCTCGTAGGATTAGGGATTGATTACTCAGCATTAAGTCAGGAAACCTCAACCTATAACTCAACACGAACATACGACATTCTCTATGGGTCAAAATTGCAGACTTCCAATCGTTTCAATATTTCCGTAACTTCTGGATATGAAATCGATAAAGATAAATTGGTTTATCTAAAGGTTAGCTACAGTATGGTCGATATTAATCAGACATATCCTCCCTATTACACAAGTTCAATATTGAATGCAGACAATACTGTAAGTTGTGTTAGTAACCAAAGCAATACTGTAGGTGGTTATGTTGTTGGATTAGGTTACAAGCAGATGATTACATCTGGTTTTTATGTTTTAATAGGCAAACTTTATGAGCTAGAGTAAACCTAGCTGCTCAGCCACTAACACAGGTGGGTATACCATCTACTTTACCAAAATTTTAGATACTTACCAAGTCTTAGTCGGTGTGTGTTATAGGTTCTAATTTAGTTTTACTATGCCAAGTAGATAACATGATTGAGTTTAAGCAAATTATTGGACTTGGTACTAGGCTATCGGAAAATAAGAGTTACTTTACCATAGTTAAAATTTAAATTGATTTAGTGGCTGATATAAGAATTTTTGTGAATAATGCTGATAAAGAACAGCTTCAATTTTTGAAGGATTCTGGCACTTAATTAAGTTCCGCAACCTGTGTAACAGGGTTAAGATTAAGTGTTGAAAACGAATAGGATTTGCTTTGTTAAAAACAGTCCCAACTCAGTCAAGTTACACAAAAGCTACACGCACTCGTTTTGGTGACTGTAACTATATGATTAATATATGTTTTTTAACAGAGTAACTATTGAGCGGGAGACAGTTTCCGCGCTTTTTCGATGGCCTTTTCCAACAGCTTGGTCATGAGAACAAATATATGCAAGAAAGCGTCTGCTTTCGAGCCCGTCCATGCCTAAGCGGACCGACATCAAATCGATCCTGATTATCGGGGCCGGGCCGATCATCATCGGACAGGCCTGCGAATTCGACTATTCCGGGGCCCAGGCCTGCAAGGCTCTGCGTGCCGAGGGTTATCGCATCATCTTGGTCAATTCCAACCCGGCGACGATCATGACCGATCCGGGTCTGGCCGATGCCACCTATATCGAGCCGATCACCCCGGAAATCGTCGCCCGCATCATCGCCCGCGAAAAGCCCGACGCCCTGTTGCCGACCATGGGCGGGCAGACCGCGTTGAACACCGCCATCGCGCTGGCCCGCGACGGAACGCTGGCCGCGCATGGCGTGGAGATGATCGGCGCGGACGAAAAGGTCATCGCCAAGGCCGAAGACCGACTGCTCTTTCGCGACGCGATGTCGAAGATCGGCCTAGCTTCGCCCCGTTCGCGCCTGGTCAAATCCTTGTCTGAAGGCTGGGCCGCCCTGGAGATCGTCGGGCTGCCGGCGATCGTGCGGCCATCCTTCACCCTGGGCGGCCTCGGTGGCGGCATTGCGTATAACCGCGACGAATTCGAGCAAATCGTTTCCTACGGCCTGCGTATGTCCCCGGTCGGCGAGGTGCTGGTCGAGGAATCGGTGCTCGGCTGGAAGGAATTCGAGATGGAGGTCGTGCGCGACTGCGCCGACAATTGCATCATCGTCTGCTCCATCGAAAACATCGACCCGATGGGCATTCATACGGGCGACAGCATCACCGTCGCCCCGGCGTTGACGCTTACCGACAAGGAATATCAGTCGATGCGCGACGCCTCGATCGCGGTGCTGCGCGAAATCGGCGTCGATACCGGCGGCTCGAACGTGCAGTTCGCGATCAACCCGGCGGATGGCCGCATGGTTGTGATCGAGATGAACCCGCGCGTGTCGCGCTCGTCGGCGCTGGCGTCCAAGGCCACCGGCTTTCCCATCGCCAAGGTCGCCGCCCGGCTCGCCGTCGGATACCGCCTGGACGAAATGGCCAACGACATCACCGGGGTAACGCCCGCGGCGTTCGAACCCACCATCGATTACGTCGTCACCAAGATGCCGCGCTTCACCTTCGAGAAATTCCCGGGGTCGCCAGCCTTGCTGACGACCTCGATGAAATCGGTTGGCGAGGCCATGGCCATCGGGCGCAGCTTCGCCGAATCCCTGCAAAAGGCCCTGCGTTCGCTGGAAACTGGGCTGACCGGTCTCAACGAAATCGACATAGCGGGTGCCGCCGGCGGCGCCAACCGCGACGTTATCCGTGCCGCCCTCGCCGCGCCCACGCCGGACCGCCTTCTGGTCATCGCCCAGGCTTTCCGCCATGGTTTCACGATCGCCGAAATCCACGCCGCCTGCCGCTATGATCCTTGGTTCCTCGATCAGATCAAGACGCTGGTTGACGCCGAGACCGAAATCCGCGCCAGGGGTCTGCCGACCGACGCGCCGGGTCTGGCACGCCTGAAGCGGCAGGGTTTTTCCGACGCGCGGCTGGGCGAATTGTCGGGACTGGACGAGGCCGACGTGGCTTCCCGCCGGGCCGCCTTTCACATCGCCCCGGTCTTCAAGCGCATCGACACCTGCGCCGCCGATTTCCCGTCGAGCACGCCTTATCTTTACTCGACCCATGCGGGCGATGGCATCGAACCGGCCGTGGACGAGGCCGAGGTCACCGGCCGCGACAAGATCATCATCCTCGGCGGCGGTCCCAACCGCATCGGCCAGGGAATCGAATTCGACTATTGCTGCGTACACGCCGTCTACGCCCTGCGCGAGGCAGGGTTCGAGACGATCATGATCAATTGCAATCCGGAGACCGTGTCCACCGACTACGACACCGCCGATCGGCTGTATTTCGAGCCGCTGACGGTCGAGGATGTGCTCGCCGTCGTCCGCGCCGAGGAGGCGCGCGGCCGCGTCCTGGGCGTCATTGTCCAGTTCGGCGGGCAGACGCCGTTGAAGCTCGCCCAGGCACTGGCCGCCGCCGGCGTGCCGATCCTGGGGACGACGCCCGATGCGATCGACCTCGCCGAAGACCGCGACCGTTTCCGTAAACTGCTCGACACCATTGCCGTCAGGCAGCCGAAAAGCGGCATCGCCCACAGCGTCGCCGAAGCCGAGGCTTCGGCCGACGCGGTCGGCTACCCCGTGCTGCTACGGCCGTCTTATGTCCTCGGCGGACGCGCGATGCGGATCGTGCACGACCGGGAATCGTTGCTGAATTACGTGACCACCGCGGTCAAGGTATCGGGGAAGAACCCGGTGCTTATCGATTCCTACCTTCAGGACGCCATCGAAGTGGACGTGGACGCCGTCGCCGACGGACATACGGTCTTCGTCGCCGGAATCATGGAGCACATCGAAGAGGCTGGGATTCATTCCGGCGATTCGGCCTGTTCCCTGCCGCCTTATTCGCTGCCGGACGATGTCATCGCCGATATTCGGCGCCAAACCGAAAAACTGGCGCGGGCGCTAAACGTCGTCGGGTTGATGAACGTGCAATTCGCGGTCAAAGGCATGGATGTGTATGTCCTGGAGGTCAATCCCCGCGCCAGCCGCACCGTGCCCTTCGTCGCCAAGGCCACCGGAGTGCCCATCGCCAAGATCGCGGCGCGGGTGATGGCGGGCGAAAAGCTGGCCGATTTCGGTCTGAAGCCGACAAAACAGGCGCATATCGCCGTGAAGGAAGCGGTGTTTCCCTTCGCCCGCTTCCCCGGCACCGACCTCGTTCTCGGCCCGGAGATGAAATCGACCGGCGAAGTCATGGGCATCGACACGGATTTTGGCCACGCCTTTGCCAAAGCGCAGCTTGGAAGCGGCGTCAACCTGCCGCTGGCCGGCACGGTCTTCATTTCCGTGCGCGAAAAGGACAAACCCGCGGTGGTTGAACCCAGCCGACGCCTCGTTGCCATGGGATTCAGTCTGATCGCGACCCGCGGCACCGCTCTCTTCCTCCGCGACTCAGGCCTCGCCGTGCGCGAGGTCAACAAGGTGCTGGAAGGCCGGCCCCACATCGTCGATGCCATGAAAAACGGCGATGTTCAACTTGTGTTCAACACCACGGACGGCGCGCAGGCCTTGGCGGACAGCTTCTCCATCCGGCAAACCGCGCTTTTGGCCAATATCCCTTACTACACAACCGTTGCCGGGGCTCGGGCGGCGGTGGAGGCCATATCCGCGCTCAAGAGCGGCAGCCTTGAAGTCGCTCCCTTGCAGTCCTATTTTAGACCTTTGTCTTGATTCGTTGGCCGAGCGGCGGGGCACGGGTCGCTTGGGTCGCAGCCTTTTTAGAGAGGGGAAAAACCCTTTAAAATGAATAAGATGCCGATTACCGCCGATGGGCTGGGCCGGTTGCAGTCGGAACTCAAGCACCTCAAGACGGTCGAACGTCCTTCGATCATTCGTGCGATTGCCGAGGCCCGCCAGCATGGCGATATTTCCGAAAATGCGGAATATGACGCCGCGCGCGAGAGGCAGAGTTTCGTTGAAGGCCGGGTTGCCGAGCTTGAAGACAAAATTTCGCGCGCCGAAGTCATCGATCTCAAGAAATTGTCCGGCGGCGTCATCAAATTCGGCGCCAAGGTCACTCTTTCCGACGACGACAGTGGCGAGGAAAACAAATATCAGATCGTCGGCCAGGAAGAGGCCGACATCGCCCGGGGCCTCCTGTCGATTACCTCCCCGCTCGCCCGTGCGCTGATCGGCAAGAAAGTCGGCGACAACGTTGAAGTTTCGACGCCGCGCGGCACCAAAGCCTACGAGATCATCAATGTCAGATTCAGGTAAAGGCCCCCGTCCTACTCCTCTTCAATCGGCACGCCGGGAAGATTCTTGCAGGTGCGAATAGCCAGCGCCGATTTGACATGGCTGACATTTGGCGCCGCGGTCAACACGGTGGTTAGGAATTTTTGATAGTCGTCCCAATCGACCGCGACGATTTTGAGGAGAAAATCGGTCTCCCCGGCCAGCATCTGGCACTCGCGCACCCGCGGCCAAGTCTGCACCAAGTCCTCGAACGCGCGCAAATCCTGCTCCGCCTGGCTCGACAACCCAACCTGGGCGAAGACGGTGACGGCGTAACCCAGAGCCTCGGCGCTGAGTTCGGCGTGGTAGCCCCTGATGTAACCGGCCTCCTCCAGCGCCCGCACGCGGCGCAGGCAGGGCGGCGCCGAAATTTTGGCCCGCCGCGCCAATTCGACATTGGTCATGCGGCCGGTCTCTTGCAAATCCCGCAGGATGCGGCGGTCGATTCGATCGAGTTTAATGCGGCGCATTCGACATTTCCCATGCCAATTGGGCGCAATTCTATTTCAAGACGAAACAAAATTGCGAGGAGAGCGTGATCGGGGTCCTCGACTTTCCGTGACCAACCAATTAGTATCGAGTCGATACTAATTGGAGGATCCATGACTAACCGCAAACAGTGGCTTGCCTACGGCTTGGCAGCGATCGTCGGCGTCGGCCTGATGGCAATCGAAGTGTAGGCGCAGCAGGCGGACAAGGTGGCCTATCCCTTCGGCTACCGGAATTGGCATCACGTCAAATCGATGGTGCTGGAGCAGGGACACCCCTTGGCCAATCCGTTCGGGGGCCTGCATCACGTGTATGCCAACCCCAAGGAACAGAAAGGCCTGAAATCGCGCGTCTATGAAGATGGCGCGATCCTTGTGTTCGACCTCCTCGAAACAAAGGTCGGCAGCGCCGCGATCGAAGAGGGAAAACGCAAATTGGTCGGCGTCATGGAACGCGACGCCAAACGGTTCGCCGGGACCGGCGGCTGGGGTTATGAAGGCTTCGCCGGCGATAGCCGCGGGCAACGCCTGACCACCGATGGCGGCCTCTCTTGCTTTGGCTGCCACGCCGGGCAAAAGGACACCGCCTTCGTTTTTAGCAAAGCGCGGAATTGAAAATTTGGCGGCTGACACCCTCACTGTAAACTCGCGGCACCACGACACCGTCTGGCCGGACCCAGGCGCGGCGGGGTGGTCCGGAAGACGTGGACGATAACGCCGCCAGCAGCGAGCAGGTCGCCGACTTGATCGAGCGGCTTGGGCGGCTGGCCCGCCTTCGACGCCATGCTGACCGATTGAATGCGGCGCAGTGGGACGCGCTTCGCTTTTTGGCGCGAGCCAACCGCTATTCACGTTCACCCGGCGCCATCGGTACGTTCCTGGCAACGACGAAGGGCACGGCGTCCCAGACCGTCAGCGTCCTGTGCCGCAAGAAGTTGATCGACCGAACCATCGATCCGCGGGACCGGCGGCGTGTGCGCCTGGAAATTCTCGCGCGCGGCCGCGAGGTTCTCGCCGGCGGCCCTGTGCACGACCTCGCCGCCGCAGCGAGCGAAATGGCGCCCCCCGAACGATCGGCCTTGGCGGCCGCCCTCAACGGCCTGCTCGGATGCCTTCAGCGCCGCAATGACCGGCAAAGTTTTGGACTCTGCGGCACCTGCCGTTTCTTTCGCCGCGGCGATGCCTTGGATTCGCCGGCCGGTCCGCATCGCTGCGGTCTGACACTGGAGCCGCTGAACGACGCGGAGACCGGACAGATTTGCGCCGAGCACGCCGCCGAAAAAATCGGACGTGGTTGACGTGGCGGCAATCTGCTGGACCCTGAGCGAAGACTTCGCCGGGATGGAAGCGCAAACCCGGGGCCTGGCGGAAGCGCTCGGTTACGTTCCCACGATCAAACGCGTCAAACCGCGGCCGCCGTGGAAATACCTGCCAAACGCCCTGTGGTTCAACGCCCTGGCCGCTCCCGGGCCGGGCGGCGATCGTCTTGAGCCGCCCTGGCCGCAGGTTCTCGTCAGCTGCGGCCGCAAGGCGGTGCCGCTGGCGCTCGCCATCCGGGAGGCAAAGAACACGCGTTGTATCCATATCCAGGACCCTCACACCAATCCGGGCCGTTTCGACATGGTCGTGGTCCCGCGTCACGATGGGCTAACCGGGGACAATGTCATTGTCACGCGCGGCGCCGTTCACCCGGTGACCCCGGCGAAGCTGGCGGCGGCGGCGCGGGTCTTTGCCCCGCGTCTTGCTCATCTCAAACGCCCGCTGGTCGCGGTCCTGGTGGGCGGACCGACCAATCGCTATTCGATGACGCCGGAGATCACGGAGATCTTGGGCGGCCAACTCGCCGCGATGGCCGCGAGCAGCGGCGCCTCGCTTCTGGTCACCGCCTCGCGCCGCACCGGCGCCGATAACCTGGCGGGCTTGCGACGCGGCCTCGCCGGGGCGCCCGCCGACATCTCGGACGGCACCGGGGACAATCCCTATCTCGGTTATCTCGGGCTTGCCGATGCCATCGTCGTCACCGCCGATTCGGTCTCGATGACCTCGGAAGCCTGTTCCACCCTGAGGCCGGTCTATGTCTACGACCTGCCCGGCGGCTCGCGCCGCTTTCAGCAGTTTCACGAATCCTTGCGCCAGGACGGCGTGACCCGCCGATTCGTTGGCACACTCGAATTCTGGAGTTACGCGCCGCTCGACGATACGGCGAAAGCGGCGGCGGAAATCAGGCGCCGTCTGACACTGCCGGACTAGAACGCCTTATCTCATGGCGGTCGGCGAAGAATCGGCTATAACCGGCCGACCACGAGGGGCGTCAGAGAACCGAACGATCAAGGCGATGGCTCTTTCCATCGACACATTCAAAAATCAGCACGGCGATCCGCTGTTCAAGGCGCTGGGCCATCCCATGGCCGCGGACCGGGCGGGGACGCTGATCAATCGGCTTGCCGGCGCCAAACTGCTCGCGTTGTACGATCCCTTCGGCTGTGCCGCCGCCTTCGCCGCGCTATACGATTTCAGCTCGGTCAGACCGGCCGCGCTTTTCGTCCAGGATGTCGGGGATATCGGCCGCGAGGCG
The DNA here is from genome assembly GCA_945892765.1 of Asaia bogorensis. Lineage (GTDB taxonomy): Bacteria > Pseudomonadota > Alphaproteobacteria > CACIAM-22H2 > CACIAM-22H2 > SHVT01. Next base: position 13,940 of record CAMDDQ010000051.1, read on the forward strand.
ATGGGTTGCCGCGCGCAGCCGGTCACCGATCTCAAGGCTTCGCGCGCCGATGTCGTTTTTGTCGCCGCCTTCGATGCCAAGCGGCCGATCGAGCACATCCGGTCGTTTCTGCCCGCTGGCGCCGAAATCGTCAGCTTCGATGAATTGCGTCTCCCCGACGACATGATTGGTCACCGGGGCACTTACCTCGACGCCCGCAATTTCTCCACGAATTTCGCCTTTTTCCGGGACCAGGGCGGGCGCCATACAAGGTTGGTCAGCGTCAATTACTGGGCGGGTTATGGCGGCCGCAACGTGTCGCTTTATTTGCGCCTCCTCGCCGCCGATGGCGGCACGCTTGCACAATGGCGCGAGCCCCTTCCCGACCAAGCCGCGACGATCGTCATCGACAGCCGAATCGTGCGCCAGCGTTTCGGCCTGGGCGATTTTGCCGGTCAGCTCTTTATCCATGTCGTTGGCGCGGCCGGACATGACACGGTGAAATACGCGCTCGATGTTTTTTCCGACGACGGCAACGAGTTGTCCGCCACCCACGACGCCAATGCCTGGCCGGCGGATTTCTATGCCGGACTGCCGGCGCCGCGCGCGGGCGAACGTGTTGTGTTGTGGATCCAGAATAGCCACCCCTGCCCGATTCCGGCGGGCGCCGTCGGGCTGAACCTTATGGGTTCGGAGGTGGCCGTCTCCTTCGACAGCGCCATCAAACCCTTCGCCAGCCACGCCCTCGACGTATCAACGCTGCTGCCGCAGGCGCGCTGGCCGCAGCAAATCGAGATACGCGCCGGCCGGCATTTCGTGCGGCCGCGTTACGAGGTGATTGAAAGCTCCGGACGCGCCCATATCGCCCATGTCAACGTCGAGCGCACCGATCTCAAGCCCGATCCGCGCATTCCGGAATTGTCGAACCTTCTCGGTAAGGGTTACCTCTTGCCGGCCCCGGTGTTGCCGCGCGACCGCTGGCGAACGGTGCTGCTGCCGACCCCGATGGCGACGACGCAGGCCGATTTGCCGCTCGCCTTGCGCCTCCATAGTCCGGACGGGCAACTGGTTTTCACCCGTTTCCTCGGACGGCTGCCGCGTGACGGCCGCACGGCCTTTGCCATCGACGAAATGCTGAACGGCGCCAGCCTCCCAGATTACGGCCATCTCGAATTGGTCTACGATTTCGCCGAGGGCGGTGGCGCCGATGGATGGATGCACGCCCTGTTCCGCTACCAGGACAAATCGAGCGGGCATGTGAGCGAAACCAGCTTCGGCGCCCATGTCTTCAACACCGCGCTGACCTATCGCGGCGAGCCGCAATCCTATGCCGGACGACCGCCTGGGTTAAGCACGCGCCTGTTCTTACGGATCGCGCCGCCACCGATCGAGACCGTTTGCCACCTTATCTACGCGGCATCGACGCCGTGGCTGCCCCAATCTTCCACAGATATCATCCTCAACGATGGCAACGGTGATGAAATCGCGAAAAAGCGCGTCGGAATCGCCTGCAACGGGTCCCTGTTTTTTCGGCATTCCGAGCTTTTCGATGAGAAAACCCGTAAAAGCGCGGAGGGCGGTTATGTTGTGGTCCGCGATACAACCTGCCGCCTGTTCGGTTATCACGGCGCCGTCCACGGGGGCGCCTTCAGCCTGGATCACATGTTCGGGTTTTGACCGCCCGCGGCTTGCCGCGAGCGGCGCCGGAACCTATCTTAGCCTGACCCCTAACGCTCCGGGCGCCCCATGAGCACGCGACATCGAACCAAAGTGTTGATTCTTGGCTCCGGCCCCGCGGGCTACACCGCCGCGATCTATGCCGCGCGCGCCAATCTCAAACCCATCCTGATCCGCGGCATGCAGCCCGGCGGCCAGCTCAGCATCACCACCGATGTCGAGAACTACCCTGGCTTTGCCAAAGCCATCCAGGGCCCGTGGTTGATGGAGGAGATGTTGCATCAGGCCGAACATGTCGGCACGCAGATCGTCGAGGACATGATCGTGGAAGCCGATCTCAGCCGCCGGCCCTTCATCTGCAAATCCGACAGCGGCGATATTTACGAGGGCGAGACGCTTGTTATCTGCACCGGTGCCCAAGCGCGTTGGCTCGGCATCGGCAGCGAGGAAAAATTCCGCGGCTACGGAGTGTCGGCCTGCGCGACTTGCGATGGCTTTTTCTTTCGCGACAAGGATGTGG
>CAMDDQ010000052.1 GCA_945892765.1 Asaia bogorensis
GCCCAAGTCACTCGTCGGCGAACTTAATCAGCGTTCGCGCGAGGTTTTTCGGCGGATTGTGGAATCCTATGTCGAAACCGGAGAGCCGGTCGGTTCGCGCACCTTGTCGCGCCGGCTCGACGTCCAGCTTTCTCCGGCGACGATCCGCAACATCATGGCCGACCTTCAGGATGCCGGGCTGCTCCATGCGCCCCATACCTCCGCCGGGCGCCTGCCGACGGAAGCCGGGTTGCGGTTGTTCGTTCACGGCCTGTTGGAAGTCGGCGCGCTCACCCAGGATGAAAAGTCCAATATCGAAATTCAATGCAACGCCGCCGGCCGAAGTCTGGCTCATGTCCTGGAAGAAGCCACGACCATGCTTTCGGGTCTGGGCCACTGCGCCGGTATGGTGTTGGCACCGAAAACCGACGAAGCGGTCAAACACATCGAATTTGTCGACCTGGGGCCGGGACGAACCTTGGCCGTGATGATCTCGCAAAGCGGCGTGGTCGAGAACCGCCTTATGGAGACGCCGCTGGGCTTGCCGCCCTCGGCCTTGGCTCAGGCGGGCAACTACCTAAACGCGCGCATGCAGGGCCGGACCTTCGGCGAGGCGCGCGTCATTATCGAAAACGAACTCGAGGATCAGCGCGCGGCGCTTGACGAGTTGACGGCACGCGTCGTTGAAACCGGTCTTGCCACCTGGTCTTCGGACGATACCGGCGGTTATTTAATTGTGCGCGGCCAGGCTCACCTTCTGGACGACGTCAGCGCGACCTCCGATCTCGAGAAAATTCGCGGTCTGTTCGAGGCGCTGGAAACTAAGGAAGCCGCGGTGCGCCTGCTCGACGCGGCCCAGACCGGCGACGGCGTTCAGATCTTCATCGGCGCGGACAACCAACTCTTCGGCATCGCCGGCTGCTCGATGGTGATCGCCCCCTATTTGAACAGTCGGCGGCAGATCGTCGGCGCGATCGGGGTCATCGGCCCAACCCGCATAAACTACGCGCGGATCATTCCGATGGTTGACTACACGGCTAAAGTGATCGGCCGGCTGCTCGGTTGAAATCAGGCTCACAGGATTTGTCATGACGAACGACAACGATTCTCCCGAAGTGTCGCCGACGGGCGCGGTGGAATCGGGCCGCAAGGAATCCGGCCAAGCCAAACCGTCGGGCAGCCTTGAGGCGGAGGCCAAAGTCGCCATTGAGACGGAGAATGCGCGGCTGAAAGATCAGTTGATGCGAACGCTGGCGGATACCGAGAACATGCGCCGGCGGCTCCAACGCGAGACCGACGACGCGACCCGTTTCGCCGTTTCCGGATTCGCGCGGGAGCTTCTTGCCGTTGCCGACAATCTGCGCCGGGCGCTTGACAGCCTGCCGGCGGAGCTTCGCCAGCAGGATGAGCGGATTGAAAAATTCGCGGCCGGTGTGGAATTAACCGAACGCGAGCTGATGGCGGTTTTCGAACGCCAGGGCATCCGCCGAATCGAGGCTCTGGGGCGGCCATTCGATCACAATCTCCACCAGGCGCTGTTCGAGGTGGAAGCGGACCGCCCCCCCGGGACCATCATCCAAGTCCTGCAGGATGGCTACGTGCTCCACGACCGCCTGCTGCGGCCGGCCCTGGTCGGCGTCGCCAAGTCCTCCGCGGCAACGCTACCGGCGTCGACCCGGATCGATACGACGGTCTGAACCTCAGCGGCGGTCCGGGCGAACGCCCCGGTCGTCGGTCAACCCGAAAATGTCCTGAAGTTCGGCGATGCCCCGGACCGCCACCTGTCCGAGCCGGCGGACGTTTCCGGGACATTGGGCGGCAAAGGCGGCCGATACCAGAACCGAACGATTCATCTGGTCGCAGAGCCCCTCTAGCCTCGACGCCAAGTTGACGGCTGGGCCGATGGTAGTGAAATCCAGTCTTTGAGGAGCGCCGACATTGCCGTACAGCACGTCTCCGACGTGAAGCGCCATGCCGTATTCCAAGGTCAGTTCGCCATGGCTTTCGCGCCGGACATTGAGAGCGGCGATGTTTCGGCGAGCGGCATCGCACGCCGCCAAGGCGCGCGCGCACACCTCGGCCTCGCGACCGCCGGATTTGACCGGAAAGATGGCGAGCAAACCGTCGCCCATATATTTCAGGACTTCCCCGCCCTCGGCCATGATCGGGACGACCTGGCATTCGAAATAATCGTTGAGGAGCGCGACCAGACGATCGCCGGGCACAACGTCGGCCAGATGGGTGAATCCGCGCAGATCGGACAGCCAGATGGCGGCATGAATGGATTCGGTCTGCCCGCGCCGAATCTGTCCGCCAAGGATGCGCTCACCGGTCGTCCGCCCCAGATAGGTGCTCAATAGGTTTACCGCTGTCCAGTGCAGGGCAAAGATTTCGGCCACCCGCGCGATGGGTGCGAGGATGCCCTCGAAGGTGTCGATCTCGGATTGGCTGAACCCGTCCGGCTGTTGCGTTGTCCATGTGATCACCCGGATTTGCCCGTCGAGAAACCGCAAAGGCTGCGCCACGTAGTCGGTGACGCCTTCCTTCTGCAGATCCTGCAGAATTGGAAAATCCATCGGCGATTGCGGATCGCCGATCCGACGCCGGATCGTGCCGCCGGTCAATTTGACAGCGGCAAGCGGGCTCGTCTGGTAGGTGGTCTCGTTGACGACCTCGATCGCCGCGTCGGTGACTCGTGTCTTTTTGCCGACCCGCCACAGGAATCTCCGCCCCAGAATGTCGGGGTGAAGCGTATCGACGTACAGGGCGACGCCGTAGAGCCGAACGCCGGCGTTCAGAAGCTGCCGCCCCAGCCTGGCAACAAAAAGGCGCGGACGCGCGCCATCCGCGCCGTTGATTATCCACTGGGCAATGGGCTGAAAATCGATCGTACGACGAAGGTCGGCGGTGATAGCGCTTCTCCCTCAAGGAACCCGGTGGAGTTTCGGCCCTGTCGGACCGCTGATCAACAGCGAAGGCGTTTCGGCGCGGCCCGGCGTGCCGGCCGGTTTGGCGCCGATCCGAAGGAAATCCTCCGCCCTGTGGCTGGCCCGCAACGCATCTCGCCACCAAGCGACACCAAACCTAGGAAAGCGAGGAACGGGGTGTTGCAGGCTCAACCCTGCATCCCTATATACTCGCGCGAATCAACGACCTATTTCAGGTCACCATGGGGAAATTCGCCGGTGCTTCTTAGGGCCAGCGGATTCCGCCGAAAATGGGGAAGTGTATGAGCAAAGTTATTGGTATCGACCTCGGCACCACCAATTCCTGCGTGGCGGTCATGGAGGGCTCCACGCCCAAGGTCATCGCCAATGCCGAGGGCATGAACACGACGCCGTCGATCGTCGCCTTCACCGAAAGCGGCGAACGCCTGGTTGGCCAAGCGGCGAAACGGCAGGCCGTGACCAACCCCCTGCACACCGTCTATGCGGTCAAGCGTTTGGTCGGGCGGCGCCACGACGACCCCTTGGTGTCCAAGGACAAGGGCCACGTGCCCTACAAGATCGTGCCCAGCGACAATGGCGACGCCTGGGTCGAGGTCCAGGGGAAGCGCTATTCACCCAGCCAGATCAGCGCTTTCATCCTTCAGAAGATGAAGGAAACCGCTGAAGCCTATCTCGGCGAGAAGGTGGCACAGGCGGTCATCACCGTCCCCGCCTATTTCAACGATTCCCAGCGCCAGGCCACGAAGGACGCCGGCAAGATCGCCGGGCTCGAAGTCCTGCGCATCATCAACGAGCCAACGGCCGCGGCGCTGGCCTACGGCCTTGAGAAAAAGAAAGCCGGCACGATCGCGGTTTACGACCTTGGCGGCGGCACCTTCGACGTCTCGGTGCTCGAAATCGGCGACGGCGTCTTTGAGGTGAAGTCGACCAATGGCGACACTTTCCTCGGCGGCGAGGATTTCGACAGAGAGATCATCGACTACCTGGCGATCGAATTCAAAAAAGAGAACGGCATTGATTTGCGCCAGGACCGCCTCGCCCTGCAGCGCCTGAAGGAGGCCGCGGAAAAGGCCAAGATCGAGCTGTCGAGTTCCGTGCAGACCGAGGTGAATCTGCCCTTCATAACTGCTGATCAGACCGGGCCAAAACATTTGGCCATCAAACTGACGCGCGCCAAGCTTGAGTCCCTGGTCGACGTCTTGGTCCAGAGAACCATCGATCCTTGCCGCGCCGCACTTAAGGATGCCGGGCTAAAGCCCTCGGAAATCGACGAGGTTGTGCTGGTCGGGGGCATGACCCGCATGCCCAAGATCATCGAAACGGTGAAGCAATTCTTCGGTCGTGAACCGCATCGCGGCGTCAATCCCGACGAAGTCGTCGCCGTGGGCGCAGGAATCCAAGGCGCCGTTTTGAAAGGCGACGTCAAAGACGTGCTGCTCCTCGATGTTACGCCGTTGTCCCTGGGCATCGAGACGTTGGGCGGCGTCTTCACACGCCTGATCGATCGCAATACCACGGTGCCGACACGCAAGAGCCAGACCTTTTCCACGGCCGAGGATGGTCAGACGGCGGTGACCATCCGCGTCTTTCAAGGTGAGCGCGAGTTGGCGGCGGACAACAAGATGCTGGGCCAGTTCGATCTCGTCGGCATTCCGCCGGCCCCCCGGGGCGTGCCGCAAGTCGAGGTCACCTTCGATATCGATGCCAACGGCATCGTCAATGTCTCGGCCAAGGACAAAGCCACGGGGCGGGAACAGCAAGTGCGCATCGAGGCCCGCAGCGGCTTGTCCGATGACGACATCAAGCGGATGGTCAAGGAGGCCGAGAGCCATGCCGGCGACGATAAAAAGCGCCGCGAGCTGATCGAAGCCCGAAACCAGGCCGATAGCCTGATCCATTCCACCGAAAAGAATGTGAAGGAATTCGGGGACAAGGTTCAGGCCGCGGAAAAGGCCGCGATCGAAAGCGAAATCGAGGCGCTGAAGAAAGCCCGTGAATCCGAAGACGTAGCGGCCATCCGATCCAAGATTCAGTCTCTACAACAGGCGTCCATGAAATTGGGCGAAGCGATGTACAAGGCGGGCCAGGCTGGCGACGCCGCGCCCGGAGCCTCGGCGGGCACGGCGCCGGAAGGCGAGGCTGCCGGGGAGAAAACTGACAAGGTTGTGGACGCCGATTTCGAGGAAGTCGACGAACGCAAGCGCAAATAGCGAGCGCAAGTAAGGCGTCATTAGGGGGAAGGCGCCGCCTCGATGAAACCAGGGGGCGCCGCAAGGCGGATCGGGTGAATGGCGAAGCAGGACTATTACGACGCGCTCGGCGTCGCGCGCGGCGCCAGCATCGACGACATCAAGAAGTCCTTCCGCAAGCTGGCCATGCAGTTCCACCCGGATCGGCACCAGGGCGACAAGGAAGCGGAACACAAATTCCGCGAGATCAACGAAGCCTACGACATCCTCAAGGATGACGAAAAACGCGCCGCCTATGACCGTTATGGGCATGCCGCATTTGAAAACGGTGGGGGCCGCCCGGGCGGCCCTGGGTTCGAGTTCAATTTCGGCGCCGGGTTCGCGGACATCTTCGACGAAATGTTCGGCGACGTCATGGGCGGAAGGCGCGGCGGCCAAGGCACCCCGCGCGGGGGCGACGTTCGTTTCAACCTGAAGATTAGCCTGGAGGAGGCTTTCAAGGGCCGGCAGACAACCATCCGCGTCCCAAGCCTGGCGTTGTGCGAATCATGTGGCGCCACCGGCGCGGCGGGCGGTTCAAAACCGATCGCCTGCAGCACCTGCCAGGGCCATGGCAAGGTCCGCCAACAAAGCGGTTTCTTCACAATCGAACGGACCTGCCCGGCGTGTCACGGAGCAGGACGGGTGATCGAAAAACCCTGCCGATCGTGCAGCGGTCAGGGCCGGGTGCGCAAGGAACGAACGCTGGCGGTGAACGTACCGCCCGGTGTCGAAGATGGAACGCGCATAAGGCTGGCCGGCGAAGGCGAGGCTGGCGTGCGCGGCTCGCCGCCAGGCGACTTATACCTTTTCGTCGAAATCACACCGCACAAGTTGTTTCAACGCGAAGGCGCCGATCTCCTGTGCCGTGTACCGATTCCCATGACCACTGCGGCCCTCGGCAGCGATATCGAGGTGCCGACCATCGACGGCAGTCGCATGCGCATCAACGTCCCGACCGGAACGCAGACCGGCCAACAGGTTCGCCTTCGTACCAAGGGCATGAGTGTGCTGCGTAGCAACCAGCGCGGCGATCTTTTCGTCGAACTCATCGTCGAGACGCCGGTCAACCTCAATAAGCGGCAGGAGGAGTTGCTGCGGGATTTCGACGGGGCGGGAAATCGTAACCAGACGAGCCCGCAATCGGAGGGCTTTTTCGCCAAAGTCCGCGAACTCTGGGAAGATTTGCGCGAATAGGGACCAAGCGCTGCGCCAATCGTCTCACCGCCAAATTTGCGCCCCCCAAACGCGGCCGGTGGTTATAGTCGCAGCCAAAGCGGGAGCATTGAATGACGGATGTCCGGGTCGGTGTCATTGGCTGCGGCGGTCGCATGGGCCGCATGGTGTTGAGCGAACTCGCCGCCACCAAAGGCTGCCGTATCGCCGGCGGCACCGAACAGAAGGAGAGCGCGCTGTTCGGGCGCGATCTTGGCGAAATCGCCGGCACCTGGCCAATCGGCCTCGCGGTCACGGACAATGCCGAAACTCTTTTCGCCGCCGCCGATGTCGTCATCGACTTCACGACACCGGCGGCCAGCGTGCTCCATGCCGGGATGGCCGCGCGGACGGGAACAGCGTTCGTGCTTGGCACGACCGGGCTCGACGATCGGCAGATTGCCGCGGTGGCCCGAGCCGCCCGTAAGGCACCGGTCGTGCGCGCCGCCAATATGAGCTTGGGCGTGACACTGCTCGCCGCGCTCGTCGAAAAGGTCGCCTCGGTGTTGGAGCCTGATTACGACATCGAGATCGTGGAAATGCATCATCGCCACAAAGTCGACGCGCCGTCGGGCACCGCGCTCTCGCTGGGCGAGGCTGCCGCCGCCGGGCGGGGCGTGCGCCTCGCCAAGGTTGGCCAGCGCAACCGCGACGGCCGCACCGGACCGCGCCGAACGGGAGATATCGGATTTGCGGTGCTGCGCGGCGGCGATGTGGTCGGCGATCACTCGGTTGTTTTCGCGGGCGCGGGCGAACGCATCGAACTCGTCCATCGCGCGTCGGACCGCCAGATATTCGCTCGCGGCGCCGTTCGGGCGGCCCAGTGGGTCAAGGGCAAGAAACCCGGCCTTTATACAATGCGTGATGTTCTAGGAATTTCCTGACCACGGCCTATGGCGCCGGGTCGGTTCGACCGCCGCATTCGGCGGAATGCCGCAAAAGCGCCGCACGAAGAATGCGGGCGACCTCGAGCCGCTCCCAAGGCGGAAGGAACGAACCGATCACGAGCGACCGACCATGCGATTTGAGGGTCAGGGCGCTTTGATGGTCCGGGGGATCGTCCATGTCGACGCGCAGCCAATAGGGCTGAAAACTCCAGGTTTGGCGCTGACCACGCGGGTTGACCCGCCACACGGTCAGTTCGCTGTCGGTCAGTTCCACCGTTTCGTACATCCGCCCGCTGGAATAACTTACCCTGAACGCCCAATAGACGAGCAAGACATCCAGGCCGAAGAAGCCGAAGACCGGCCAAGCGCCCGCCAGCCAAAAGGCCATGCCGGCGACAAACCCAATGCCGCCGATTGCGGCCATCACCAGCCAAAAGCCCAAGGGACTCAGGCTGCGATGGGGCCGAAGAACCAGGCTGAGGCGACGAGAGGAGCCTCCGTCAGGCTGTTGCGGCGCCGCCATGCTCATCGGACAATGATAGACGCCCAAAGTGGCCGCCCGCAAACCCGACGCGACGGAAACCAGCCGCCATCCGCCTAGGAAACAGTGTTCGATGCGCAAAGTTCAAATCGAGGAACTCTTTCGCCGTCTCGCCGCGGCCAATCCCGCGCCGCGCAGCGAGCTTCATTATCGCGACCCCTTCACTCTGCTGTGCGCCGTCGCGCTTTCGGCGCAGGCTACGGACAAGGGCGTGAACAAGGCCACACCCGCCTTGTTCGCGGCGGCGGGGACGCCGAAGAAAATGGCGGCGCTCGGCGTGGCGGGAGTGAAGCGTCACATCAGAACCATCGGCCTGTTCAATAACAAGGCCAAGAATCTCGTGCGTTTGAGTGAAATTCTCCTGGAACGATTCGGCGGTCGCGTACCCGACAATCGTGCCGATCTCGAATCGCTCCCCGGGGTCGGTCGAAAGACGGCCAGCGTGGTCCTCAATACAGCCTTTGGGCACCCGACCATCGCCGTCGATACGCACGTCTTCCGTGTCGCCAGACGTCTCGGCCTGGCCACCGGAAAAACGCCGAGGGCGGTGGAAGAGGAACTCGAACGGGTCGTCCCCGCGCCCTATCGGAAACACGCCCATCACTGGCTGCTCCTGCATGGACGCCATCTGTGCAAGGCCCGCCGGCCCGATTGCCCACGCTGTCTGGTGCGCGATCTCTGCCCCTACGGTGGCAAGACCGCCCCAGCTTTTTCGCCGGCTTCTGCGACAGAGGATCGATGAGGACCCAGTCTCTCCGATCGTCGGACTCTACGAACCGTCTTGGAAATAACGCGTGATCGGGTTATTTTTCTACAACGACGCTAGATTAGTCGGATCGAGGAAGTAGGAACCTTCTCGGACTGCCGATGATGGAAGCATCGTCTTTGCCATCGACCGAGTGGTTGGGTTCATGACCGCGTATGAATATATTCTGAACCGGAAATTAAACAGTCAGGCCGACGTCACCAAGGCGGAGTACTGGCTGCGCCGGAACATGCCGCGCGGGACATGGGGACTAGAGTTCGTCGGCGTCGCCGACGAGGAAGACGCCAAATCCGGGCGCCGGACTCAGCCCGGCTGTCGAACCCGATGTGAGCGCAAGTCGCGATAACAATTGGCCGCGTTGCTGGTGGTCTGCGGGAAGCGGGCCTTCTCCGCGCCGTTCCGCACTTCGTAATGCGCGACTTGTAGGTCTCCGGATTTCAGATACAAAAAGACGTCGAGGAAACATTCGGTTCCGGCGTAACGCCATATCTCGGCGGGGCCATCGCGCTGAACGAAATCCGGCCGCCCGAGCCGATTGGACAGGACTCGTCCGGTGAGCCCGATCAATTCGCCGGGCTGTTCCGCGGCGGGCGGTATCGCCGCCACCCTTTCCGCGATCGGCATGGGGAAGGCGGCGGATTCGCCGGCGCTCCTAAAATTGGCCTGGGACAATCCGTCATTGGGCGGAGCGACTTCGGCGGCATGGGCCATCCCCGCATCGGACTGCGCGGACGATTGCGCCGGCGGGGCGTTCGCCAGCCGCGGCGGTGGCCTCGTGGTGCAGGCCCCGGCACCAAGCACGAGTATCATGGCGAAAATCAGCCCGCACCGGAGAGATTCCTGGCGGACCGGCAACCGGCTTGTCACGATCCGCGGGTCAAGCCTGGGTTGTTTCAACGGGCCGAAACAACGGAGAATCTGAATTCGCTCCCAATGCCGAGGACGATGACGTCGTATCCGCGACGGGCTTTAGGGTCGGGTTCGGACGAGTAACCTGAAGATCGCCCGCCAATTCGCCGCCAAGCTCGATTTCGATTTGTCCGTAGCGAACCGAACCGGTGATGCGACCGGTCGATCGAATGAACAACCTCTCACGCACGATCAGGGAGCCTTCGAACCGTCCGCCGATCTCCGCGCCATCAACCTCCGCCGTGCCCTTGAAGAAACCGTTTTCGGTAATTTCAATGAAGCGGCTCTCCGAGAGGGTGGCTTCGACGCGTCCTTCGACAACAAGCCTGTCGCAGGACGTGATTTCGCCCGACAGGCAGATGTCGCGCCCGACGATCAGCTTTTTGGATTCGGGTTCAGGCGGCTGTTGACCAGAGCGCCAGCCCGTTTGGCCGGTCAACTCGACGAGACGGCGTCCCGCCGGCTCCGCGCGCGATGCCGGCGCGCTCACGGGTTTGGTTGCGGGCAGGGGCGCGGCGCGCGGCACTGCCGGCTTCGCGGCAGCATCGTGCTCCGCGGTTTCGTCGGTCGGCGGCGTCGACGATCCGTCCCGGCCATCGTTCTTACGGCGGAACATGCAGGTCTCTCCCTAGCTGGTTGTCCCGTCGTCACGGCGCCGGCCAGGGACCGCCGCACGACGTGCCGACACTATACAGCGGCGCGGCGGGCTCGCAACCCCTCCGGAACGACCCTCCAACCGGATCTTGTACCCATCGCGCGGGTGACTATACTGCGCCGCTTGCCAACGCCCCACAAAGCCGCTTAGCCAGAGCTGTCCGCCGATGACGGAAAATTCCTACGACGTGGTCGGGATCGGCAATGCCATCGTCGATGTGCTCGCCCATGCCGACGATTCTTTCCTCAGCCGACACAAGATGGCGAAAGGGGCGATGACGCTGATCGAGGCGCCGGTCGCCGAGGCCATGTATGCCTCAATGGGGCCGGCGATCGAGTGTTCCGGAGGGTCCGTCGCCAACAGCATGGCCGGCATCGCCTCGTTGGGAGGCCGTGCCGCCTATATCGGCAAGGTTGCCGACGATCAGCTTGGAAGTGTTTTTGCGCACGACATCCGGGCCGCCGGCGTCACCTTTGCCGCGTCACCCATTGTTGGCGGACCGCCGACGGCGCGCTGCCTGGTTTTAGTAACGCCGGATGGGCAGCGAACGATGCATACCTATCTCGGCGCGGCCACTCATATCGGGCCGGAAGATATCGACGCCGCGCTGATCAAGCGCTCGAAGATCGTCTATATGGAAGGGTATCTGTGGGATCCGCCCCGGGCGAAGGAGGCGATTCGGCGTGCGGCGACGCTTGCCCGCGAGGCCAAACGCCTGGTTGCCTTCACACTGTCCGATCCCTTTTGCGTCGACCGTCACCGCGCCGAGTTCATGACTTTGACTGAAAAATACGTGGACGTCCTATTCGCCAACGAAGCCGAGATCATTTCGCTTTACCAGGCACCGGATTTCGCGGCCGCGGTCGAACAGGCCCGCCGCCGGCCGGGGCTGTCGGTGCTGACGCGTAGCGAAAAGGGCTCGCTGGTCGTGGCCGGCAGCTCGACGCACGAAATCGCGGCCGAAAAGGTCGGACAGGTCGTGGATTCAACCGGCGCCGGCGACCTTTACGCGGCCGGATTTCTCTATGGCCTGACCCAGGGTCTGGACCTGCCGGTCTGCGGCCGCATCGGCTCGATCGCCGCCGCCGATGCGATTTCTCATCTTGGAGCGCGCCCAGAAGCGCCGCTCGCAACCCTCATCGAACGCAAGCTCGGCCGTCTCGCCCCGGGCGCGAACGCGAATAAGGCGGTCCGCAACTGATCCTGCCGCGCCCCGGGATAAGACCTGTCCCTGGCAATTGGCCCAACCCCTCACCACATGAAGTGCAGAATGTCGATCCGCAACCTCGCGATCATTGCCCATGTCGATCATGGCAAAACGACCCTGATTGACGCAGTTCTGCGCCAGAGTGGAGCGGTGCGCGCCAATCAGAACGTGGCCGATTGCGCCATGGATTCCAACGAACTCGAACGGGAACGCGGAATCACCATCCTCGCCAAATGCACTTCGGTGAGTTGGAAGGGAGAGCGGCTCAATATCGTCGACACGCCCGGACATGCCGATTTCGGCGGCGAGGTCGAACGGATCCTGGGCATGGTCGACGGCGCCGTCGTTTTGGTGGATGCCGCCGAAGGCCCCCTGCCGCAGACCAAGTTCGTCACCGCCAAGGCGCTCGCCAAGGGTTTGCGGCCGATCGTCATCATCAACAAGATCGACCGTCCGGACGCCCGCGCGGAAATCGTTCACAGCGAGGTCTTCGACCTCTTCGCCGCCTTGGGCGCCAGCGAGGAGCAGCTTGATTTCCCGACATTGTTCGCCTCGGGGCGACAGGGCTGGGCCACCACCGAGCTGGACGGCCAGCGCAATGACCTCAGCCCGCTTTTCGACCTGATCCTCGCGCATGTGCCGGCCGCACGGGCCGACGCCGAGGCGCCGTTCGCTATGTTGGCCGCAATCCTGGAATACGACCCCTATCTCGGTCGCGTTCTGACCGGACGGGTTCATGCCGGCGTCGCCCGCGTGAACATGCCAATTAAGGCGCTGAACCGCGACGGCGTGTTGGTCGAACAATCGCGCGCCACCAAGCTTCTCGCCTATCGCGGCCTCGATCGCACGCCGGTCGAGCGCGCGGAGGCCGGCGACATCATTGCGATCGCCGGACTGGAATACGCATCCGTCCCCGACACGATCTGTATGCCCGACGTCATGGCGCCAATTCCGGCCACGCCCGTCGATCCGCCAACCATGGCGATCACGTTTTCGGTCAACGATTCACCGCTCGCCGGCCAGGACGGCGACAAGGTCACCTCGCGCATCATTGGCGAACGCCTGATGCGGGAATCCGCCGGCAATGTCGCCATACGTGTCACCGAGGCGGAATCCCGCGATTCCTTCGAGGTCGCGGGGCGCGGCGAACTTCAGCTCGGTGTCCTTATCGAGACGATGCGGCGCGAAGGTTATGAAATGTCGATTAGCCGGCCGCGGGTTCTGTACCGCAACGATCCGGTCACCGGACAGCGCCTTGAGCCGATCGAGGAAGTTCAGGTCGACGTCGATGAACCCTATGCCGGCGTGGTCATGGAAAGGCTCGGGCAAAGGCGCGGGGAGTTGCGGGATTTGCGGCCTTCCGGCGGCGGCAAGGTTCGCCTGACCTTCCTGATCCCGGCGCGCGGCCTGATCGGCTATCACGGGGACTTTTTGACCGATACGCGCGGCACCGGCATCATGCATCGGCTGTTCCATGGCTTTGCCGCTTACCGCGGCGCTAT
This sequence comes from Asaia bogorensis, assembly GCA_945892765.1. Lineage (GTDB taxonomy): Bacteria > Pseudomonadota > Alphaproteobacteria > CACIAM-22H2 > CACIAM-22H2 > SHVT01. Next base: position 12,838 of record CAMDDQ010000052.1, read on the forward strand.
CGAAGCCCGGCGCACCGGGGTTCTCATCTCGACCGGCGACGGCACCGCGATCACGTACGCGCTTTGGAATCTCGAGGAGCGCGGCGTTCTCTTCATCAGCGGCGGCATCGAAGTCTATCAGGGCATGATCATCGGCGAGAACAGCCGCGGCAGCGATCTCGAGGTCAACCCGCTCAAAGGCAAACAACTCACCAATTTTCGCGCCGCCGGCAAAGACGAGGCCGTTCGCCTCACGCCGCCCAGGCAGATGACGCTGGAACAGGCGATGGCCTATATCGCCGATGACGAGTTGGTCGAAGTGACCCCGAAGGCGATCCGGCTGCGCAAACGCCTCCTCGACCCCCATGCCCGCAAGCGGGCGAGCCGCGCGCAAGAAGCTGTCTAATTCGAGGCGGCCTTCGTAACAAAGCATTTCCACTCGCGGAGTCTTTGGGGCTAGAATCGCGCCGATTCGTCCCTTCAGGTCGGCCGGCGTCGGCAGGTCGACCGGTGCGATCGAGGTGCCCATGAAAAATTGGCTTTCTGCGTGCGCAGTCAATTTCGAGCGCCGCCCCATCGTTGTGTTCCTTCTTGGCTTCTCCAGCGGCCTGCCGTTTCCGCTGGTTTTTGGAACACTCACGACCTGGCTCGCCAGGGATGGGGTGTCAAAGACAATGATCGGCGTCTTCGCCCTGGTCGGTTCCGCCTACGGGCTGAAATATCTATGGTCGCCCCTGGTCGACCGTCTGCCCCTGCCGCCCTTCACCACCCTGCTCGGGCGGCGGCGCGGTTGGCTGATCTTTTCGCAACTCGCACTCGTCGTCACGATCCTTGGGCTCGGCAGCATGGACCCCAGCGAACAGTTATGGTGGACGGCGGTATGGGCCGTGGCCGTGGCTTTCGCATCGGCCACGCAGGACATCGCAATCGACGCCTATCGCATCGAGGTCCTTGAGGAAAGGCAGCTGGGCGCGGGCGCGGCGAACGTGGTCCTTGGCTGGCGCGTCGGTGCGCTGGCTGGGGGCGCAGGCGCCCTGTGGATTGCGGGGGACGCCCAAAACTGGTTCCTGGCCTATGTGACGATGGCCGCGCTGATGGGCGTCGGCATTGTCACTGTCCTGCTAATGTCCGAACCGGAAATCCGCCTGACGCCGGAGGCGCAGGCGCGCGAGGGGCGCCTCGCGCAGTTCCGCGAGCGATTCCTGCACCTTCCCGGCAGCCTGCAGACGGCGGCAGCCTGGATTCAGAGCGCGGTCATCAATCCCTTCGCCGAGTTCCTCATGCGCAACCGTTGGAACGCGGTGGCGATTCTGCTCTTCGCGGCCTTGTACAGGTATTCCGATGGGCTGCTCGGCGTCATGGCCAACCCCTTCTATGTTGAGATGGGTTTCACCAACAACGAAATCGCCGCCATCAGCAAGGTTTGGGGCCTATGGATGACTATCATCGGCAGCCTGGTGGGCGGCATCATGGTGGCGCGCTTCGGGATGCTGCCGGCACTGCTGATCTGCGGCGTCGCACAGGCCGTCTCGAACCTGATGTATATCCCTCAGGTCTGGGTCGGCCATGACACCACCATGCTGACGGCCGTCATCGCCATTGAGAACCTGACCGGCGGCATGGCTACGGCCGCGTTCGTCGCCTACCTCTCCAGCCTCTGCAATATCTCGTACACGGCGACGCAGTACGCGATGCTCACCTCGCTGATGGCAACCACCAGGCCGTTCCTTTCCTTCGGGGCGGGCGGACTCGCTGAAACTGTCGGCTGGGAGAACTTCTTCCTGATCACGACCCTCGCCGGCCTGCCTGGGATGCTTCTCCTGCTGTGGATGATGCGTCGCTTCCCCCGCGCCACGTCTGCAATGCCGACGCGGCCCGCGCTAGACGGGAACGACTAAGGTCGTCCGATCGCGAAAAGCGAGCCTCCCCGCGGGGAGGCTCGCTTGCATTGAAGGCATCGACCTATGCTCATCGGCGCACCCAAGGAAGTTAAGACCGCGGAGTACCGCGTGGGTCTCGTTCCCGCCAGCGTGCGCGAGCTGGTCCTGCACGGGCATGACGTCATCGTCCAAAGCTCGGCGGGCGACGGCATCGGCTGCCCGGATTTGGCGTATCTCGCCGCCGGCGCCGAGATTGTCCGCGACGCGCAGGAGGTGTTCGGTCGCGCGGCGATGATCGTTAAGGTCAAGGAGTTGCAACCCAACGAACGCCCGTTGTTGCGGTCGGGACAAATTCTTTTCACCTATCTTCACCTTGCGCCCGATCCAAATCAGACGGCGGCGCTGATGCAATCGGGGGCCATCGCCATCGCTTATGAGACGGTGACCGATCCCGCCGGCGGCTTGCCGCTGCTCGCCCCGATGAGTGAGGTCGCCGGCCGCATGTCGATCCAAGTCGGCGCCCATTGCCTCGAGAAACGCCAAGGCGGCTCCGGAATGTTGCTTGGCGGCGTGCCCGGCGTGCCCGCCGCGAAGGTCGTGATCCTCGGTGGCGGCGTTGTCGGCACCAACGCCGCGCGCATGGCGATGGGTCTGGAAGCCAAGGTCACCGTCATCGATAAATCCCTGCGCCGGCTCTACGACCTCGATCTCCAATTCGGCGCCAAGCTGTCCACGATCTTCGCGACCGCCGATGCCATCGAAACCCAAATCGCCGACGCCGATCTGGTCATCGGCGCGGCGCTGGTGGCGGGAGCCGCGGCACCGCGGCTGGTAACGCGCGAGATGGTGAAGCGAATGCGTAACGGCTCGGTGATGGTTGATGTGTCGATCGATCAGGGCGGTTGCTTCGAGACCAGCCGGCCGACGACTCATGCCGATCCCACCTTCGTTGAGGAGGGTGTGGTTCACTACTGCGTGACCAACATGCCCGGTGCGGTGGCGCGCACCTCGGCCTTCGCCCTTAACAACGCGACGCTGCCGTTCACAATTGCCCTTGCCGACAAGGGCTGGAGGAAGGCGCTAAGGGATGATGGCCATTTGCGCAACGGCCTTAATGTCGCCGAGGGCCGCGTCGTCCATGCCGCCGTGGCGTCAGCTCTGCGTCTTGAAGCGCTGCCGGTTGAGGGGATTCTTGCTTAGCAATAGAAAGGCGCCCGGTCGCGGGGGGGGCAGACCGGGCGCCTGAAGCTCCGTGAGGAGCCCGAGAGCGGCAGGGAAACCGCTCTCG
>CAMDDQ010000053.1 GCA_945892765.1 Asaia bogorensis
ATTATTTTCACCTCGATCAGACCAGCTATGGCATGGACATGGCTTCGTTCGAGGCCGTGGCCCGCTCAGCCGATCTTTGGCTGAATGTCAGTGGTGCGAGCCCTTTTCCCATCTTCTTGAATCCGCGATGCGTCAAAGCGTTCATCGACACCGATCCCGGCTACAACCAGATCGTTCTGAGCGAAAGGTTCCCTTGGTCCTGGAACGTGCCGGAGTGGTCGTGTGGTGTTGCCAGCCATGACCGTTATTTTACGTATGCGGAGAATATCCGGGCGGCGGATTGCGCCGTGCCCAAGCTTCGCTACGACTGGATACCGACACGCATGCCGATTGTGAGTTCGCTGTGGACTCATATCGCCGCGGCGCCGGAGAAGGCGCCGTGGACGACAGTCATGACGTGGAACGACTTCAAGGGGCCTTTGACCTATCGCGGCGTGCGTTATTACAGCAAGGATGCCGAATTCGACCGACTCATCGACCTGCCCCGCGGCGTTGGCGGCGGGCTTGCCTTCAAACTCGCCATCGGCGGCAAATATCCGCCGGTCATGCGGGCCCAGGTCGGCGGCTGGGAGACGATCGACGGCCCCACGGCCACATTGACCCCCGAGGACTACCGCTTGTTTCTGGCAGGATCGCGCGGTGAAATTTCCACGGCCAAACACGTCTATGTCGCGATGCGAACGGGGTGGTTCAGTTGCCGTTCCGCCTGCTACATGGCGGCGGGCCGGCCGGTTGTCGTGCAGGACACCGGCTTCCCGGCGGCGCTGCCTGTCGGATGCGGAGTCATTCCGTTTGCGACGAAGGAAGAGGCGATTGCCGGTATCCAGGCCGTGGAGGCCGATTATCCACGTCATGCGCGCGCCGCTCGCGAAATCGCCCGTGACTATTTTGACAGCGACCGCGTACTCAGCCAACTGATCGACGACGCCATGAGGCCGTCGTGAAGGGTCTGCGCATTGTCGTCCTCGGCTATGTGGTACGTGGGCCGCTTGGCGGCATGGTGTGGAGCAATTTGCAATTTCTGCGCGGGCTGAGGCGGCTCGGCCACGAGGCCTATTTCCTCGAACACGGTGACAACTACGCCTCCTGCTACGATCCATCGCGCAATGTCCTCGACACCGATCCCTCCTATGGCCTCCGCTTCGCTGCCGCCGCCTTCGACCGGATCGACCTCGACGGGCGCTGGGCCTATTTCGACACGCGGATTGACCAATGGGTGGGACCGGCGGCGCATCGAATCCGCGATGTCGTGGGTGACGCCGATCTGGTCCTCAACCTATGCGGCGTCAACCGCATCCATCCCTGGCTATTGGACGTGCCGGCGAGGGTTCTGGTCGACGAGGACCCGGCCTTTACCCAGGTCCGGCATCTTAACGATGCCACGGCGCGGGAACAGGCGGCGACCCATACCGCTTTTTTCAGCTTTGGTGAAAATTTCGGCCGCTCGGAGGGTCGCATTCCCGATGACGGTTTTCCCTGGCAGCCGACCCGCCAACCCCTCGTGCTCGAATCCGTTCCAGTGTCGACTGGCAAGCCGCAGGGCCGGTACACGACCGTCATGCTGTGGGACAGCTACCCGAAACCGACGCGCCATGCCGGCATCGAATACGGCCACAAATCGAAATCCTTCCAGCCCTATCTCGACCTTCCCAAGCGCGCCAACGCGCCCTTCGAGTTCGCCATTGGTGGCCATCCGCCGCGCGACCTCCTGAAGGCCAATGGCTGGAAGCTGAAATCGCCGTTGGCCGTATCCAAGGACCCTGGGACCTATGAAGGCTTCATCCGGCGGTCGAAGGCGGAATTCAGCATCGCCAAACATGGTTATGTCGTGAGCCGGTGCGGTTGGTTCAGCGAGCGCAGTGTCACTTATCTCGCCACGGGGCGGCCAGTCGTGGTCGAGAACACGGGTTTTTCGCGTTGGATGGACACCGGGCGTGGTGTGCTGACTTTCTCAAACCGCGAGGAGGCGATCGCCGCTATCGCCGAAATCGAGACGGCGTACGAGACCCATTGCCGAACCGCGCGCGAAATCGCCGAGGCTTATTTCGACTCCGACAAAGTGTTGCCCAGCCTGCTCGAACGCGCCCTGAACCCGGTCCAGAAGGCGGTGCACGCCCACGCTGGGTCATGACCGAGCGGCGTCTTCTGATCGGGTTTCTCGATTACGGCGATGTCTTCGAGGATTTCTATCCCCATTACGGCGTCGATCAAGTCAGCTTCGCGACGCGGTGGGCGGCGACGGCGAACCACGCCATCGTCGCGACATTGCAGCGCGAAGTCGGCGACGTCATATGGTACGCCCTGTCCCTGAATCCGGAATTGGGCGAGGCACGGCACGGCGTAACCGGCTGCCGCGTGAAGCTGCTCCGCTCCGGCGCCGCACATCGCTTGCTGTGGCGCCTGCTCTACCTCTCGGCCCATGCTTGGCGCTGGCGGCGTTTCTACGCGGTTTTCGCGACCCTCGCCTCCTATCTCGCGGCGATGTCTCCGAATCTATTTACCGCTCTGCGCCGCGACCGGCCGGATGTGCTGTTCCTTCAGGACTACGCCACGGGCCGCTTCGACGTCATGTGGTTGGTGGCGCGCTGCCTTGGAATGAAATTGATCGCCTATCATTCGGGTAGCAGGCCCGACTGGTATCAAGCCGCGGCCATCAAACGCTGGACGATTCCTCGTGCCGATCGGCTGATCGTTTCGAGCCGTGAGGAAGGCGAGATGCTCGTCCGCGATTTCGGCGTTCGCCCGGAGCATCGGCGATTGATCTTGACCCCGATCGATACGGAGGCGTTCAAGCCCATGGATCGGAGCGCAGCCTGCCGGATCACCGGGCTCGATCCGGGGCGCATCTACGTCTTGTTCGTCGGCAGGCTCGAAGACCGTATCAAGCGGGTCGGCGCGTTGATCGAATGTTTCAAGACGGTTGCTGAAGGCACGAACGCCGAGTTGCTGATTGCCGGCGACGGCCCCGATGCGGCCGCCTTGCGCGAGCGCGCGGGGGGTGCTTCCACGGTCCGCTTCCTCGGCTGGCGGTCGGGCGCCGAACAATTGGCGCCGCTCTACGCGGCTGCCGCCTGCCTCGTCCTGAATTCGTCGAGCGAAGGGTTTCCAACAGTCGTCGGCGAGGCCATGGCTTGCGGTACCCCGGTGTTAGCCACCCGCGTGGGTGGCGTGCCGGAGTTGGTGATCGACGGGAAGACGGGTTGGCTGATCGCCCCCGGCGACGATGCCGCGCTGGTCGCAAAATTGACCGAGGTGCTGAAGGGTCAGGGCGGCGACGCGGCCATGCGGGCGCAGGCGCGGGCGATGGCGGAAAAGCGAGTCTCGCCGGCCGCCATCGGAGCCCAGCTCCGGGAGTGTTTTTCCATTGCGAGGGTCCGTGATGACGCAGCCTGATCCCCTAATGTTGATTCTGTCGTCCCCGGGCGAGGTGCGGGCGCAGGATCGCATCTGGGGAACCGGCGGGTGGATGCCGCCGGAGCAGCGCGAGGCCCTCGATTGGCTTACCCTGGCCCGACTCCTCGGTTGGCGCGCCGAAATCTGCGAACGCCTGCCCTTGCCGAGAGATGGCCAGGTGCCGCCGCACTGGATCATTGTCGCCCGCGACCCCGACCAGATCGACGTGGACTGTGATGCGGCGCTGGCCGCCTGGCTCGAACGCCATCCGTTGGTGGTCATCGGCCGGGCCGGGGCTGCCGGGGGCGGCTGGGCTAAGCTCTCCGGCGCTGCAGCGGACGGCGCCGGGCTGGCTGGACGCACCCTGGCCTGGTGCGGGCCGGGCGCCGGGGACAGGTGGCTTTGCCGCCGCCGTCTCGATGCCCAGGCATTGTCCACATCAGGCAATGCCGAGGCCCTCGTCCTTCTCGATGGCGCGCCAGTCGTCGCGGCGCGGTCGGTGGGGAAGGGAAGTGTCATCGCGCTTGGTTTTCACCCGAGCGCCGCGCGCGACGCCACGGGCGCGGTGACTTCGTGTATTCGTCACCTCCTCACCCAATCCGCGCTGACGCCGGTCGCTTGGTTCGACCTGACGGCGACCATGGTTCTGCGTATGGACGATCCCGGTGGGGCCCAGAACGTTTTTCTGCGGGAATGGACCTATCCGAAACTCGGCATTTCGGACTGGCTTGCCCTGGGAGCGGAGCTTGGGCGTCAGCAGGCGCGGCTATCGGCGGGTTATGTCTCGGGCTGGGTCGATGACGGCGATTCGCGGCGCGGCGTCTTGTCCGTCGAGGGCAGGGAAGTCGCCCGTGTACCCGGTGCGGTTTACCCGTCTCCGTGGGTGGAATATCGCGACCTGCTTGGCCACGCACCGGGGCAGGTTCATGACTATCGCGGGGAATATGCCGGCATCCAGGCGCTTCGGCGCGGCGGATTGGTCGAGGTCGAACTGCATGGGTTCACCCATATGCACCCTGACACGGCGGCCTGGGCGGCATCTCCCGACCGATATGACGAGGCGCAGTGGTATCGCGAGCTTGGCCCGCAGGCGAGTGACGCCATCGCGAGATTGGCGCCCGAAGATCACCCGCTGGCAAGGGGCGTGGATGCCCTGGCCGAGTATTTTCGGGTGCTGCCGACAACCCTCATCTGTCCTGGCGAGCAGTGGACGAACTCAGCGTTGGAGCGGGCGCTGGACCTTGGTCTGGTGTTGGTGGGGAGCTATTACCTGGGTATCCGCGACGGCGACCGGTTCTGTTGGGCGCTCCATGTTTGTTCGCCGGGTCTGCACGAGGTCGATCCCGCCTGGTTCGATTCCGGCCTGCCCGTGGTTGGGTATTTTCACGACAACGACCCCATGCTTAAGGGTTTGGCGTGGCTGCGCGATTGCCTCGATCGCTGGCGTCAGGCGGGGGCTCGCCGTTTCATCGATTACCGGGAACTGGCAGGCGCGATCTGCCGCAATCTGTCGATTCGCGACGAGGGCGATGCGTGGCGATTGGTCGTCGACGGCCAAATGGCGCCGGACCTCGTGCGTCCGGTTCCGTGTCTGGCCCGATTTCCGGGGCAACAGGGGGCGCCGGTGTCGCTCGATGCGGATTACGACGGGCGCAAGGTCGAACTGCGCGCCCAAACCGTGGGCACCGACACGATTCGCTTCGAACTTCCCGTCTCCGCGGGAATATGAGGCGGCCCCACGTGTATATCTCGCGTGGGGTATATCTCGGCATATATCGCGCAGATGTGACTGGACGCTCTGTTGGTTCCCGACCGCACCCCGGCTATGATCGGTGGAATACGAGATACGAGGCCGGCGGGTTCTTGCCGGAGACGTCGTGAAGATGGCCGCCGCCGCACCGCGGCGAGGCCGAACCTTGGTTAGAGACGAAGGAGGATTTATCATGCACTTGATCGCTCGCAATGCGATTGTCGCTGGTCTCGTCATGGGGCTTGCGATGTTTTCATCGGCCGTGTGGGCCGATCCCCAAAACGACGACGACGGCATCCTGACGGACGCGAACTACAGGGCCGCCGAGATCAAGATCAAGGCCGGCGATTTCAAGGCCGCGCTCGTCGATCTGAATAACGCACTCGCGCAATATCCGAGCGCCGCGGGCATCTACAGCTATATCGGCTTTGTGATGCGCAAGACCGGCGACAAGCAGCAATCGATGGAGAACTACACCAAGGCGCTGTCGATCGACCCCGCTCATCGCGGCGCGCTTGAATATTCCGGCGAGCTTTACCTTGAGCTGGACAATGTTGCCAAAGCCGAGGAACACCTCACCAAGCTCGACAAGCTCTGCACCTTCGGTTGCAACGAATACACCGATCTCAAGAAGGCGATCGAGACCTACAAAGCCAAGAAGAAGAGCTAATCCGCTCTGCGAACAAGAAAGGGGCCTGCCGCCAGCGGCGGGCCCCTTTTTCATTGCGGGCCTTTCGTGGGTCTTGCGTCACGGCAGCGCGCGCGTCGGGGATTGCGCGAATCGGAAGGGTGCCGGTACGCCCGCGCACCTCCACTTCATGCCGGGGGAATTGGGCGAGATCGATACCCGCCCGGTCGGCCACACCCTCGGACACAACGAGCTGTACCCCGAATTCCTTGGTCAGAGTTTCGAGACGGCTGGCCGTGTTGACGGCGTCGCCCACCGCGGTCAAGGACACCGCGCGCGCATAACCCATCTCACCAACGATGACCGGTCCGTTGTGAATGCCGATGCCGATGCGCAGCGGCTCGATCAGGTCGCCGTGCAGGCTCTTGTTGAGATCGTCGATACGCGCCGCCATGTCCTTTGCCGCGGCGAGCGCCTGCCGGCAGCCGCGTGCGGCATCGGTATCGACGCCGAACAATGCCATGACGCCGTCCCCGATGAATTTGTCAACCTGGCCGCCGGCCTTTTCCACAGCCTGTCCCATGGCGGCGAAATACCGGTTGAGGATGAAAACCACGTCATAGGGCAATTTGCTTTCCGCCAAGGTCGTGAAGCGGCGGATATCGGCGAAGAGGATGGCAATTTCTTGCTCGCGTCCTTGATGGCTTTGCGATTGGCGGAAGCCGGCGGCGGCGGTTGCCGTCGGCGGCAGGAGCGGCGTTATCTCCAGATTGCGAAGGGGGCGAATCTGGCAGGCCAGCCGCACATTGGGTGCCGCCCCAATCCGGTCGAGTACACGTTTTTCCACGGGCGGGGGCGGCGGCAGCGTTTCCAATCCCTGGCCGACACGGACGCGGCAGGTTGAACATCGTCCACGGCCGCCGCAGACCGAGGCATGGGGGATGCCGAAACGTTGGCTGGCCTCAAGAACGGACATGCCTGGCATGATCGATATTTGTCGCCCACCCGGATAGGAAAGGTGGATCAAGCCGCGCCTGCGCTCGACAAGCCCGCGCACCACCCTGGCCGCGAGGACCAGGACCAGGCTGGATACAAAAGCGATGGTCACGCCGTCGACGATTTCACTTAGGGCGAGGTATTGGCTGGCCGTGCGGCCGGCCATGATTTGCCGCGCAAAAGCGGGGTCGGCGGCAAGTTCGGCGACTGCCCTGCCGCCGCGGACGAAACCGAGTAGGCCCAGGATCGGGACGATAAGCGCGCCGCCATAAAGCCAGGGCACGGCCTTGGCGAACCAAGGCCGCAGCCGCAGCCAAAAATAGAGACCGATGCAGCCATGCGTCCATGCCACGAGAAGGGCGAGGGTCTGGCGGGCGCCAACCGCTGGCTGCTGGTGCCAGATAATCAGCAGAATATAGGCGTAGCTGTCCTCGTGGCCGAACATCGAGGTCGCGCCGCGTGTGCCGATGACATGGGTCCACAGCATGGGGATAATCGCCAGGCCAAGCAGGAGCTGTAGCGCCTCCGGAAGCGGCATGCGCCATCGGCGGCGCTGATAGATGGCCCACAAGGCGAGCAGCCAATGGACCAGCAGCGAGACGTAGAGCAGGGCGCGGCCGGCGGGGTTGCGCCAAAACATGAGAAACCAGAGGCGGCCGTCCTCCATCGCCTCAAGCGAAACCAGGCCGAGGGCGTGATTTATGAAATGGGTCGCGATGAAGGTGAAGAGGACGGCGCCGGTGAGCAGGCGCAGGCGTCGCAGCATGAAATTCCCTCGGGGCGACCTCCGCCGCCACCTCATCCTTAAGGCGGTGTATCCGACGTCGCGATTGCGGCGCTATACTATACACTAAGCTGGAGTCGGGCTTTCCTTCCGAAAGCAGATGGTCCGGCGCTACGACCGGATTGACTGCATGCATGGTTGGATGGACGCCGCGTTCGCGGCCTATAGCGGCGTCGTGGACGCCGTTTCGATGGGCCAGCGGCGGCTCCTCTACTACCCCGATGTCAGCACGCCCAACCGGGCCCTCGCCGGCGTCGAAGACATGGCGACCGTCCATCTGCGGACGGAGGACGGCCTGGACCTCCTGTCATGGTACCGTCCGGCCACCAATGGTCAGGCCACGATGGCGTATTTTCACGGAAATGCTGGCCATATCGGGCAACGTGGTGAAAAGGTTAGGCCCTACCTTGATGCGGGAATCGGGCTACTGCTCGTTGGTTATCGCGGCTATGGCGGCAATCCGGGGTCGCCGGATGAGGCGGGCTTCCATGCCGACGGACAGGCCGCCTATGACTTTCTCGCGGCGAAGGGTGTACCCAGCGACCGCATCGTCGTTTATGGCGAATCGCTCGGAAGCGGCATCGCCATTCAACTCGCCGGCCGATGCGCGGTCGGCGGCGTCGTCCTGGAATCGGCGTTTACATCGATTTCGGACCTCGCCGCGTATCACTATCCGTTTCTTCCGGTACGGCCCCTGGTCATCGACCTCTTCGATTCATTGACCGCGATCGCCACCGTCGCGGCGCCAAAGCTTTTCTTGCATGGGGAGCTGGACAGTGTGGTGCCGGTCGATCATGCGCGAAGGCTGGAATTGGCGTCGCCGAAGCCCACCGAATCGGCTTTCATCGCCGATGCGGGGCACAACGATCTTTATGATTTTGGCGTTGCCGACACGGTTATCGAATTTCTAGGGCGACGCGTGAGCCGCGGCCGCCGGGCCGCGGCCGCTAGGGCTTAGGCTTCGCCCCGACCAATGCCTTTTCCAAGGCCGCAAAGGGCAGTCGAACGCATTCCTGCCGGCTCTTGTGATCGCGTACCGGAAGAAATGCGCCAAGTTCGGCCCAGGCGCCCGCGGGCGCGCCTCCGGTGCCCGTCATCATTTCCTTGAGCGCCTTCATCGCGCCCTGAACATCGGCAAGCCGGAGCCCAATGGCGTGAGACCCGATCACAGAGGCCGACGCCTGACACAGCGCGCAACCCCGCACCTTGTGGGCGAGATCGGTAATGACCTCGCCATCGAGCTTAAGCTCCACCGTCACACGGTCGCCGCACAATGGGTTGTCGACCGTGGCCGCTGAGTCCGGATTGGACAATTTACCGGCGCGAACCGCCAATTTGACGAGGGTCATGATTTCTTGCTGATAGAGGTCGTCGCTCATGCTGTCGCTTTCATGGTTGGTGCGAGGGAAGCGAGCGCCTCCGGCGTGTCGACATCGACGAGAACGGAATCGTCGCCCATTTCGAGTTCGTAAACCGCTTCTCCGTGCGCGGTGATGATCTGGCGGGCACCGATATCGCCGGAAACCGCTTTCATCTCATCGAAAAATCGACGCGCCCACAATATTGGATTCCCGCGCTTGCCTTTCCATGTCGGCACCACGATGGCGCGACCCTCGACCGGATTGTAGGCATTAACGATGCGATCGATGTCCGCAGGCTTGATGCGTGGCATGTCCCCGAGGCACACGATGGCGCCGTCCGCATCGGCAGGAACCGCCGTGATACCGTCGCGGAGCGAGGTGCTCTGCCCGGTCGCGTAGTCAGGATTGTGAACGAAGGTGACGTCGCGGCCTTTGAGCGCGTCCCTGACGCGCTCAGGCTCATGGCCGGTGACCACGATGACGGGTTTCGCGTGCGAGGCGATAACGTTGTCGACGACATGCGAAATCATGGGCGCGCCGTCGACCATTGTGGCCATCTTGTTGGCGCCCATGCGTTTGCCGATGCCGGCGGCCAGCACGACGCCCGCGATATGTGCCGCTCGTTGCACGGCGGCCGGCGGTTTCGTCGCATTGGCGCGCGGGAGTGGCCGCGACGAAATTTCCGTCAGCAGCCCACCGGCGCCCATACGCATGATGTCCTCGCGCGTCACCTTCACGTCGGCGGCGAGCCGCTGCAGCACCCAGTCGAATCCATTGAATTTCGGCGAGCGCGCACAGCCCGGCAGACCCACCGTCGGAACCTCGCCGACATGGCCGAAGACCAGCAGATTGCCCGGATCAACCGGCATGCCGACATGATCGACCGCTCCGCCCAGACGCTCGATGGCGAGCGGCACGACGTCGCGGCGATCGGTATTGGCCGAAGCGCCCATGATGAGGACGATGTCGCAACCTTCGCCCTTGAGTTGGGCGACGGCAGCGGCGGTTTCCTCCTCTTCATGCGGGCAGCGAATTTCGCGGTGAAGCTCGCAACCGAGTCCTTCAACACGAAGGCGCGTCGCCTCCACTGTGCCCTCGATCACGCTCGGCTTAAGTCCGGGCAGCAGGGTCTGGATCAGTCCGATGCGTTTGCGCTTGAAGGTCGCGACGCCGATGAGTTTGGTGGCGCCTGCGGCCGCGGCGATGCAAGCATCGACGAGACCCTGGGAGACGGCGAAGGGGATGACTTTGATCGTCGCCACCATTTGCTTTGGCTCGACGATCTCATAGGGCGGCACGGTGGCGATCGTGATCGCCTCGTCGACCAGATTGACGCGGTCGAGACGTTGACGATCGATGACGGCAAGGCCGCGGGCTTCGGCGAATAGATTGCAGCGTCCGGTGAAGGCGACGCTGCGGCGCAAATTTTCGCCGGCGACGGCTTCCGCGAGCGCGGTCGCGGCGGTGTCTTCCCCGACATCGCTCGCCTCCAGTCGGGCAGCCATCACACGGTCACGTCCGGCGGCGGCGATGGTCGCAAGATCGGCAGCACTCAAGATGCGGCCCTTCTTGAACGTCTTGGTGCCCAGCTTCACGGAATGGGCGAGAACCGCACCTTCGGCTTCGGCAAGGGGAAATTCCCCCATTTTCATGGGCCGGCTCCGGTGATGTGCCCGCGCCGGATGGCCGTAACCTCGGCCATGATAGAGACCGCGATTTCCGCCGGCGACCGCGCCTCGATCTCGATTCCGACCGGAGCACGGATGCGGTTGATGGCCGCGTCGTCGAAGCCCATTTCCTTTAGGCGCACGACGCGTTTGGCATGGGTCTTCTTGCTGCCCAGGGCGCCGACGTAAAAGGCCGGAGACTTCAGCGCGACTTCAAGCGCGGGGTCGTCAATCTTCGGATCGTGGGTCAGCATGATGACGGCCGTGCGCGTGTCCGGCGCCAGCCTCTCCAAGGCCTCGTCCGGCCAGTCGGTCGTGACCTCAAGGCCGGGAAACCGGTCCTCGCTGGCGAAAGCCCTGCGGGGATCGACGATGGTCACGCCATAACCCGTCAGCGCCGCCATCTGGGCCAGCGGCTGCGAAATATGCACGGCACCCACAAGAATCACACGGGGCGGCGGATTGTAGACATGGAGGAAGTACATGCCGTCCGGCCCTTCGACCATGCCGCCGAGGTCATCTTTGAGCGCCTGACGAGCCTTGGCGGCCAAATCCGCCGATGGCGCGAGATCACCTTTGACGTCCTTGTAGTTGACCAACGCCTGTTTGCCGGTCTTGATTTCAGTGACGACGACGAGAGGCACCTTTTTGGCGCGTGCCGTTTGCAACGCTTCGAAGTGTTCGCGTTTCATCTTTTTTTCTTAGTCCAATCGTTCGACGTAAACACGCACCTTGCCGCCGCAGGCGAGACCGACCTGCCAAGCCTGCTCATCGCTGACCCCGAATTCCATCAGCTTGGGTTTGCCCGTGCCGATGATTTCGAGGGCTTCCTTGATGACGGCGCCTTCGATGCAGCCGCCGGAGACGGAGCCGATGAATGAACCGTCGTCGTCGACGGCCAATTGGCTGCCGATCGGACGGGGCGAAGAACCCCAGGTTTGGACGACGGTGGCAACGGCCACGCCCTTGCCACCCTTTCGCCATTCGCCGGCAGTGCTCAATACATCATCCGATGGATCGGTGCTCATGGGCGCAACCTCCGAGTTGGATTTTTTTGTGACGTAGACCGCATCACCCCAGGTTCAATTGATTTTGGCTCGAATTTTGCGCAACGCAAGCGCGGAATAAATCTGGGCAAAGCCTAACACGAACGCTTGAACGCGGTTCTCAGACACAGGCGGCAATCGCGCGCCGAGCCATAACCCCGATCAATTGTGCGCGATATTCCGCGCTGGCGTGAAGGTCGGACCTCAGCCCGGCGACCAGGATTCGCAGCCCTTCGATGGCCCTGGGGGCGAATTCGGCGGCGAGCGCTCTTTCCATATCCAGGTGGCGGAAAACGCAGGGACCGGCTCCCGTTACCGCGACCCGAACACCTTTCGAGGACCTACCCACGAACACGCCGGCTATGGCGTAACGCGAGGCCAGACCGGAAAATTTCGCGTAGGCCGCTTTCTCCGGCACGGGAAAGGCGACGGCTGTCACGATTTCGCCCTTGCCGAGCGCGGTCTTGGAGGTGCCGACGAAGAAATCATCAGCTGCGATCCGGCGCAGGTCCGTATGGATGGTGGCGCCGAGTCCGAGCAGGGCCGCCGGATAGTCCGCCGTTGGGTTGCCGGCGACCGACCCGCCTAGGGTGGCGCGGTTGCGGACCTGCGGATCGCCGATGCCAGCGGCGAGATTGGCGAGTGCTGGAATGCAGGCCCGGACGACCCCCGAATTCGCCACCTCGGCGTGAGGTGTCATGGCGCCAATGGTCAGGATGCCGCCCGCTTTTGTCACGCCGTTCAGTTCGGCGATCGCGCCTAGGTCGATGAGGTCGGTGGGATGGTCTAGTCGCAGCTTAAGCGCCGGCAACAGCGCGTGGCCGCCGGCCAGGAATCGGCCATCCGCTGCCGTCGCCATGGCGGCGACCGCCTCGTGCAAGCTGCGGGGGCGATGATAGGCGAAGTCGTGCACGACTAACCCCGCATGGCCTTCGCCCCGGCTGCGATGGACTTGACGATGTTGTGGTAGCCCGTGCAACGGCACAGATTGCCTTCGAGCCATTCTCGAATTTGGCGTTCGCTGGGGTCAGGGATCGCGCGCACGAGGTCCAGCGCGCCCATCACTATTCCGGACGTGCAGAAACCGCACTGCAGCCCGTGATTGTCGCGGAAGGCTTCTTGCATTGGGTGCAATCTGTCGCCTTGGGCTAGCCCCTCGATGGTCGTGACCTGGGCTCCTTCTGCCTGAATGGCCAGCATCGTGCAGCTTTTTACCGAACGACCATCGACGAGGACAACGCAGGCACCACACTGACTGGTGTCGCAGCCGATATGGGTTCCGGTCAAACGCAGTGTTTCGCGCAGAAACTGGACGAGCAGCGTACGGGCCTCAATGGCTGCCGACACCGGCTTGCCGTTCAGGATCATCGAGACCAAGGGCACGGCGCCGCCCGCCTCCTAGCCCCCGAAGATCGCAAGCAGTATGGCAACCGCGACGATGACCGAGGGCACCCATACACCGAGTGGAAGACCCGGACTCGGCTTCACGGGAGTAGGGGCCTCTGATGCTCGGACGCAATTTCAATCATCGGTCACCGCCCCTGAGGGTTCATCTGCCGAAGCTGCTCGGCAAAGGCGTCGCAGGGGTTCTCGTTGGTCACGCGCGCCGTGAACCATACATAGTCGAAAGGCAGGTCGCCGCCGAATCGATCGCGATACCCGATGGGCGAGGGGTTGTCGTCGTCAACCTCGACTAGGCCGATCGCAACCACCTTTGACTCCGGCACAAATCGGCCGAGATGCCAGGGCACGGCGCGATCACCTCGGGTATGACCCGTACCGGCAATCAGAACCCCGCCATCGATGCCCGGGCCGGTCGCCGCGCGCACCAGGCTGTCGGCCATTTGCGCGTCCAGGGCGCGTTGCACTTCACCCATTCGATCGAGCGCGGTTGCCGGCAGCATGCCGCAATGGCCGGCCGCCAGTTCTTCGCGGAGGGAACGAGCCGCGGTCGGGTCGAGCTGTTGGGCAAGGCCCAGCCGCTCGACGAACCCAGGCTCCAGTGAGGCCACGCCGCCGGCCGAAACCTGGCGTTGGACCGGTCGCGGCAAGCCGCCGCCGACAATCGGCAGGCCCGCGCCGATCGCGGCCGCCGCGATCGGTTGGTAGAACGACCACGCCGGCCATCCATTGCGCTCCCAATCGAGAACGGCGCCCAAGCCTGCGACGTCTCTTGGGCGAGTCGTGAGGTGGGCGGCGATGGTCTCATGGCGGTCGGTCGCGATCATTTCGAAGACGACCGCCGGGCGCCTCGCGCCAGCGATCAGGGATTCGACCAACCAAGCCTGAAGGCGATGATGGTCGGGATTGTCGTGGCGTTCGCCCATCAACACGAATCGTGCCAGACGCAATTCGCCCACCATGGCCTCGGGCAGGACAAACGACCCGGTCGCGGGCATGTAGAGCCGGCCGGCCAAGGGATGTTCCTGTCCGAAGCGTGATTGCCACTCGCCCAAATTCACAGGCGCCGCCGCTTGCGCGGTCGCCAAGAACAGCGCCGCCACCCACGGCGCAAGCGGCAAAAAGGCCGTGCGAATCGTCGCCATCATTTTTCTACCCCGCAATTCCCCGCAACATCCGGTCGAACTGGTCGAACCCGAAGCGGCTGCGCTATACAGGCAGGTGTCGATACAGAAATATAGGCAGGAAAGACGATGCGGGAGGCAATTCTTGCATCGGCCCCGGTTGTTGCCACCGATTTTCACCGCGGAGCTACCGTGATCGCCATCGCCGCCATCGCCGCCTTGTTCGCCGGCCTATTCGTTTATAGCGAGACCGCGCACCACCAGGCAGAGGCGGCTTATCCCCCCCTCGGCCGCTTTGTTGAATCCCAGGTTTTGCGCCTGCATTACCTCGACAAGGGTGATGGCCCGGCCGTGGTAATGCTGCATGGCTCGAACGGCGTCATGCAAGTCTTCACCGATACCGTTTTCGATCGCGTCGCGGCGAAACATCGGGCGCTTGTGTTCGACCGCCCCGGCTTCGGCCACAGCGAACGGCCGAATGGGATCATTACGACGCCCGCGCTACAGGCCGAGTTGCTGCGCGAGGCGCTGCGCCGGCTGGGTGTGGATAGGCCGCTGCTCGTGGCTCATTCCTGGTCGGCGGCGCTGGCGCTCAACTATGCCGTTGCCCATGGCGACGAATTGGCGGGGCTCGTATTGTTGTCGGGCTATGTCTATCCCTCGGCGAATCCGGTGGGGCTGATGTACCGAGTGCCGCAATGGCCGCTTGTCGGAGAATTGCTGATGAACACGGTACTAGTGCCGGCCGGACAGATGTTGCGCGAATCCTATGTGCAAAGTGCCTTCGCGCCTGAGCTGGTGCCGGCTTCCTTCGCCAACTACCCCGTGGGAATGACGCTGCGCGCGTCGCATTACCGCGCCAACTCCGAGGACATCCGGGAGTTGAGCCCGTCGCTTCGCGCGATCGAGAGCCGTTACCGCGACATCGACCTGCCGATCGTGCTGGTGACCGGCGATGTCGACCCGGTGGTCCTGCCGGAGCGTCATTCGCTCCGCCTGCACGCGGAGCTTCCCGCATCACGGCTGATTGTGCTGACCGGCGCCGGCCACATGATTCCTTACACTCGGCCGGACGATGTCATCGACGCCATCGACCTCGCCCTACAAATAGGCGGAAAGAACTAAGACGCCGATTCGATGGGGGAAACACTGCATATTGACGGCGCGTCGCTGGGCCTGGCTTGGGTCGGGCCGTTCGTGGGGTTGCTGCTATCGATCGCGATTTTGCCCTTGGCCGCGCCCCATTTCTGGCATCGCCATTTCGGCAAGGTGTCGGGTTTTTGGGGGCTGAGTTTTCTCGTGCCCTTCGCGGCGCTGCACGGTGCCGCGGTCGCGGCCTTTGAACTGCTGCATACCGCATTGTTGGAATACATCCCGTTCGTCGTTCTGCTGCTGGGTCTGTTCGCCGTCGCCGGGGGCGTGCGGGTGACGGGAAGGATGAGCGGCACACCCGCCGGCAATACCGCGATCTTGGCGATCGGGACGGTCATCGCGGGATGGGCGGGAACCACAGGCGCAGCGATGCTGACCATCCGGCCGCTCATCCG
>CAMDDQ010000054.1 GCA_945892765.1 Asaia bogorensis
CTGCTGGGCCGCGCCGGCATCGCGCCCGAACCCGCCTTCGACGATCCCGCCGCGCGCCAGCTTCGTTTCGCGACCAACCATGCCGACTTATCGCTGGTGAGGGCGCGCAGCTTCGATGTCGCCACCTTCGTCGCCTTCGGTGCCGCGCAGCTGGGCGTTGCCGGCAACGACGTGCTCATGGAATTCGCCTATAGCGAGATCTACGCGCCACTCGACCTCAAGATCGGGCGCTGCCATCTGGCGCTCGCCGAACCCGAAGAAGCGGGCAAGACCGATGACCCGGCACGCTGGAGCGAAGTTCGCGTGGCCACCAAATATCCCGAAATCACGCGCCGGCATTTCGCCGCACGCGGTGTGCAGGCTGAATGCATCAAGCTCAACGGCGCGGTGGAGTTGGCGCCGGCGCTCGGCCTGTGTCGGCGCATCGTTGATCTGGTCTCCACGGGTGCCACACTGCGCGCCAATGGCTTGGTCGAGGTCGAGCGCATCGCCGAGGTCACCTCGCGCCTGGTCGTCAATCGCGCGGCGCTGAAGACGCGGCCGGCCGAGACCGGGCGCTGGATCGAGCGCCTGCGCGAGGTGATCGATGCCGGTTAGGCTCGACGCCAGCGCGGCCGGTTTCACCGCCGCCTTCGCCACCCTGGTCGGCGCCAAACGGGGCACCGCGACCGATGTCGAACAGGCGGTCGCCGAAATTCTGCGCGAGGTCCGCCTCCGCGGCGATACGGCCGTGCTCGCTTATACCGAACGTTTCGACCGATTGCGCATTGAGGCGGCCGGGATGCGGCTCACCCAAGCGGAAATCGACGCGGCCTATGCGGCGTGCGCGCCGGACATCCTCGCCGCCCTGCGGCTGGCGGCCGCGCGCATCGAGGATTATCACCGCCGGATGTTGCCGCTCGACCTCAATTACCGCGATTCAGCCGGCGTCAGGCTTGGCGCGCGCTGGACCGCCATCGACGCCGTCGGCCTGTACGTGCCCGGCGGCACCGCCGCCTATCCGAGCACGGTGCTGATGAACGCCGTGCCGGCGAAGGTCGCGGGTGTGGCGCGCGTCGCGATGACCGTGCCCGCCCCCGACGGAAAGCTCAATCCGCTGGTCCTCGCCGCGGCGCGTATCGCCGGCGTGGATGAAATCTATCGCATCGGCGGGGCTCAGGCCGTCGCGGCGCTTGCCTTTGGCACCGCCACCATTGCCGCCGTCGATAAGATCGTGGGGCCGGGCAATGTTTATGTCGCCGCCGCCAAGCGCCAGATTTTCGGCCAGGTCGGCATCGACACGATCGCGGGACCGTCCGAAGTCGTCATCGTCGCCGATGGGCAGAACGATCCCCTCTGGATCGCCACCGATCTGCTGGCCCAGGCCGAACACGATGCCGACGCGCAGTCGATCCTGATCACCGACGATGCCGGCTTCGCGGCCAAAGTCGAAACCGCGATCGGCGAACAATTGCGGACCCTGCCCCGCGCCAATATCGCGGCGGCGAGCTGGCATCAGCACGGGGCCGTGATTGTCGTCGCGGTGCTCGCCGACGCCGTGCCGCTGGTCGATCGCCTGGCCCCGGAGCACGTTCAACTCGCCGTCGCCGAGCCCGACGCGCTCGCCGCGCGCATCCGGCACGCCGGCGCTATCTTCCTAGGCCGCTACACGCCGGAGGCGTTCGGGGATTATCTGGCCGGGCCGAACCATGTGTTGCCGACGGACCGCACGGCGCGCTTTTCCTCCGGCCTAGGTGTCCTCGATTTCCTCAAACGCATGTCGGTGATCGGCTGCGATTCCGCGAGCCTCGCCAAACTTGGGCCGGCCGCCATCGCGCTGGCGCGAGCGGAGGGCCTGGAAGCGCATGCGCGGTCGCTCGCCTTGCGCTTGCCCGGCGCGACTCCGTGAACGACACGACCCATCGCATCGTCGACATCCGCCTTGACGAGCGCAGCGTCGTTCGCCGCAATCCCGACGTGGAACACGAACGCGCGGTCGCGATTTTTGACCTGCTCGAAGACAATTTCTTCCAGCCGATCGGCGATTACTCGGGCCCCTACAAAGTCAGACTGGGCATCGAGGAAAACCGGCTGATCTTCGGAATCGACGCCAATGACGATACGCCTTTGACGAAAATCGCCTTGCCGCTGGCGAGTTTCCGTAGCCTGGTGCGCGATTATTTCACGATTTGCGAAAGTTATTTCGCGGCCATCAAGAAATCGAGCCCATCTCAAATCGAGGCCATCGACATGGGCCGCCGCTCCATCCACAACGACGGCGCCGAACAACTTCGCGAAAGGCTCGCCGGCTCCATCGCGCTTGATCTCAACACGGCCCGCCGCTTGTTCACCCTGATCTGTGTCCTCCATATCCGGGGAACCTGAGCCGCTCGATGGGGGCTTTGCTGGGCAGCGTCCTTTTCGCCTGCACGCTCAACTCGGTGCGCTCGCCCATGGCCGAGGGGATCATGAAACATCTGCACGGCCGCCGCGTCTTCGTCGATTCGGCCGGCGTTCGCAAAGGTGAACTCGACCGTTTCGCGGTTGAGGTGATGGAGGAGGTCGGCATCGACATCGTGCGCCATCGCCCAAAGAGTTTTGACAACCTGACCGATGACTTCCTGGCGACGTCCTTCGATCTTGTCATCACCCTGTCGCCGGAGGCCCAGCACCGGGCAATGGAAATGACGCGGACCATGGCCTGCGAAGTGGAATTCTGGAACACCTTCGACCCGACCTCGGTCGAGGGCAGCCGGGAACATCGGCTAGCCGCCTATCGCGACGTTCGCGACACCTTGATGAAGCGGATTCGCGCACGTTTTCCATCCGATGGCGCCCCGCGGGTTTAGACACGATGACCGCGATTCATCTTCTCGACTTGCTCGATTACCGGCGCCGGGTGACTTCACTCTATGCCGAAATCCGCGCCAATCCAGACCCTTTGGCCGCCTGGGGCCATTGGCGAAGGATTCGCGATTCCTTGTTCCGCTATCACCGGCAATCGGCGCTGTCGGCATCCGAGCGTGCCGGTTTCTCGGGTCTTTCTTATTTTGACTACGACCCAACTTGGCGCTTTACGGCTGACGTTGAGGCCCTGCCCGAAACACCCTCGGTGGTCGCCGATGCCGGGGCCGATGGCGCCGTCGCGCTGCGACCCTTCGCGCGCACGCGCGGCCTTACCGCCCGCCTCGGCGCCGATCTCACGCTCTATTGGATCGTCGGATATGGCGGCGGGGTGTTCCTACCGTTCCGCGACGGAACTTCCGGCGGTTCGACCTATGGCGGCGGCCGCTATCTTGTCGACACCATCAAGGGTGCGGATCTGGGCCTGACGGAAGGCTGGATGAATCTGGATTTCAACTTCGCCTACAATCCGTCCTGCGCCTATTCGAGCCGCTGGGCGTGCCCGCTCGCGCCCGCCGCCAACCGGCTCGTCGCGTCGATCACGGCCGGCGAGAGACAGGCCCCCGCGCGTTGAATTCGCGCTTGACCAACGCGCGCGGCGGTCCCACCTTCGGCGAAGGCGCGATCGATCCCGTGGTGTTTGTTCACGCCTCGGGAAAGATAGGTAACAATCGCATCCGGGTTCCGGCAGGAGACAAGGGGCACGTTGCATGACACTCCATGACCTGGCCAAGGGCCGCTTCACTTTTCGCTTCGATTAAGAGACCACCGCGCGATGTCGCCCCCAATGCCGGCGTCGCGGCTGGTATTGGCGTCCGCCTCTCCGCGGCGCCTCGATCTGCTTGCCCAGATCGGCCTGACCCCCGAAAGTGTAGATCCCCCCGACATCGACGAGACGCCCCGGCGCGGCGAGCTTCCGGTGAAGCTGGCAATGCGACTGGCGGAGGCAAAGGCACGGCAGATCGCCGCGCGCCATAGCGGGGTTTTCGTACTCGCGGCCGACACCGTCGTGGCCTGCGGTCGGCGGGTCTTGCCCAAGGCCGAGGACGAGGCGACGGCGCGAAATTGCCTTGAACTTCTGTCGGGCCGCCGCCACCGGGTCGTCGGCGGCGTCTTGGTTCTGGCACCGGATGGGCGGATGCGAACACGGATCTCGACAACCCATGTCGCCTTCAAGCGCTTCGACCGCGCCGAGATTGATGCCTATCTCGACGGCGGCGAATGGCGCGGCAAGGCCGGCGGCTATGCCATTCAAGGCCGCGCCGCGATCTTCGTGCGCGCCCTTCATGGTTCCTACTCCAACGTCGTGGGCCTGCCCTTGTTTGAAACCCACGCCTTGCTGACCGGTCTCGGTTTTTGCCCCGCGCCCCGAACGACATCGCCGACGAAATTCTGATCGGCACCGAGGCGGGTGAATGTCGAGCCGCCGCTCTCGCCGGCGGGCGGCTGATCGACCTCATCGTCGAGCCCCAGGATCGACCCAGCCGGGTCGGCGACATCCACCTTGGCCGCGTCCTCCGCCTGGTTCCCGGCCTCAACGCCGCCTTCGTTGATATCGGCCTTCCCCGCAATGCGTTCCTGCCCTTGGCCGGCACCAAGCCCCTGCGCGAAGGCGAGCCAGCGATTGTCCAAATCAGCGAGGACGAGGCCGGAGAAAAAGGCGCGCGCCTGACCCCTGAGGTATCGCTACGCGGCCGGTTTGCCGTGCTGCTGCCGGGGGGCGACGACCGCGCCGTTTCGCGCCGGATCGCCGATCCCGCGCGGCGTGCGCTCTTGTCCGAGATCGCGACCGCCGCCGCGCCGCCCGGCCATGGGTTGATCCTGCGGACCGAGGCCATGGGTGCGGCGCGCGCGGACATGCTCTCCGACATCGACTTGCTCGCGGCACAATGGGCGGCGATCGAGGCCAGCGCCCGCGATTCCGGCGTGCCCCGGCGTCTGTACGGCGAAGAGGGCATCGGCCGCAGCCTGGGGCAGTTGGCGAGGCCGGGACTGCGCGCACTATGGGTCGAGGATGAAACGAGTTTGGCCGCCGCCCGCCGCTTCGCCGACCGCCATATGCCGGAACTGCGCCCCAAGATCGCAATCCATGCCAGTCGGGGACGGCTCTTCGATCTCCACGATGCCGCCGGTCAGATCGAAGCGACCCGGGCCCGCCAGGTGAACCTCGCCGGCGGCGGCACCATCGTCATTGATCGGATAGAGGCACTCACGGCGATCGATGTTGATAGCGGCAGCGATGTCAGCGGAAGCGGCGCCGATATCGCCCTTCGCACCAATCTGGATGCCGCAGCCGAAATTCCGCGGCAGCTTCGCCTCCGCGACGTGGTTGGCCTCGTTGTCATCGACTTTTTGCGGCTGCGCGGGGAGAGCCACCGGGAACGCGTGCTGGCTACCCTAAAGGGCGCCGCGATCAGCGATCGCCGGCCGGTCGCCGTTCTCGGCTGGACGGCCGCCGGACTGGTGGAGTTGACGCGCGGCCGAATGAACCCAGAGGACCGGCGATGAAAGCCAAGGGACGCTGCCCGATTTGCGGTCGCCCGCGCGTGCAGGCAGAGCAGCCGTTTTGTTCGCGGCGCTGTGCCAATGCCGATCTCGGCCGCTGGCTAACCGGTGCGTACCGGATTGCCGGGGAGGAAAGGGCGCCGGACGATGCGACTCCGGTGGAGCCGGGGATCGAGGACGAATGAAGCGCCGGCCCTTTCCGGACTGAACCGGAAAGGGCCGGGCGTCATATTGTTATTGCGCGGTCCAGCCGCCGTCGACCGGGATGGAGACGCCGCGGATCTGCGCGGCGTGCTCGGAGCACAAGAAGACGGCCAATGCGCCCATCTGCTCCGGCGTGGCGAATTGCTTGGAAGGCTGCTTCTCCGACAGCAGGTCGTTCTGGGCCTTTTGAACGGTGATGCCGTCCTTCTTGGCGCGGTCTTCGATCTGCTTCTGCACGAGCGGGGTCAGGACCCAGCCCGGACAGATGGTGTTGCAGGTCACGCCGGTTTCAGCGCATTCCAGGGCGATCACTTTGCCCAGGCCGACGATGCCGTGTTTGGCGGCGACATAGGCCGATTTTTGCACGGAGGCAACCAGGCCGTGGGCCGAGGCGATGTTAACGATGCGGCCCCAGTTCCGCTTCTTCATCTGCGGCAGCACGGCGCGCGCGGCGTGGAAGACCGAGCTGAGATTGATGGCGATGATCGCGTCCCATTTTTCGGGAGGAAAATCCTCGACATTGTCCTTGTGTTGGATGCCCGCGTTGTTGACTAGAATGTCGACCTTGCCCAAATCCTTGGTCGCCTGCTCGATCATGCCAACGACTTCGGCGGGCTTGGAAAGATCGGCGCCGCTGTAGCCGACCTTGATGTTGAATTCCTTCGCAAGGCCCGCCCGCAACTTCTCGATTTCCGCCTTGTCGCCGAAACCGTTGAGCATGATGTCGGCCTTGGCCTTTGCCATTTCGCGGGCGATGCCGAGTCCGATACCGCTGGTTGAGCCGGTAACAATCGCGGTTTTCCCCTGCAACATGATTTTCTCCGTAAGTTTATTGGTTCGTCGTATTTCGATGGCCTGAAACCTGCCTCTTACATACAACCCGCACCGCGAGGAATCCAGCCATACCTTCCCCGCTAGCCCGGCGCCGCCTATTTGCGGAAGAGGGCATCGGCGCCGCTGCGGTGCCGGGTTTTTTGGTCGATCATCGCCCGCGCCCGCGCGATTTCCGCTTCCATGCCAGCGACATAGTCCTCGAGTTCCTTGATCGACAGCGCCGAGAGGTCCTTTGGCTTCGCCGAGGTCTTACGAGGTTCGGTGTCTTCTGGGTCCATGGCCTTTCCCCTAATCCATTGCCAGTCTGCGTCGGAGAGATTAGACACGCAACAGCCTGTCATCATCGCAATCTGGACCCGTCATGAGCACCGCGATTCCCGGCGAAATGACCGTCATCGCCACGGCTGGCTTCGGCGGGCCAGAGGTGCTGAAGCCCGCACGGGCGAAGGTTCCGCTGCCCGGCACCGGCGAAATCCTGATCAAGGTCGCGGCGGCCGGCATCAATAGGCCCGATGTCTTGCAACGAAAGGGCGGTTATGCGCCGCCGCCGGGCGCATCAGACATTCCGGGGCTCGAGGTCGCCGGGACCATCGTCGCCATCGGTGATGGCGTCGCCGGTTGGAAACTGGGCGATTCGGTGTGCGCGTTGGTCGCCGGCGGCGGTTATGCCGAATATTGCACCGCACCCGCCAGCCAGGCCCTGCCCGTGCCGCGGGGCCTGAGTCAAATCGAGGCGGCCGGAATTCCCGAGACGTTTTTCACCGTCTGGGACAATGTGTTCATACGCGGGCGCCTGGCGGCAGGAGACAGTTTTCTTGTCCATGGCGGCGCCTCCGGTGTCGGCACGACCGCGATCCAATTGGCCCGAGCCTTCGACGCTCATGTTTATGCCACCGCCGGCACCCCCGAAAAATGCATGGCTTGCGTCAGGCTCGGCGCGCACCGCGCCATCGATTACAAATCCGAGGATTTCGTGGCCGTCATCCGCGAGGCCACGTCGAGCCGTGGTGTCGACGTGATCCTGGACATGGTCGGCGGCGACTACTTCGCCAGGAACATGTCTATCCTGGCCACCGAAGGAAGGCTGGTCCAGATCGCGTTCTTGAAGGGGTCCCGCGTCGAAATCGACCTCAATTCGGTGATGCGGAAACGGCTGCTAGTGACCGGTTCGACGCTGCGTCCGCGCCCAATCGCGGAAAAAAGCGCGATCGCCGCTGCCCTGAAAAAGAAGGTCTGGCCGCTTCTCGAAGCCGGGACCGTACGGCCGGCCATCCATGCGACCTTCCCACTAACCGAGGCGGCCGAGGCCCACCGCATGATGGAAGCCGATACCCATATTGGGAAGATCGTCCTCGTCGCCTGACCCGCGATACGGCCACAATCGCGTTGTCCCGCCGCCGGATTGCTGATAGGAGGAGGGCCACCTAAATGATGTCTGCGGGCCTACGGAAATCCACCGGGTTAGGGCGCTTAAGTCATTGATTTAACTGAAAGGACAAAAATGAACGCGCCGCTCATGCCGAAAGCGACGGCCGTATGGCTGATCGAGAACACCACCTTGACCTTCGATCAGGTTGCTGATTTTTGCGGCATGCATGCGCTTGAAGTCCAGGGTATCGCCGACGGAGAAGTGGCAATCGGCATCGTTGGCCTCGATCCGGTCGCCAACAATCAGTTGACCCGCGAGGAGATCCTGCGCTGTGAGGGCGACGCATCGGTGCGGCTGCGAGCGGCGGCGTCGGCGATGCCGATGCCGCGGGGCCGCACCAAGGGTTCGCGTTACACCCCGGTATCCAAACGCCAGGACCGTCCTGATGCCATCGCCTGGATCCTGCGCAACACGCCGGAGCTGTCCGAAGCGCAGGTCACGCGGCTGCTCGGCACGACCAAAGCCACCATCGCGTCGGTCCGCGGCCGGACCCACTGGAACTCGCCCAACATCAAGCCGCGCAGCCCGGTGTCGCTTGGCCTGTGTACCCAGGAAGAGCTCGATGGTGCCCGCACCAAGGCCCAGCGCCTGTCCGGGAAGAAGCCCGAAGCCGCGGTGAAACCAAAGGCAGAAACCGGCGAGGCAGAAGCCGCGAGCTAACCGGCGCCAACGGGTTTGGCATAACCGGCGCCGCGCAAATCCCCGGCGATTTCGGTCAGAATCGCGGGATCATCGATGGTGGCGGGCATTTTGTAATCCTGGCCGTCGGCGATTTTCTGCATCGTACCGCGCAGAATTTTCCCCGACCGCGTCTTCGGTAGACGTTTCACGACAATCGCCTGTTTGAAAGCCGCCACCGGGCCGATGCGGTCGCGCACCATCTGCACGACCTCCTTGGTGACCGTCTCATGGGGCCGGTTCACGCCGGCCTTCAAGACCAAGAATCCAAGCGGCACCTGGCCCTTCAATTCGTCGGCGGCGCCGATCACCGCGCACTCGGCGACGTCGGGGTGCGCAGCCAGAACCTCCTCCATGGCGCCGGTGGAAAGGCGATGTCCAGCGACGTTGATGACGTCGTCGACGCGGGTCATCACGAAAACATACCCGTCCGCGTCGCGATATCCGGCGTCTCCCGTCTTGTAGTAGCCGGGAAATTCATCGAGGTACGCCTTGCGGTATCGGTCGTCGGCGTTCCACAGCGTGAGCAGCGTACCCGGCGGCAAGGGCAGCCGGCAGACGAGCGCGCCGATATCCCCCGCCTTGGTTTCGCGCCCTTGCGCGTCCAGAACGCGCACGTCCCAACCCGGCGCGGGTTTGGTCGGTGAGCCATGTTTGACCGGGAGAGCCCCGAGCCCGACGCAGTTGGCGGCGATCGACCAACCCGTCTCGGTCTGCCACCAATGGTCGATCACCGGCACCTTGAGCTGGTGTTCTGCCCATTGGATTGTCGGCGGGTCGGCGCGTTCCCCCGCCAGAAAAAGCGTGCGGAAGCCGGACAGATCGTAGCTCGGGATCAACTTGCCGTCGGGGTCTTCGCGTCTGATCGCCCGAAACGCCGTCGGCGCGGTGAACAAGGCCGCGGCCTTGTGCTGGGCAATGACTCGCCAGAAGGCGCCGGCATCGGGCGTGCCCACGGGTTTGCCTTCGTAAAGGATCGTCGTGCAGCCATGGAACAGCGGCGCATAGACGATATAAGAATGGCCAACAACCCAACCGACATCGGATGCAGCCCACCACACCTCGCCCGGCTCGATGTTGTAGATCCCCTTCATGCTCCATTTGAGCGCGACAAGATGCCCGCCATTGTCGCGCACGACGCCCTTGGGCTCGCCGGTCGTCCCCGACGTGTACAGGATGTAGAGAGGATCGGTCGCCGCGACCGGAACGCAGTCATGCGGGCGCGCGGCGGCCATGGCCTCGTCCCAATCCAGATCGCGGCCGGCGATCATCGGCGCCTGGGCGGCCTTGCGTTGCAGGATCACGCAGGCGGCGGGCTTATGCCGGGCGAGATCGATGGCCGCATCGAGCAGCGGCTTGTACGGAATGATTTTGCCGATTTCGATGCCGCAGGATGCGCTGATCACGGCCTTGGGTTTGGCGTCGTCGATGCGGACGGCGAGTTCGTTGGCGGCGAACCCGCCAAACACCACCGAATGCACCGCCCCCAGCCGCGCGCAGCCGAGCATGGCGATGAGGGCTTCCGGCACCATCGGCATGTAGAGGATGACGCGGTCGCCCTTGGCGATACCCAGACCAGCGAGCACCCCGGCAAAACGCGCGGTTGCGTCCCGAAGTTGACGGTAGGTGTAGCTCCGGATCGTCTGCGTGACCGGGCTGTCATAGATGAGCGCGGCCTGATCGGCGCGACCGGACTCCACGTGACGGTCGAGGGCGTTGTAACAGGTGTTGGTCTCGGCCCCGGCAAACCAGCGATAGAACGGCGGACGCGAATCGTCGAGCACCCGATCCCAACGCCTGAACCAGTGGATGGCCTCTGCTTCCTCGGCCCAGAAACGCTGCGGTTCCTTCAGGCTTCGCGCGTAGGTCTCTTCATACCGGCTCTGCATCGCCAAATTTCCCTGGTTTTTCTGGTGACGGCTCGCCCAAGTCTGCGGCAAATCGCCTGTTTTGCAAGACCTCTTTGTGTCATTCTCGCGCCGCAAAATGCCGCCCGGACCCTATGATATCGGCCTCGATCGGAACGCCGCCAATTTCGCGCCGCTGACCCCGCTTGGCTTCATCGAGCGCACCGCCTCCGTATTCCCCAATCGGACGGCGATCATCCATGGCGACCATACCCAGACCTGGGCGGAGACTTATGCCCGCTGCCGGCGCTTGGCCGGCGCGCTCGCCGGGCGCGGCATCGGGCGCGGCGACACGGTCGCGGTGATGGCGCCCAATTCTCCGGCGGCGTTCGAGGCGCATTTCGGCGTGCCGATGGCCGGCGCGGTGCTCAACGCGATCAATACCCGGCTCGATGCCGAGACCATCGCCTTCATCCTCGACCATGGTGAGGCAAAGATCGTGATCACGGACCGCGAATTCTCGCCGGTCATGAGCGCGGCGCTCGCCCGGCTGGGCCGCAAGATTCCGGTCATCGACGTGGACGATCCACTCGCCATCGGCGGCGAGCTTATCGGCGAGAAAGACTACGAAGCCTTCCTCGGCGAGGGCAGCGCCGATTTCGTCTGGTCGCCGCCGCAGGACGAATGGGACGCCATCGCCCTGAATTACACTTCGGGCACGACCGGCAATCCCAAGGGCGTGGTCTATCACCATCGCGGCGCCCATCTCACCGCCATCGGCAATGCATTGGTCTGGGGCATGAAGCCGAACCCGGTCTATCTGTGGACCCTGCCTATGTTCCACTGCAATGGCTGGTGTTTCCCGTGGACGGTCACGGCGCTGGCCGGCACCCATGTCTGCCTGCGTCGGGTCGACGCGAGGAGTATTTTCCGCGCGATCGCGGACCATGGCGTCACGCATTTCTGCGGGGCGCCCATCGTGCTGAACCTGCTCATCAACGCCAAGCCCGACGAGCGCACCGAGATCGGCCGCGCGGTCGATGTGATGACCGCGGCCTCCCCGCCGCCCGCCGCCGTCATCGAGCGCATGGAACGCATGGGTTTTCGCGTCGCCCATGTCTATGGCTTGACCGAATGCTACGGCCCCGCCGTTGTCTGTGCGTGGGACGAGGGTTGGAACGGCCTGGAATTGGAGGAACAGGCGCGGCTCAAATCGCGCCAGGGCGTGCGTTATCCCGTGCTGGAGGGGCTGATGGTCGCCGATCCCCAAACGCTGGCCCCGGTGCCGGCCGATGGCACGACCATGGGTGAGGTCTTCATGCGCGGCAACGTCGTGATGAAGGGCTATCTAAAAAATCCGCAGGCGACGGAGGCGGCTTTCGCTGGCGGCTGGTTCCACACCGGCGATCTTGGCGTTCTCCACCCGGATCGCTACATCGAACTCAAGGACCGGTCGAAGGACATCATCAAATCCGGCGGCGAAAGTATCTCCACGATCGAAGTGGAAAGCGTGTTGTACCGTCACCCAGCCGTTCTTGAGGCCTCGGTTGTCGGCCGGCCCGATCCGCATTGGGGCGAAACGCCTTGCGCCTTCGTCACGCTGAAAGACGGGGCGCAGGCTTCGGCAGAAGACATCGTGGCTTTCTGCCGCGCCAACATGGCCCGCTTCAAGGCGCCCAAGACCGTCATCTTCGGTCCGTTGCCGAAGACATCCACCGGCAAGGTTCAGAAATACGTGCTGCGCGACCGGGCGAAGGCTCCCTGACCATCAATTGTTGGGCGCGCAGGCCTTGATCCAGGCCTCGATAAGGGCGAGGCGGTTATCGGGAACCGGCGGATTCTGAAACGGCATCATTTCGCCGGAGCCGCCGACTTCGAGATGGGTTCCCCGTAGCTTATGCCAGACATAGCTCGCCTTGGGATCGCCGGGAGCAATGCGAACCAACGGACTCTCGATAGAGGGCTGGCCGACCAGATTTTTCCACGATGGACCCTCATCCAACACGAAGTTGAGTTCCGCCCTGCCTTCGGCGTGGCATTCGCTGCAATAGGCGTCGAACAGGGGCTGAACGTCCTTGGCGAAACTGACCGGCGACGGCGTCGGCTGACACGGGGTTTGGGGAAAGGAAACCTCGGCGGCCAGCATTGAACCTGCCGACACACCGACAAGCAGGAACAGACGGACTGGGTTCATCGTTGCCACCGAAAAAGCGGGCGGGCTTGCCAGCCCGGCCGCATGGTTAGAGGAGCATCCCGGCCTGGTCTCTCCGTTAACTCCAGCTCAGATCGTGGTGGCGCAAAGGCAGCGAACGGACGCGCTTTCCGGTCGCCGCGAAGATGGCGTTGGTCACCGCGCCGGTAACCGGGCCCAGCGCCGGTTCGCCGATGCCGCCCCATTTGGTGCCGCCGGTCAGGCCGCCGTAATAGACTTTGACCTTAGGCATCTCGTCGATGCGCATCATTTGATAGTCGTCGAAATTGCCCTCGACGACGCGGCCGCCGCGGATATTGATTTCGCCGTAAAGCGCCCCGGTCAACGCCATGGCCACGCTGCCCTCCAACTGGGCTTCGATGCCGTTCTTGTTGACGATGTTGCCGGAATCGAAGGAGATGTGGGTTTCATCGACCTTCACTTCGCCGCCATTGCTGACCGTGACCTGGGCGACCACGGCGCAGATGGTGCCATGCCCCAGCGGTCGCGATGTTGAACTGACGGCGGTTCATCTCCAACCTGCCGGTCATTGCGATCCTCCCATTTAGAGGTCAGGTCGAAATGATCCCGCGACACAGGTCGCAGGGCAAGTGGATCCACGAATGGGGCGATTGTCCAAAAAAAACGGCCGGGGGTCGCCCCCCGGCCGCTTTCGTAAGTCTTAGGTCTTGCTGGGTCTTAGGACCAGGTGAGGTCGTGATTACGCAGCGGCAGCGAACGAATACGCTTGCCGGTGATCTTGAAGACGGCGTTGCAGATCGAGGCATGGATCACGCAGATGGCGGTTTCGCCAGCGCCGGTGAACTTGGTGCCGCCGGTGAGGCCGCCGAAATGGCTGACCACGACCGGAGCGTCCTCGATGCGCATGATCGGGTAATCGTCGAAATTGCCTTCGACGACACGCCCGTTGCGGATCGTGATTTCCTCATTGAGCGTGTGATTGATGCCGTAGATCACGGTACCCATCATTTGCTGCTCGACGCCGTTCGGGTTCATGACCGTGCCGAGGTCGAAGGAAAGATCGACCTTGTCCACCTTCACCGAGCCGGACTGGCTGACCGTGACCGTGGAAAAGGCAGAGACGATGGAACTGTGGTCGATGCCGGCCCCAACACCCATTGCCGTGCCCTTGGGGAAGGTCGTCTTGCCGTAGCCCGACTTGTCGGCCACGTTGTTCAGCACCTTCAACCAACCCGGATCCTTGGCTTCGCGGAGCAGATGGCGCCGCAGATCCACCGGATCCTTGCCGCCGGCGGCGGCGATTTCGTCGATGAACGATTCCATCATGAAACCGTTCTGGTTGGTCGCCGGACCGCGCAGCGCACCGGTCGGCACATTGGTCTGCACCGGGGTGAATTCGTGCTGCTGGTTCGGGATGGCGTAGATGGTGTCGGAGATAAGACGGGTCTGGCCGGCGTCGAACCCACCCGGCAACGGGTTGCCCGCCGCGAGCGTGCCGCTATGCCCGGCATAGTGGGAATAAAGCGCGGTCGGGAAACCATCGGGACCGATGGCAGCCCGCAACTTGGCGATGCCGAAGGGCCGGTAGATGCCCTGGCGCATCGTTTCTTCGCGGGTCCAGATCAGCTTCACCGGGCGTTTGGTTTCCATGGACAAGAAGACCGCCTGGCGGGTTTCCTCGTTCGGCTGGCGCCGCCCGAAGCTGCCGCCGGAGATGATCTCGTGCATGAAGATCTTCGCCGGAGGGAGGCCCGATTCCTGCGACGCCACGTCAACCGCCGTATCCGGCTGTTGCGTGCCGACCCAGACATCGACGCGGTCGGGGGTGTAGCTCGCCACCGCGCTCATCGGCTCCATGACGGCGTGGTCGATGAAGGGAGTCTCGTAAACGCCCTCGACGACCTTGGACGCCGACCTAAAGGCAGCCTCAACGTCGCCCAGCTTCGCGCCGCCGACAGTGCCAGGCTTGGCAACCGCCACACGGGCTTGAGCGAGATAGCCACTGGTGCTGATCTTCGCGCCGTCGCCTTCGTCCCATTCGATCTGAACGACGTCGAGCGCGCTCTTGGCTTGCCAGAACGTATCGGCGAGCACGGCGATGCCGCTGCGCAGCCGGCTAGTCAGGCGGGCGGGGGTGTGCTTGGCCACCTTGCCCATCTCGATGACGGCGCGAACGCCGGGGCGGCTCAACGCCTCGGTGGCGTTGAACGACTTGACCTTGCCGCCGAAGACCGGCGCCACCTTAACCGTGGCGACGAGCATGTTCGGCAGCTTCACGTCGACCGCGTACAGCGCCTTGCCGGTGACCTTGTCCTTGAGTTGGTCGACGAAGTCCTTGGGCTGCGGCTTGCCGAGCATCACATATTGGTTCGGCGTGCGGATCGCCGGCTCTTTCTCGAGCTTGATCCCCGCTGCCTTGGCCGCGAGCTTGCCATAGGTGAGCTTGCGCCCGGTGGCTTCGTGGGTGACCACGCCGTCCTTGGCCGTCAGAGAGGCCGCCGGGACGTTCAGTTCAGCTGCCGCCGCCGCGATCAACTGCTCGCGCGCGGTCGCACCCGCCGTCTGCAACAGCTGACGGTTGGGCAAAGGCCGCTTGGTATCGACCTTGAATGCCCGGGTGGCGTCGGTGGGCGGAGCATAACCCATCTTCACCTTGGACCAGTCACAGCCCAGCTCTTCGCAGATGAACTGCGCTTGCATCATCTGGCCGCCGAAGCCGATGTCGATCTGCGGCGCCAAGATCGTCACGGACTCATTCGCGCTGATCATGAAGAACGGGCCGAATGCGACGTCGCCGTCGGCCGCAAGTGCCTTGGCCGGACCGCGCGGGCCGAAGCCCACGGCCATGCCGCCGCCGATCGCAGCCGTCGTAATGACGAACTGCCGGCGGTTCATTTCCAAACGATTGGTCATTATGCCTCCCTACCCTTAGGACTTCGTGTTCTTCGCGGCGAGATGGATCGCGGCGCGGATGCGCTGATACGTCCCGCAGCGGCAGATGTTGGTGATCGTCTTGTCGATGTCGGCATCGGTCGGCTTGGGCTTGCGCGCCAGCAGCGCCGCGGTCGCCATGA
>CAMDDQ010000055.1 GCA_945892765.1 Asaia bogorensis
GATCGAGCTTGACGTGCCGCAATGCGGCTATTGCCAATCGGGCATGATCATGGCGACGGCCGCGCTGTTGGCTCGTAAGCCCAAGCCGACCGATGCCGACATCGACAAGACGATCACCAACATCTGCCGCTGCGGGACATATCAGCGCATCCGTGCCGCGATCCACCTCGCCGCCAAGAACACGAAGTCCTGAGGGGGAACAGCAACATGACAAAACATCTTGAAATGAACCGGCGCCAATTCGTCGTCACCACTGCGGTGGTCGGCGGCGGCATGGCGATCGGCGCGGTTCGCAGCGGCGGGGCCTTGGCCGCGGCCGGCGACATCGAATTCGATCCGCTTCTGGCGATCAACGCCGACGACACCGTTGTCGTCCGCGTGGCCACGGGCAACGTCGGCACCAGCGTCCACACCTCGATCGCGCAGTTCGTTTGCGAAGAGTTGAGCTGCGACTGGGGCAAGGTCCGCGGCGAGTGGTTCGATCCCAATAAGAACCAACAGCTCGGCGGCAAATACAGCTCGCATTTCGGCAACGCCCGCACCTCGCACGCCAAGCGCGAGGAATTCCTGCAGGCCGGCGCCAGCGCGCGCGAACGTCTGAAGGCAGCGGCGGCGAAGCGTTGGAACGTTCCGGTGACCGAGGTCCAGACCAAGGACAGCAAGGTCGTTCATACCGCAAGCAACCGTTCCTTTAGGTTCGGTGAAGTCGCGGCCGAAGCGGCGGCGATCAAGCTCGACGCCGAGCCGAAGATCAAGTCACCCGACCAATATACGCTGGTCGGCCGCTCCGCCCCCCGCCTCGAATCGAAGGGCATGGTCAACGGCTCCGCCGTTTACGGGCTCGACGTGCAGATTCCGGGCATGCTTTATGCCGCGATCAAACATTCGCCGATCACGTCGGATGAAGGCAACACACTGAAGAGCTTCAATTCCGACGCCATCATGAACATGCCTGGCGTGCGGGGCGCCTTCGCCCTCGGGCAGCCGGGGACCGACAAGACGAGCAAGGCGACGCGGACCACGAAGATCCGCGAATCCGTCGTCGTTGTCGCCGATCATTACTGGCAAGCGAGGATGGCCCTCGACGCGATGCCGGTTGAATGGACGGGCGGCGTTGCTCCGCAGCTTTCCGCTACGAGCAGCGAGACCTTCCGCAAAGAGTTCACCGACAAGGCGACCAAGACCTCCGGTGTGGAAGCCAAGAATGTCGGAGACGCACTCGGCGCGCTGAAAGGTGCGAGCAAAGTGATCGAGGCGACCTATGAGGTCCCCTATCTCGACCACGCGCTGATGGAGCCGTTGAGCACAACCGCCCGCGTGACCGCGGACCGCGTTGATGTTTGGGGCTCAGCCAAGAATCCGAACAGCGCCTTGATCGTCGCCGCCGAAGAGGCGGGGATGGACCCGAAGAAAACCTACGTCAACCAGATGGAAACCTTCGTCGGCGGCGACTTCGGTCGGCGCAAGGACGAAGAAATCCGCGAGGGCGTGGCCATCGCCGTGAAGATGCCCGGCCGCGCGATCAAAATGATCTGGAGCCGCGAAGAAATGACCCGGCAGGGCAACTACCGCCCGATGTCGGTTTCGCATTTCAAGGCCGGCCTTGGCCCGGATGGGATGCCGATCGCGTGGTTCAACCACGAGGTCTCGCACTCGCAGTCTCTGGAAGACGATCCCGAAACCTTTGCAAAGACCAAGCTGGACAACGGCGCCTTGAACGGCCTCGTCGGCGGCTTCGAATACGCCATCCCCAACTGGCGCGTCGAATATACGGGCTTGGTGACCCACATCCAGACTGGCAACTACCGCGGCCCCGGACACAATCACGGCCCGGGCAAGCGCGAGTCCTTCCTGGATGAAGTGGCTTTCGCCGGCGGCAAAGATCCGGTCGAACTGCGGCGCACCCTGCTCCGCAACGCCAAGGATCCGGGTTGGTTGAAGGTGCTCAACGAAGTGGCCACGAAGTCCAACTGGGGCAAGCCGCTGCCGAAGGGCCGCGCCCAGGGCATCGCCATCGGCCATCGCAGCGACACAATCATCGCCAACGTTGTCGAAGTTTCCATCAGCAATGGCGGTGAGTTGAAGGTTCACACCGTTGACGTGGCCTTCGATGTCGGCAACGTCATGAACCCGATCGGGATCATGAACCAGATCGAGGGCGGCACGATGTACGGCCTCAGCGACGCTCTCTTCCAAGAGATCACCGTTCGCAACGGCCGCGTGGTCGAAGGCAATTTCGACGATTATCCGATGCTGCGCATCGCCGATGCTCCGGAAGTGAAGATTCACTTCGGCGGCCTCACCGGCGGCACGAAACTGACGCCGATCGGCGAGCACGGCAACATGGTGGTCGGGGCGGCTGTCCTGAACGCCATTTTCCGCGCGACGGGCAAGCGTTATCGCTCGTTCCCGATCCGCAATCACGACCTGAGCTGGTCTTGATGTAACCAACGGGGCGGTGGCCGGTCCAAGTGGCTGGCCACCGCCCTTCCTTTTTTTGGAGAGTGATGTGAGGCTTGGTGCGTTTTTCGGTCGCCGTCGCGGTGTTGGAATGCAAGCGGTCGTGGCGTTGGCCGCCACCGCCATGCTGGCGGCCCCGGTTTATGCGGCTTCCTGCGACCCGGAAAAGGCGACCTCCTCGGTCAGTTTTTCTAAGTCGATCGAGCCGTTGCTGGCGGATACCTGCGCCAGCATGACCTGCCACTACTCACATGGAGCGGCCGCCGATCTCGTGCTCAATACCGGGGCCGCGTACCACTTTCTCGTTGGCCAATACAGCGTCGAGGCGCGCCCGATGCGGATCGTCGAGCCTGGCGATCCCGAGGCCAGCTACATCATCCACAAGCTGCGCGGCACCCAGGAAAAGGCGGGTGGCGGCGGCGAGCGGATGCCCTGGGAAGCTCCGCCCTTGGCGGAGAAGGACATCGCCATGATCGCGACCTGGATCAAGGATTGCACGCCCAGGAACTGAGCCGCGCGGCATCGCGGCGGCATTTTCATAGCTTTCCGAAGCTGCCTTCGCGGCCTGCGTAGCCGGGCGCCGGCTTGGTGCCTTCGGTGGCTTCATGTTATGAATGACGTTGACAACGCAGCGGTTAAGATTGCCGTCGACCAAAATAACAACTCAACAGGGAGAATGTCGCATGATCACGCTTAATGTGAATGGGAAGAACTACAACGTCGATGTCACGCCGGACACGCCATTGCTGTGGACCTTGCGCGACAACATGGGCATGACTGGCACGAAATATGGCTGCGGCATTTCCGAATGCGGCGCCTGCACGGTTCATGTCAATGGCCAAGCCAAGCGTAGCTGCGTTACCCCGGCCGGTTCGGTCGTCGGCGCGCAGATCACCACCATCGAAGGCCTGTCGGCCGATAGCAGCCACCCGGTCCAAAAGGCCTGGATCGAGCTGGACGTGCCGCAATGCGGTTATTGCCAATCGGGCATGATCATGGCGACGGCGGCGCTTTTGGCGCGGAAGCCGAAGCCGACCGATGCCGACATCGACAAGACGATCACGAACATCTGCCGTTGCGGGACGTATCAACGCATCCGCGCCGCGATCCATCTCGCCGCGAAGAATACCAAAGCCTAAGGGGGGACATTCACATGACCAATAGATTGGAAATGAACCGCCGGCAGTTCGTCGTTTCGACGGCCGCAATCGGCGGCGGCATGGCGATCAGCGTTGACCTCCCGATGTTGGGTGGCGGCAAAGCGCTGGCCGCGGCGGGTGACGTGGAATTCGGGGCGCTGATCGTCATCGGCGTCGATGACACGATCACCATTCGCGCCGCCGGGGCCAATGTCGGCAACGGCGTCCGCACGGCGAGCGCCTTGCTCGTTTGCGAAGAGCTGAATTGCGATTGGGCGAAGGTCCGGACCGAAGGATTGACCGTCACCCGCAACGTCGACGCCGGCGGCGTCTATAGCAACATGTTCGGCAATGCCCGCATGTTCAACAAAGTCGAAAGTTTGCCGCAAGCCGGCGCCAGCGCGCGCGAGCGGTTGAAGACGGCGGCGGCGCAGCAATGGAACGTGCCGGTCGCGGAAATCGACGCCAAGGACAGTAAGCTGACCCATCGCCCGACCGGGCGGACTCTGCGTTACGGCGAAGTCGCGGCCAAGGCGGCGACGATCAAGCTCGACGCCGAGCCCAAGATCAAGCCGATGGACCAGTGGACGCTAATCGGCAAAGGCCAGCCGACGATTGAAGCGAAATCCATCGTTAATGGCAGCATGAAGTTTGCGATCGACGTCCGGCTGCCGAACATGCTTCACGCGGTGATCAAACAATCGCCGGTTCGCGGCGGTTCCCTGAAGAGCTTCAATGCCGACGCCATCAAAGACCGCCCTGGCATCGTCAAGGTCATCGCCCTCGGGCCGCATATGGATAAATCGACCGCGGCGACCGCCGACAGCGCCCTGCAACATTCCGTTGTCGTGATCGCCGAGCAATATTGGCAGGCTAAGACCGCCCTCGACCTGCTGCCGGTGGAGTGGGACGACGGTCCCGCCGGCAAAACGAACACCGAAGACCTTCGCAAGCAATTCATCGCCAAGCTCCAGACGCCGGGCAAGGAAGGGAAAAAGGTCGGTGACGCGGTCGGCGCGATGAAAAACGCGGTCAAGGTCATCGAGGCCACCTATGAGACGGGCTACATCGATCATGCCCTGATGGAAGTGATGAATTCGACGGTGCTGTACACGCCCGACCGCGTCGACATCTGGTCGTCGGCCAAGAGCGGAATTACCGCCCAGCCGGTGGCCGCGGAGCAGGCGGGCATCGATCCGAAAAAGGTCTTCATTAATTCCGAGGACCTCTATGTCGGCGGCGATTTCGGCCGCCGCGGCCGCAGCGAGGACATCCGGCAATCGGTCGCGATCGCGATGCAAGTGCCCGGGCGTCCCGTCAAATTAATCTGGAGCCGTGAAGAACAGATGCGGCAGGGTTATTACCGGCCGATGGCGATCACGAAATTCACCGCCGGTCTCGGCGCCGACGGATTCCCGATCGCTTGGATCACCCGCCATGCCGGAGAATCGTTGGCTTCGCTCGGCCCGGATTTCGACTACAACCTTCCCAACCTGCTGGTCGAACACCATGCCGAAAAAACTCACATCCGCATCGGGGCCTATCGCGGTCCTGGGCACAACCAAAACCCCTTCGCGGGCGAGTCCTTCATGGATGAAGTCGCTCTCGCCGGTGGCAAGGATCCGGTGGAGCTGCGGCGCTACCTCTTGCGCGACGTCAAGGATAAGGGCTGGTTGACCTCGCTCAACGAAGTCGCCACCAAGGCCCAATGGGGCAAGCCGCTGCCGAAGGGCCGTGCTCAAGGCTTCGCCATCTTCCAGCGCGCTGAAACCCAGGTTGCTGAAATCGCCGAGGTGTCGGTCACCCCGGGTGGCGAGATCAAGGTCCACACCGTTGACGTCGCATTCGACGTCGGCCGGGTTCTGAACCCCGGCCCCTTCGCCAATCAGCTGGAAGGCGGCATCATGTTCGGCCTCAACGACACGCTGTATTCGGAAATCACGATCCGGAACGGCCGCGTTGTCGAGGGCAATTTCGACGACTATCCGATGTTACGCATCGCCGATGCGCCGCAAGTTCGGATTCATTGGGGCGGGTTGACCGGCGGCAATAAGGTCTCGCCGATCGGTGAACAACCCAATCCTCCGCTACCGGCGGCGATCTGCAATGCGATTTTCCGGGCGACCGGCAAGCGCATCCGCTCCCTGCCGCTCCGCAATCACGATCTCAGCTGGGCGTAATTTCGACAATAGGCGGTGGCCGGCCGTGAAGGGGCTGGCCACCGCCTTTTCCTTGCCGGAGGTTGCCGTGAAACGCGTTGAATTGCTGTTTGACACCCTGGCTGGGAAAGTTGGCGCAGCCGTCGCCCGCAACCTCTCCGCCACCTTGGCTGCGGTCTTCGCCCTGGGCCTGGCCGTGCCCTTGGCGGCGCCAGCGTTCGCGGCGTGCGATGTCGCGGAGGCGAAATCCACGGTCAGTTTTTCCAAGACTATCGAGCCTTTGTTAGACGTCACCTGCGCCGTCGCGAAATGCCATGTGCCGATCAATCCCATGGAAGAGCTCATTCTCCAGAAGGACTTGGCCTATCATTTCCTGGTCAACATAAAGAGCCTGGAGGCGACAAATCTTCGGATCGTCGATCCGGGCAACCCCGAAGGGAGTTATCTGCTGCACAAACTTCGCGGGACTCATATCGAGGCCGGCGGCATGGGCGAACGGATGCCGTTCGACCTTCCGCCGCTGACCGATGATCAGATCGGCATGATCGCGACCTGGATCAAGGATTGTAGCCCCAGGAATTGACGCGCGGCGGCCAGTGTTGGAATTGCCCCTTCCTTAAGCGGCTCGGGATCGCCATATTGAACCCTGACGATAGGGGAGATGGCGAAATGAAGAAATCCAGCACGATCCGATTGGTGCTTCTGGGCAGCGCCAGCGTTTTGGTTGCCGCCTGCGGCGATGACACCCTGCCGCAAGACGCCAAATTTTTCTCCGACGTCAAGGAATGTTCAGCCGCCTACTCCGAGGCGAGCTGCACCGACGCCGCGACCGAGAGCGCGAAGGTCCATGCCAGCGAGGCCCCGCGTTTTTCGAAAAAAGATGAGTGCGAAGCCGAATTCGGCGCCGGCAATTGCGAAACCCAATCCGCGTCATCCGGCGTCGGCGGGTTCTTCATGCCCATGATGATGGGTTATATGATGGGCAACATGCTGGGCAACAACCGCATGGCCCAACCGGTCTATCGCGGACCCGACAATACCGCCGTGATGCCCAAACAGGGCAAACTCTACAATGTCGGTGCCTTTGGCGGCGCCGGCGTGGGCAAGACGGCTGCATTCCGGCCGGCCACGCAGATCGCGGAAGTGTCGCGCGGCGGGCTTGGCAACACGGCGTCGGCGTATCGCAGCACCGCCGGCAGCTAGACGCCATTGCAGCGCCAGGCGACGGTTCCACGCGCC
This sequence comes from Asaia bogorensis, assembly GCA_945892765.1. GTDB lineage: Bacteria > Pseudomonadota > Alphaproteobacteria > CACIAM-22H2 > CACIAM-22H2 > SHVT01. Next base: position 6,998 of record CAMDDQ010000055.1, read on the forward strand.
GATTGGCGCACCCATGTCGAACGCGATCTCGGATTCGCCTTTCACACCATCGACGGATCGCCCTATTGGGACGAGGCCGCCTGCTACGCCTTCACCGCGGCCGAAATCGACGCCATCGAGTCGGCGACCGCTGAGCTTGAGCAGATGGCGCTGGAGTTGGTCGGCCGCGTCGTGAGCGCGGGCGCGCCGGCCTTCGAACGGCTGGCGATCGCGCCGGCGGCTTGGGAAGGGATCGAGCGAAGCTGGGCGGCCGGCGACAAAAATCTCTATGGCCGTTTCGACCTGGCCTATGGCGGAGAGGGCCCGCCCAAACTCCTCGAATACAATGCCGACACCCCGACCGCGCTTTTTGAAGCCGCCGTCGTGCAATGGGACTGGCTGGAGGCGGTGCAGCCGGGTGCCGATCAGTTCAACTCCATCCATGAGCGCCTGATCGAGGCCTGGAAGAATTTCGGCCTAGTGGGTGAGCGCGTTTACTTCTCGTCGGTGAAGGATCATGCCGAAGATGGCGGCACGGTCGAATATCTGCGCGATACCGCCGTACAGGCCGGGCTGGAGACCGCGCGCATCGCCATCGAAGACATCGGCTGGGATGGCGTGGGTTTTCGCGATCTCGACAATGCCCCGATAAACGCCCTGTTCAAGCTCTATCCGTGGGAATGGATCGTCGGCGAGGAATTCGGCCGGCATCTGTTGTCTGGGGCCGCGCGCGCGATCGAGCCGCCTTGGAAAATGGTGTTGTCGAACAAGGCCGCGCTTGCCTTGCTTTGGGAAATGGCGCCCGGCCATCCCAATTTGTTGCCGGCGGCGCTCGATCCGGGTTCGATCGAGGGAGCCGTGGTCCGCAAGCCGATCTACAGCCGCGAAGGCGCCAACGTCCAAGTCATCGAGGGTGGTCGCGTGGTGACGGAAACCGCGGGCGGCTACGGCGCCGAGGGTTTCGTTTATCAGGCCCATGTTCCCATGCTGGCCTTCGATGGAAACTATCCCGTGATTGGCGCCTGGGTGGTAGCCAGCCAACCCGCGGGCATCGGCATCCGCGAGGACTCCACGGCGATCACGCGCGACGCCAGTCGATTCGTCCCCCATTATTTCAGGTGACCGTCATGGACATCGCCCTATCCCTCCAGGGCCTCGGCAGCTTCGCGCTTTATTTCGCGGCGGCGATCCTGGCCGAGGCGATCTTCGTCGCCCTGTACATGGCGGTCACGCCGCATCACGAGCTGGCACTGATCAAGGCCGGCAACACCGCCGCCGCGCTTAGCCTGGGCGGCGCGATCCTTGGCTTTACCCTGCCATTGGCCAGCGCGGTGATCCACAGCGTCTCGCTGCTCGACATGGCGGTATGGAGCGGCGTGGCGCTGATCGTGCAGCTTGTCGTGTTCATGGCGGCCAATGCGATTCTAAGTGGCCTGTCGCGCCGCATCGAAGAAGGCAATGTCGCCGCGGGCGTGAGTCTTGCCGTTGCCTCCCTGTCGATCGGGATTCTCAACGCCGCCAGCATGAGTTATTAGGCTGGCGATAGCCGGGGTTTCCGACACCGACGCACCGAATTTCAGTCGAACGCCCGCATCGTTATGGATATGCGGCGGCCGGTGGCGCGTTTGGATTTGACGATCTCATGTGTCCAGGCCCGGTTGGTGTCGTAGGGCATGACGATGACCGAGCCATGGTCGACGGCGAAATCGTGCTGGCCGTCGCCGCGCCATTTCCGCATCCGGAAAATCCGGGTCTCGCCCAGGGAAACGGTGACGATGGGCGCGCCCTGGCGCATCCCGATGGCGCTGTCGCGGTGCCGGCCGATGTAATGGCCTAGCGTTCCGTCATACCAATTGACCAGCATCGAATCGAGATGCGGCTCGATGGCCTCCCGCCCCCAGGTCAGAAACGGCAGGAAATCCGGTGGGATCGGCAGCGCCTGGCTGATCTGCCCGGAAAATCGGTAGTCGCGGCCATAGGCCTGCTGCCAGCGCGGGAGTTGCACAAGGCGGGAGTGAAGCTGGATCGTCCGGAACCCGTCCGGATGCAGGTTCCATAACGTCTCGAATCCCGACGCCGAAGGCAGCGCCGCATCGGGGAGCCGGCCGAGGAGGACATGGCGCTCGGCGTCGAGCGGGAAACGGGTTGTTGCCGAGCGTGGCGGGGCAGGCGACAGGACAGCATTCACCGATCCACCTCAAGCGAGCGGCTCAGGGCATTGATATAGAGGCGTCCTCCTTTCCTTCAATTGGGAATGACCCCCGCCTTGACTCTGGATGAGAACAAAAATAGAACAAATGAAGCAATAGAGGCAAGATCGAATGTCTGTGACGGATCGCCAAGCGGTAATCGAAGCTTTGCGCCTGCGGGTCAAGGGATTGGAGCGGGGCGCCAGCCAGGGCCGTTCCGACAGGGGTGAGGCGCTGCCCTTCGGTATCGGGCCGATCGATGCAGCCTTGCCGGAAGGCGGCATGGTTCGCGCCGCTCTGCATGAGGTCTTCGACGGCAATCCTTACCCGAACCACGGCGCCGTCGCGGCTGCGTGGATCGGGGGCATCGCCGCCCGCCTCGATGGGGTCGTCTTGTGGTGCCTGCGCGGCGCCGAGCTTCACGGTGCCGCCCTCGCTTGCCTGGGGCTCAACCCCGCTCGGCTCATCCTGGCGCAAGCGCGGTCGCAGGCGGAAATCCTGTGGAGTATGGAAGAAGGGCTGCGCCATCCCGGTCTTGCCGCCGTGGTCGGCGAGTTGACCAAGCTCGATCTCACGCCCAGCCGCCGGTTGCAGCTTGCCGCGGAAACCTCTGGCGTCACCGGGTTTGTCCTGCATCGGGGGGACGCAGAGATCGATCGTCCGAACGCCGCGATGAGCCGTTGGCGGGTTTCGTCCTTGCCCTCGACGCCGCTTCCCGTTCCCGGCATCGGCCGTGCCCGCTGGCATATGGAGCTTTTACGCTGCCGCGGCGGCAAACCCGCAGCTTGGATAGTCGAGTCATGTGATGAGACGGGTCATCTCCATCTACCTGCCGAGCTGGCAGACCGATCGGCGGCATCGCGCCCCGGGTCCGAACGGTCAAAAGCCGCCGCGGCGGGATAGGCCGTTCGCCATCGTCGCCGCCGAAGGCAATCGGCAAGTGCTGACGGCGGTGAACCAAGAGGCGGAAGCGGTCGGGCTGGCGCCGGGCATGACGCTGACCCATGCCCAGGCTTTGGTGCAGAACCTCGTCCTGGCGCCGGCCGAGCCGCTGGGCGAGCAGCGGGATTTGGCCAGGCTTGCCGCCGCGTGCATGCGGTACAGCCCGTGGACCAGGGCCTGTCCGCCAGACGGTATCTGGATCGATGCGACGGGCGTGGCGCATCTTTTCGGCGGCGAGGCGGCGATGCTCGACAGGATCGTGGCGCGGCTGGGAAAGGCCGGCCTCGCGGCCCGCGCTGCGATCGCCGATACGCCGGGCGCCGCCTGGGCCTTCAGCCATTATGGCAAGACCGTCAGCGTCATTCCCCCCGGCCTCTGTGCCCCGATGCTGAAGGATTTGCCGGTCGCGGCGCTGCGCCTGCCGCCGGCGACGGTGGAGGCGCTCCGCCGGCTGGGGTTCGGCCGGGTTGGAGAGCTTTACGAGGTGCCGCGCGGGACCATGGCCAGACGGTTCGGACCCGAGGTGTTGGAGAGACTGGATCAGGCCCTGGGCCATCTCTTCGAGCCGCTCGATCCCGTGGCGCCGCCGCCGCCGATACAACGGCGTCTTGCCTTTGCCGAGCCGATCTCGCAGCCGGAGGATATGCGGCGGGCTACCGAAGACCTGACCGTGTTGCTTTGCCACGACCTGGAGGCGGCCGGGGCGGGTGCGCGGCTGCTCATTCTCGCGGTTCTGGGTGTTGATGGCGGCACCCAAAGGATCATGGTGGGGACCGCCCAAGCCAGTCGCGATCCGCTCCATCTGTCCCGGTTGCTGGTCGAAAAATTGGACAGGATCGATCCCGGGTTCGGAGTGGAGATCGTGACACTGACCGCCTGGCGGAGCGAAAGCCTGCTCCCGCGCCAATCCGACCTTCACGCGGGGCGCGAAAAGGAACCGTCCGGCCTCGCGCCGCTCATCGACCGCCTCGCCAATCGGCTCGGCGAGGAGCGGGTTTACGGCCTCGCCCCGGTCCAAAGCGATGTGCCGGAACGGTCGGTACGCCGGCGGCCGCCGCTGGCGCCGACCGATGGCGCGGATTGGCCCCGTGATATGCCGCGGCCGGTTCGCCTGCTGTTTCCGGCCGAGCCGATCGAAGCGATGGCTCTGTTGCCGGACCATCCCCCGATGTTTTTCGTGTGGCGGCGCGAGCGGCATCTTGTGAAAAGGGCTGATGGGCCGGAGCGGGTGTTCGGCGAATGGTGGCGAAGGCCGGAGGAAGTCGGCGAGACGCGCGATTATTTCCATGTCGAGGACGAGGCCGGCGCCCGCTTTTGGCTCTACCGCGAAGGGCTGTCCGCGGGGTCGTATCGCTGGTACCTGCACGGGCTCTTCGGATGATCCGTTACGCGGAGCTGCAAACCACCAGCAACTTCTCCTTTCTGCGCGGGGGCAGTCATGCGGAGGAGCTGGTTGAAACCGCCGCTTCGCTCGGCCAGGCCGCGGTCGCCGTCACCGACCGCAACAGCCTGGCCGGCATCGTCCGCGCCCATATGGCCGCCAAGAAGGCGGGCATACGGTTTATCGTCGGCTGCCGGCTCGACCTTAGCGACGGCGTGAGCCTGCTGTGTTACCCCACCGACCGCGCCGCATATGCGCGGCTTACCCGGCTGCTCACGCTTGGCAAGCGACGCGCCGGCAAAGGCCAATGCGAGCTTCGTTATGGGGATGTCGTTGACCATGGCGCAGGGCAGATCGTCGTGGCACTGGCCGAACGCGCCGATGAACCGCACCGCCGCGCGCTGTCGCGGCTGCATACCGATTTCGGGAACCGGGCTTATCTCGCGCTGACCCGGCGGTTCCGTCCCGGCGAAGTGGCGCGGCTTCAGGCTCTCGCCGATCTTGCCGCCAGGGTCAAACTTTCGACCGTGGCCGTTAACGATGTCCTGTATCACCGTTCCGAACGCCGCATCCTTGCCGATGTACTGACCTGCATTCGCGAAAAATGCACGATCGACGTGCTGGGCTTTCGCCGCGAGCCTTCGGCCGACCGGTTCTTGAAGCCGCCCGCGGAAATGGGGCGGCTTTTTGCGCGCCATCCCGAAGCGGTGGCGCACACGATGGAGATCGCGGAACGCTGCCGGTTCTCTCTCGACGAACTCAGCTATCAATATCCCGACGAAACCCTGATCCCGGGCCTGACGGCGCAGGAGGCGCTGACCAAACTCGTCACGGAATCAGCGGCGCGACGTTATCCCGGCGGCGTCCCCGAAAAAGTCGGTGTGTTGCTCCGGCACGAACTCGATCTCATCGCCCAGCTCAACTACGCGCCTTATTTCCTCATGGTCTGGCGCATCGTCGGATTTGCCCGGGCGCAGGGGATTTTGTGCCAGGGCAGGGGCAGCGCCGCCAACAGCGCCGTCTGTTTCGTCCTCGGCATCACCTCGATCGACCCGACGTTCACCGAACTTCTTTTCGAGCGGTTCATTTCCATCGAACGCAACGAGCCGCCCGATATCGATGTCGATTTCGAGCATGAGCGGCGCGAGGAGGTCATCCAATGGGTCTATGCGACATATGGGCGCGATCGCGTGGCGCTGACCGCCACCGCCATCCGTTACCTGACCCGCAGCGCGATCCGCGACGTCGGCAAGGCGCTCGGTCTGCCCGTCGACGTGACCGGGGCGATGGCGCATTCGGTGTGGGGGGCGAGCGCGGCGGGCATCGATGCCGCCGAAGCGCGCGCCTTGGGGTTGGACGCTTCGGATTGGCGGCTCCGGCTCACGCTTGCCTTGTCGCGGGAGCTGATCGGTTTTCCCCGGCATCTCAGCCAACATCCCGGCGGCTTCGTCATCACCCGCGACCGTCTCGACGATCTGGTGCCAATCGAAAACGCGGCCATGGCCGAGCGTACGGTCATCGAGTGGGACAAGGACGATCTCGAAGCCCTGCGCATGATGAAGGTCGACGTGCTCGGCCTGGGTATGCTCGGTTGTTTGCGGCGATCCTTCGACCTGCTTAAGCGGCATCGCGGCCTGGACCTCGATATTGCCGGGATTCCCCAGGAAGATCCGAAGGTCTACGACATGCTCTGCGCGGCCGATTCGGTCGGGGTCTTCCAGGTCGAATCGCGCGCCCAGATGAGTATGCTGCCGCGGCTCAAGCCGCGTTGTTATTACGATCTGGTCATCGAAGTCGCCATCGTGCGGCCGGGTCCCATCCAGGGGAACATGGTTCATCCCTATCTGCGCCGGCGGGATGGGAAAGAGGCGGAAATCTATCCCTCCGAGGCGCTTCGGGAGGTGTTGGGCAAGACCAAGGGTGTTCCCTTGTTTCAAGAACAGGCCATGCAAATCGCCATCAAGGGCGCCGGCTTCTCGCCGGGCGAGGCCGATGGATTGCGGCGCGCCATGGCGACCTTCCGCAATGCCGGAACCATCGACCAATTCCGCACGCGGTTCATCGAAGGCATGGTGGCCAATGGAAACGCCCGCGACTTCGCCGAACGGTGTTTCGCTCAGATCGAAGGTTTCGGAAGTTACGGCTTTCCCGAATCGCATGCCGCGTCGTTCGCCATCCTCGTTTATGCCTCCGCCTGGGTTAAGTGCCACCACCCGGATGTATTTTGCTGCGCCATTCTCAACGCCCAGCCGATGGGCTTTTATGCCCCGGCGCAGTTGATCGGGGACGCGCGGGCGCATGGCGTGGAGATGCGGGAAGTCGATGTCAACCGCAGCTTATGGGATTGTACGCTGGAGCTGCGTGACGGCGGCGGTCACGCTGTGCGGCTCGGCCTTCGCTGCGCCAAGGGTTTGGCCCAAGACGCGGCGCAAAAACTTATCGATGCGCGCCAGCGGCCTTTCGCTAGCGTCGAGGAGATCTGGCGCCGCGCCGGTCTGGCGGTGGCGCAGCTTGAACGTCTGGCGGAGGCCGATGCCTTTGGCTCCCTGGGATTGGATCGGCGCCAGGCTCTGTGGGCAATCCGTGCCCTCCAGGGCAAGCCGCTGCCGCTCTTCGTTTCCGCCGATAGCCGCCAGGACGTGTCGAGGCCCGAAATCGTCGAGCCTCCGGTCGCATTGCCGCCGATGACCCAGGGCAGCGAAGTCCTCGAGGATTACGCCAGTACCGGTTTTAGCCTCCGCCAACACCCGCTTGCCTTTCTTCGCCAAACTCTGGCTGCGGCTGATTGGGTGACGGCCGAAAGCCTGACGCATATGCGTAATGGACAAAAAACGCGGGTGGCGGGGCTCGTGCTCGTGCGCCAACGGCCCGCTTCGGCGAATGGCATCACCTTCCTGACCATCGAGGATGAAACGGGGGGCGCCAATCTCATTGTGTGGCCCCAGCTTTACGAACGTTTCCGCCGAGTAGTGATTTCCGCGCGGCTGCTCGGCTGCATCGGCCGGGTGCAACACGAGGGCACGGTTATTCATGTCGTCGCCGAAAGGCTGGAGAATCTTTCCGCGTGGCTAAAGGGCATCGGCGAGGCCGATGCGCCGTTCCAGATGCCAAAGGGCCGGGGTGATGAAGCGATTTCCGCCAGTCCCGATCAACGCCAGAAGAAAGAACCGAGCCTCAAAATCCAAAGCCCCGATTTCCATTAATAAAACGCGGCCGTCAATCCCGGAAATTGACGTATTGCAAAGGCTGCTGCAGCCCCAGGCCCCGGATCATCGCGATGGCTTCTTGCAGATCGTCGCGTTTCTTGCCGGAAATGCGTAATTCCGGCCCGTGGATGGCGGCCTGAACCTTGAGTTTTGCGTCCTTTATCGCCTTGATGATCTGCTGGGCGAGTTCGCGTTCGATCCCCTGTTTGATGACGACGTTCTGCTTCAACGTGTTGCCGGAAGCGGTTTCGGCCTTTTGAAAATCGAAGGCGCCGCCGGCGACCTTGCGCCGGGCGAGATAACCCTTCAGCAATTCCTGCATTTGCCGCAGCTTCATGTCGTCGTCGGCGCGCAGCAAAAGAACGTCATCCGTCCGCTCGATCGTGCAATGGCTGCCCTTGAAATCGTAGCGCGTCTCGATTTCACGCATGACGCCGTGAATCGCGTTGTCGACTTCGGCATGTTCGGTGCGGGACACGACATCGAAGGAAGGCATGGTCACCTCAATTGGATTTCCCGCCAGTCTAGGATGAACAAGCGCCGTCAGCGAGCGCCAGAAGAACTCGGTGCAGGGGTGGGGCTGGTGCCCGCCGTCGGGCGATAAATTTTGCGCTAGATCAACGACATGGTTAGTCACTCCGGCCATTGTCTCGGCGCCGCCGGAGAATCCCCAAATGAGTCTCGATCATCTCCTGGACCGAAATGTCGAATGGGCGCAGCGCAAGACCCGTGACGACCCGACTTTTTTCGTTCGCATGGCGGAGCAACAATCTCCCAAATATCTATGGATTGGATGTTCCGATAGCCGCGTGACCGCCAACGACGTGCTCGGTCTCGACCCTGGCGAGGTCTTCGTGCACCGCAATATCGCC
>CAMDDQ010000056.1 GCA_945892765.1 Asaia bogorensis
CCATGATCTCCATGATCCGGCCATCAGCGATTTCCTTGTCGCCGCGGACGAAGATGCGGGTATCGGGTTTATTGGCGGTGATGGCGATCAGGCGGGGAGCCAGCGCATCGAGCGCGATTTCGGTTTCCTGCAGGAAAATCTTGCCTTGGGCGTTGAGCGTGATGACCAGCGGTTCGTCCTGACCGGTCACGGCGGCGGCCTGGGTCTTGGGCAGATCGACCGGCACGCCGACGGTGAGCAGTGGCGCGGTCACCATGAAGATGATGAGCAGCACCAGCATCACATCGACGAAGGGCGTGACGTTGATGTCGCTCATCGGGCGATAGGTGCTGCGCGACGAACGCCGCCCGGGGGGTTGAACCGACATCGCCATGTCAGGTCTTTTCTTCCAATTGGCGCGACAGAATGGCGCCGAATTCGCCGGCAAAGGCTTCGAGCCGGTTGGCGTAGCGCCCGAGATCGGATGACAGCTTATTATAAGCGATCACCGCGGGAATCGCGGCAACCAGACCGAGCGCGGTAGCAAACAGCGCCTCGGCGATTCCGGGCGCGACCACGGCCAGCGTGGTGTTCTTGCTCGAAGCGATCGCCTGGAAGCTGTGCATGATTCCCCAGACCGTACCGAACAGGCCGATGAAGGGTGCGGTCGAGCCGACCGAGGCCAGGAACGTCATGTATCGCTCCAGCCCCTGCATTTCGCGGCCCAGCGTGACCTGCATGACGCGATCGACGCGTTGGTGCAACCCCGCCTGCATGACATTATCGGTCAGGCCGCGCGCCGAGGTCCGACGCCATTCGCGCATGGCGGCGCCGAAGACCGCCGTCATCGGATCGATTGGCTTGGCGCCGATGCGGTCGTAAAGGTCTTCCAGCGAGCCGCCCGACCAAAACGCGTCCTCGAACTGGGTCGCGCTCGCGGCCAGCCGGCGCAGCTTCATCCATTTCTCGAAAATGATCGCCCAGCTCCAGAACGACGCCATGATCAAGGCGAACAGGACCAGCTTGACCACAACATCGGCGCGCAGGAACAGCGCGATCACCGACAAATCCTGTCCGTCCACCGATCCGGCGAGGGCGACCGCGTCGACCGCTCTATCCATTATTCCGTCTCTCCCGATTGTACCAAGGCGTTGAGGGCGTCGTGCAGATCGGCGGGCAGGCGAACCGGGCGGCCTTCGCGGGAGACCGAAACCAGCCGGAGGCGCATGCGGGTCAGATCGCGGCCGCCGCAGCGCACGATCTGCTCCAGGTTCAGTTTCGCGCCTTCGACCGCCAGCACGCGGGTATGGATTTCGAGTGTGTCGTCGAGCCGCGCGGGCGCGAAATAATCCACCTCACACCAGCGCACCACGATGGCGACGCCGGTTTCGGCGGTCAGGCGCGAGGCCGAAAATCCCATGGCGTGGAGCATTTCCGACCGCGCGCGTTCGGCGAAACGCAGGTAATTGGCGTAATAGACCACGCCCGCCGCGTCGGTGTCTTCGTAATAGACACGCACGGCATGGACATGCCAGGCAGGGTCCATGCGGGCCTGGTCCTTAGGCATCGATGCCCGCCACGTCGGCCAAGAGGTCGGTTTGCGCCGCGGTCGGGCGCGGCGGCTCCAGCCCGATATGGGCCCAGCCGCGCGACGTCAACACCCGCCCGCGCGAGGTGCGCTGGAGGAACCCGGTCTGCACCAGATAAGGTTCGATCACGTCTTCGATGGTGTCGCGTTCCTCGGCCATCGCCGCGGCGAGCGTCTCCGCGCCCACCGGACCGCCCGCGTAGTTTTCGGCGACGCAGCGCAGATAGCGGCGATCCGCGGCATCGAGGCCCAGTCCATCGACCTCCAGGCGTTCGAGCGCGCGATCGGCGGCCACGCGGTCGATGAGGGGCACGCCCGCCACCGCCGCGAAATCGCGCACGCGGCGCAACAGCCGGCCGGCAATGCGCGGAGTACCGCGGGCGCGCCGGGCAATTTCCGTGGCGCCGTCGGCGGCTAAGTCCATCTTCAACAGACCGGCGCCGCGGCGGACGATGGCCTCCAGCTCCGCGGTTTCGTAAAAGACCAGCCGCAGCGGGATGCCGAAACGTTCGCGCAAGGGCGTGGAGATCAGTCCGGCCCGCGTCGTCGCGCCGACCAGCGTAAACGGCGGTAGCTCGATTCGCACCGAGCGCGCCGCCGGCCCTTCGCCGATGATGAGGTCGAGCCGGAAATCCTCCATCGCCGGATAAAGGATTTCCTCCACCGCCGGGCTCAGCCGGTGGATTTCGTCGATGAACAAAACGTCGCGGGCTTCGAGATTGGTGAGCAGCGCGGCCAGATCGCCGGCGCGCAGGATGACCGGCCCCGAGGTCGCCCGGAAGCCGACGCCAAGTTCATGGGCCACGATCTGGGCCAGCGTCGTTTTGCCCAGCCCCGGCGGGCCGTGCAGGAGAACATGGTCGAGCGCCTCGCCGCGGGCGCGCGCTGCGGCGATGAACACGCCGAGATTGTCCTTGGCCTGGCGCTGGCCGACGAAATCGTCGAGCCGGGCCGGGCGCAGGCTGGCTTCGGGTTTATCGGTGGCGGCGAAGTCGCCGGCGACGGCGCGGGTTTCCTTCATGCCGCCAGCCCCTTCAGCCCGGCCCGGATCAAGGCCTCCAGCGACACCGCGCCGCCCAGGCGCGCCGCCGCCGCGGCCACCGCCTCTTGCGCTTCCGCCCGGCGATAGCCGAGATTGACCAGGGCCGAGACAGCATCGACGGCGATGCCGCCGGCGGGTGCGGCGAACGCCTCCGGCTCGATGCCGAGGGCGGCGACCTTGTCCTTCAATTCGCTGGCGATGCGATTGGCGAGTTTGGGGCCGACGCCTTCGGCGCGGGTCAACGCGGCCTTGTCCTGGGCGGCCAGCGTGCGGCCGAGATCGGCGGGCGACAGCGCGCTCAAGACCGCGAGCGCGACCTTGGCGCCCACGCCCTGCACCGAAGTCAGCAGGCGGAACCAGTCGCGTTCGGAGGAATCCGCGAAACCGTAGAGATCGAAGCGGTCCTCGCGGACGATGGTCTCGACCACCACACGCGCTGCCTGGCCGATGGGCGGCAAGGCGCGTAGCGTACGCGCCGAGCAGCGCACGAGATAACCGACGCCGCCGACATCGATGACCGCGCTATCGCGGCCGGCGGAATCGAGGGTGCCGGACAGCTTGGCGATCATGCCGCGCCTCCCGCCGCCATGCGCGTCGCCCAGGCCCGGCGCGTCCCCGCATGGTGGGCATGGCAGATGGCCACGGCCAGCGCGTCGGCGGCATCGGGCGAGGCGAAGCGGCAGCCGGCGAGCAGGCGGTGCACCATCGCGGCGACTTGGGTCTTGTCGGCATGGCCGACACCCACGACCGCCTTTTTCACGGCGTTGGCGGAATATTCGGCGACGGCCAGGCCGGCCTTCGCCGGCGCCAGCAACACGACCCCGCGGGCCAGCCCGAGCTTCAAAGTGCTGGACGCGTTCTTGTTAACGAAGGTTTCCTCCACCGCGGCCTCGTCGGGCCGGAATTCGTCGATGACCCGCACGATGCCGTCGAAAATCTCGACCAGCCGCTGGGCGATGCCAGCGGCGCGGTCCGAGGCGATGGCGCCGTTGGCGACGTGAACCAGGCGCGAGCCCTCGGATTCCAAAATGCCCCAGCCGGTAGCGGTGAGGCCGGGATCGAGACCGAGGAGCCGCATTCTTCGGCCCCGCCCCTAGGCGCTCAACCGTTGCAGCACGTCGTCGGCGACTTCGTAATTCGCGGCGACGGTCTGAACGTCGTCGTTGTCGTCCAGCACTTCCATCAGCTTGAACAGTGCCTGCGCGGGTTCTTCGGCGACCGCGACGGCGGTCATCGGCCGCCACACGAGCTTGGCGCGCTGCGGCGGGCCGAATTTCTTTTCCAGCGCGTCGCGCGCCGCGCCCAAATCCTCGACGCGGCAGGTCACGACGTGGTTCTCCTCGTCGGTCTGCACGTCGTCGGCGCCGGCCTCCAGCGCCGCCTCGAACATGGCCTCCGCACCGGAAGCGGCCAGCGGATAGGCGATCTCGCCGAGGCGGTTGAACATGAAGCTGACGCTGTTGGTTTCGCCGAGATTGCCGCCATATTTGGTGAGCGCGGCGCGGATTTCCGCGGCCGTGCGGTTGCGGTTGTCGGTCAGGACCTCGATGATCAAAGCGACGCCGCCGGGGCCGTAGCCCTCATATCGGACCTCTTCGTATTGGGCGCCATCATCGCCGCCGGCCCCGCGCTTGACCGCGCGTTCGATGGTGTCGCGCGGCATGTTGGCCTGGCGGGCCGCGGTGATCGCCGAACGCAGGCGGGTGTTGGCGGCGGGATCGGGCAGGCCGATGCGCGCCGAGGCCATGATTTCGCGAATGAGCTTGGTGAACAGCTTGCCGCGGCGGGCGTCCTGCGCACCCTTGCGATGCATGATGTTCTTGAACTGGGAATGACCGGCCATCGAATAACGATTCTCGTAGCTGTTGAGTAAATAGCAACAAATCTATACCACATCTAGGAAAAATGGCCGCAATCGGCCGCCTGATGAGGATGGTAAGGCCCGTACCAGATCAATATGGCAGGATTGCGGCACTGGGTCGGGTTTCGGTTCGCGATTCCAGGCGTTATGGTCTTTCGAAAGTCGCATGAGGGATGTCATGTTCACGATCGAGATGGTGGACCTCGACTGGGACGACCGTGATCGTCCCAAAGTCGTCCGCACCGTCGATTCGCCCGGCCCGCTGGTTGGCAATGCCGTGGCCACCGCAACGGCACTGCTCGACCGCGAAAGGATTGCCTATAACGCTTTTCAAATCCGCGACGCCCATGGCCGGGTCGTTTTCCGATCCTGGCAGAAGCCGACCCTGACCTATGTCGCATCCGGCGGCCGCAAGCCGGCGAAAATATCGAACTGAGGCCGTCCAGCGCAGACGCCGCCGCGGGCGGAACCTCCGGTCACGTGACGCGCCTGTCACGTGTCCCGTCTGTCACCCCAAAAAGGGGTGTATGGGGAATGTGACGGGATGTGACGCCGGTCGCGGACCTTACTCGCCGGCCGCGCGCAAGGACGCCGACGGCCCCGAAAACGGGCGGTCGTGGCGCAGGCAGGGGATCATCCGCCGAGTCTCGGCCACCCGGGCCGGGTCGATGTCGGCCGTGATCACGCCCACACCCTCGCCGCCTTCGGCCAGGATTTCGCCCCAGGGCGACACGATCAGGGAATGGCCATAGGTCAGCCGGCCTTCGGCGTGTTCGCCGCATTGCGCGGGGGCGAAGACGTAACAGCCAGTCTCGATGGCGCGCGCCCGAATCAGCACATGCCAATGGGCGCGGCCGGTGGTGCGGGTGAAGGCGGCGGGGATGGCGATGAAATCCGCCCCGTCCTTGGCCAGCGCGCGGTAGAGCTGCGGAAAGCGCAAATCGTAACAAATCGTCATGCCGAGCCGCCCCCAGGGCGTGGGCGCGATCACCGCCTTGTCCCCGGCGCGGATGGTGTCGGATTCGCGATAGGATTCGCCGCCGGCCAGATCGACGTCGAACAGATGCACCTTGTCATAGGCCGCGATTGTCGCGCCGTCGGGATTAAGGAGATAGGAGCGGTTGGCGATGCGCTCGCCCACCTTCACCGACAGCGAGCCGACCAGCAGCCAAATCTTGTGCCGCGCCGCCATCTCGCGCAGACCGGCCAGGCCGGCATGGCTCTCCTCCGGCTCGGCTTTCGCCAGGTGTTGATGGGGCTTGGGCTCGATCATGGTGACGTTTTCGGGCAGGCAGACCAACACCGCCCCCTGCCCGGCCGCGCGTTCGATCTGCGGCCCCACGACCTTGAGATTGGCGGCGACCTCGCGCGCCGAATTGGTCTGGACGCAGGCGACCCGGAACGAATTGCTCACGCCGCGATACCCAGCATCGGGTTGAGCTTGCCGTCGCGGTCGAGCGCCATCAGATCGTCGCAGCCGCCGATCCGTGCGCCGTCGATAAAAATCTGCGGCAGGCTGGTGCGGCCGGGCGAGCGCTTCTCGAGCTCGTCCTGTTTGGATGTATCGGTGAACACGTCGTGTTCGATGAAGGCCACGCCCTTCTTCTTGAAGATGCTCTTGGCCTTGTAACAATAGCCGCAGAAGGGCGAACTGTAGATTTCGACTTGCGCCATCGATCCTGTTCCCTCAACGAATACCGACACTATACCTAAGTCGCCACCCTGGTCCGCCGCAAGTCTTGAGTTCCCTTCAATTGCGCGTGACCCGGGCCAGCGTCAGGACATCGACCCGCGCGGCGCCGCTGCCGACGAGCAGCCGGGCACATTTGGAAACCGTGGCGCCGGTGGTGTAAACGTCGTCGATCAACAGGATACGCCGTCCACCGACCCGATCCCTTCGTCCCGGATGGAGGCGGAAGGCGCGCTTGACGTTGGCAGCCCGCTCGGCCGGGTTCAGCCCGCCCTGCGTTGGCGTGCGCCGCGCGCGGATCAGCAGATCGGGCACGCAGGGAACGCCGGTCAACGCGGTCAACGCGTTGGCGAGCACCGCCGATTGGTTGTAGCGCCGCAGCGCAAGCCGGGTCCAATGCAGGGGCACCGGCGCGATCAGGTCGGCGTCCTGCAATAGCTCCGCCCCGCTCCGCGCCAGCCATTGCGCGCAGGGCGGGGCGATATGGAGGCGGTCGCCATGTTTGAAGGCCAGCAGCAGGCGCCGGCTGGCATCGTCGTAACGCAAAGCGGCGCGGGCGCGGGCGAAAAGCGGCCGCTTACGGAGACACGCGCCGCACAGGGCGTCGGCGCCGGGATCGTGTGCGAAGGGCAGGCCGCAGGCCGCGCAATGCGGCGGGCCGAGCCAGTAAAACCCCGCCCAGCACGACGGACAAAACCCGCCTTGCCGGTCCACCGCCCCGCCGCAGGACAAACAGCGCGGCGGCAGAACCGCATCAACGGCCGCGCCCAACGCCCCGCAAGCACGGTTAGAAGCGAGCGTTTCTCGCGACCCGCCGCCATGCGATAGTGGCGCCGTGGCCGACGCTCCCATGCCTTTCGACCGCCGCGCGGTGCGGCGTTTTCGCGACCGCGCCTCGACCAGGACCGGCGACCATGATTTCTTGCGGCGCGAGATCGGGTCGCGGCTGGTGGAGCGGCTCGACGAAATCCGGCCGCGTTTTCCGCTCGCCCTCGATCTCGGTTGCCATGACGGCCTGCTCGCCGGGCTGGTGAACGGGCGCGGGGGCATCGAGACACTGGTGCAATGTGATCTGTCGCCGCGTCTGGCCACCGGGGCCAGCCGGGGCGGCGCCGGATTGGCGCTGGCGGCGGACGAGGAATACCTGCCCTTCGGCACGGGCGCATTCGATCTGATCATCAGCAATCTCGCGCTGCATTGGGTCAACGACCTGCCCGGCGCGCTGGTTCAGATCAGGAGGTCGCTCAAGCCCGATGGGCTGTTCCTGGCGAGCCTGTTCGGCGGCGACACGCTGCACGAGCTGCGCTGGGCCTTGTTCGAGGGGGAACTGCGGGCGACCGGCGGGGTGAGCCCGCGCGTGTCGCCCTTCGCCTCGGTGCGCGATCTCGGCGGATTGCTACAACGGGCTGGGTTCGCGCTGCCCATGGTCGATGCCGATACGATCAACGTGACCTTCGCCAGCCCCTTCGCCCTGATGCGCGATTTGCGGGCGATGGGCGAGGCCAACGCCGTCGGCGAAAGGCGGCGCAGCCTGACGCCGGCCCGCGTGTTCACCACCGCCGCCGTGCTCTATACGCAGAAATTCGAGGACAAAGACGAACGTGTGCCCGCCACGTTTCAGGCCATCTACATCACCGCCTGGGCGCCCTCACCCGCGCAGCCCCAGCCGCTCGCCCCCGGCAGCGCCAAGGCAAGGCTGGCGACCGCGCTCGACACCGCGGAGATCAAGACCGGCGAACTCGCGGCACCGCCGGTCAAGCCGAAGCGCTCATAACCCGGTTTGCGCCTCATCGAGCGGAGGCCGAGAGAAACCCGTTCACTGCGGCGAAGATCTCGCGATCGCGGCCGACCCAGACGTGACCCCCCGACGGAAAGGCGACCAGTCGCGCACCCGGCGCAGTTGCCGCGATGTGACGGGCGGCGGTCAACGTCTCGAAGCGGTCATCCTCCAGCGACACGGCAAGGGTGGGCGTGCGAATGTCGCGCAGCGCCATCGGCGCCGGATCGGAGGCGAGCCGCGCGTCGTTCAAGATGCCCTGGGCGCGGTCACTGACCGGCAGGATGTCGCGCAATATCGACCGAACGCGCTCGCGCTCCCCCGGCTCCGCCGCTTTCACCAAAGCCGGATCGGTGGCCAGCAACGCACCGATCATAGCGTCCTCGTTCAGGGTCATGACCGACCAGAACAGAAAATCCGATCTGAGGCCATGTTCGATGATCGCCTGGGCCAGCAGGTTCGGCGGCCTTACGGGTGGCCGGCCGGGCGCGAAGGTGGCCGGCACCAACGCGACCAGTGCGCCGCAACGATCCGGATGACGGATGGCGAATTGCAACGCCGACAGGGCGCCGGCCGAGCCGCCGACGATCGCCGCACGGTCGATGCCAAGCTCATCCAACAGATCGACAAACGCATCGGCCTGGTTTTCCGATGACGGGTCCTCAGGGAACGCCGAGCGCAAATAGCCAAACTGGGACGGAGCCACGATGCGCCACGCCGCGCTCAAGGGCTGGGCGAAATCGAGCCCCTGGTCGAATCCGCCGCCGGTTCCGTGAATCATCAACGCCGGCGGCCTGGCCCCCGCGACCGCGTATTCCATGGCGCCGAAGCGGCTGCGAAAGACCGTGCTCCGTCCGCGAGTCCGCTGGCGCGCCCGCGCCATGTCCGCGGAAAAGGCCCGCCACGTCGCACCGCCGGCAAACACCGCGCTCGCGCCGGCAAGCTCGAGCCTAAGGAATCGCCGCCTCCACATCTTGGTCTCCCCAAGAACCCGACATCGGCCGTCGTCGCACGGTGTCATACCCCGCCGCTTGCGCTACAACGTTATTCCATGCCCGCCCGCCTCCGCCTTTATCTCGCGATCAGCCTCGACGGGTTCATCGCGTCCAGCGATGGCGGCGTCGCGTGGCTGGAGAAATTTCCAGCCGAGGCTTTCGGGTTCAACGAATTTCTCACCACGATCGGCACCATCGTCATGGGACGGGCGGCTTATGAGCAGGCGGTGGGTTTTGCGCCCTGGGCCTATGCCGGCAAACGCACGATCGTGATGACCTCCACGCCGCTCGCCGCACCGCCGCCGGGGGTGGAGGCCTGGCGCGGCGACGTGGCAAACCTGGCCGCGAGCCTCAAGCATTCATCGGGCTGCGATGTCTGGCTATTCGGCGGCGCGAAGTCGCTGCAAGGGTTTCTCGCGCGGGGTCTCGTCGATCGCATCGAGCTGTTCGTCATCCCGACGCTGCTTGGCACGGGCATTCGCCTGTTTGAAAACGCGGCACGCGCGGATTTGCGCCTGCTCGAAGCCAAGCCCCGCGCCCTAGGCGTCGTCGAATTGATCTACGAACAAGCCACCCACAGCCAATCCTGATCGTCCCGCGCCAAGACCCCTTACCGATGGGTCCGGCGCGACCGCCCTGGGGGCGAAGCCCTGGTTACAGCACGTCGCGCAGCATGGCGATGAGTGGTTTGTCGGCCGGCGGCATGTCGTAATCGGCGAGCCGCAGCGGGCGCACCCAGGCCAGTTCCTGGCCTTCGCGCGCCGTGACCGTGCCGGTCCAGCGCCGCGCCAGATAGAGAGGCATCAGCAAATGGAAATCGGGATAACGATGCGAGGCGAAGGTAAAGGGCGCGAGGCAGCTTTCGGTCAGCGTTATTCCCAGCTCCTCGATCATTTCGCGGATCAGGGCGGCCTCCGGCGTCTCCGCGTCCTGGACCTTGCCGCCGGGAAATTCCCACAGCCCCGCCATCGATTTGCCGGGCGGGCGGCGGGCGAGCAGCACCCGCCCATCGGCGTCGATCAAGGCGACGGCGGCAACCAACACCACGGGGTTAGCGCCGGCCGCCATGGCCTCAGCTTCGGTAGTTGGCGTTGATATCGATGTAGCGGTGGGTCAGGTCGCAGGTCCACACAACGGCCTTGCCCCGTCCGATTCCGACATCGATTTCGATGAGGACTTCCTGCCCCTTCATATGGCGGGCGACCGGGGTTTCGTCGTAACCCTCGACCAAGCCGCCGGCGGCGGCGATCGGCACGCCGCCGATGCGGATGGTGAGTTTATCGCGGTCGGCCTTTTGCCCGGCCTTGCCGACGGCCATGACCAGACGCCCCCAATTAGCGTCGCCGGCCGCGAGCGCGGTTTTGACCAGCGGCGAATTGCCGATGGAAAGGCCGATCTTCCGCGCGGCGTTGTGGGAGGCGGCGCCGGTGATGACGATGGTGGCGAATTTCGCCGCACCTTCGCCGTCGCGCACGACCTGTTGGGCAAGATCGATCATCACCTCTTCCAGCGCACGGCGGAAATCCTTGAGGCGGGGATCGCCGGCCTCCGCCACCTTGGGATTGCCGGCGGTTCCGGTCGCGCAGAAAAGGAGGGTGTCGCTGGTCGAAGTATCGCCGTCCACCGTGATGCAGTTGAACGAACGATCGGTGGCGCGGGTCAACATGGCCTGCAAGGCCTTCGCCGGAATCGCGGCGTCGGTGAAGACGAAACCGAGCATGGTCGCCATGTCGGGTCCGATCATGCCCGAGCCCTTGGCGATGCCGTTGATGGTGACCGTCACGCCGCCGATGGTAGCGGTGCGGGTGGCACCCTTGGGGAAGGTATCGGTGGTCATGATCGCGCGGGCGGCGCGGTCGAAGCCACCCGCGGCCAAGCCGCGATTCAGATCGTCCAGCGCCGACACCACGCGGTCCGCCGGCAAGGGCTGGCCGATGACGCCGGTCGAGCAGGTGAAGACTTCCTCCAGTTTGCAGCCGAGCCGTTTGGCGACCTCGCTGACGGTGCGTTTCACCGCCGCGACCCCGGCGATGCCGGTGAAGGCGTTCGCGTTGCCGGCGTTAACCAGGATGCCGCGCACGCGGCCGCCCTTCACGCCGCGCCGGCACCACTCGACCGGGGCCGAGGCGGTGAGCGAGCGGGTGAAGGTGCCGGCGATCGTGGTTCCCGGCGCCAGTTCGGCGAGCAGCAGATCGGTGCGGCCCTTATAACGGATGCCGGCGGCGATGGTGTTCAGGCGCACGCCGGAAATGACCGGCAAATCGGGAAAACGCGCGGGCGCAAGCGGCGACGGTTCGGTCATGGCAAGCCATTGGCAATGGTTAGGGTTTGGCGCGGTCTCGGGTGGATAGCCGCGGTCGCGGCGGCGGCCCTCAGCGCGGTCGGGGCGGCGCGAGCTGCAACGGCTCGGGCGGGCGCGGCGAGCCGTCGAGATTGAACAGCTCGATCTTGGCGGTCTCGCGCAGCTTGCCGACCTCGGTCTTGACCACATCCTCTTGGATGTCGCCGACGATTTGATCGCGTACGTCGTCCAGGGCGATGGCCGAAACGCGGCGCGTCTCGACCTTGATGATATGCCAGCCGAACTGAGTCTTGACCGGGTTCTTGGTGTGCTCGCCATCCTTCAGGGCGAAGGCGACGGTGGAAAATTCCGGGACCATTTCATCCTGTCCGAAAAAGCCCAGATCGCCACCCAGCCGCGCCGCCGGATCGAGCGAACGTTTGCGAGCGGTTTCGGCGAAATCCGCACCCTTGTCTAGTTCGACGATGATCTCCTTCGCCTGGGTCTGGGTCTCGACCAGGATATGGCGGGCGTTGATCTCCAAACGCGGCGGAGTCTCCTTGATCAAGGCTTCGTACCGCTTGCGGATCGCGTCTTCGGTCAACAACGGATCGAGCCGGCGCGACAGATAGACTTCCTGGAGCACACGTTCCTCGAAACCGGCGACCCGTTTCTTGACGTCGGCGTCGTTCTGGAGGTTTTCCTTGCGCCCGGCCAATCCCAAAAGTTTTCCATCGACCATGCGCTGGAGGATCGCGGGATAGATGGCTTCGATCGGCATCTGCTGAAATTGCGGCGGGAGTTGGGACTGCAAGGCCAGGACATCGGACCGGAAGATCGGCGCCCCATCAACGATGGCTACGATGACGTCGCTCGGCGAAATTAGATTGGGGATAGCCTGGGCGCGGACGGGCGAGGCCGCCACCTGCACCATGGCCGCCACCAGCGCAATGCAGGCGAAGGACTTGAACATGACCCAAACTCCCACAGGAAACGCGGCCGCCGCGCCCATACGGCACGGCGCCGCCCGCCGCCTGTCGGGGCCATCTTGCATATCCCGGTTCTCGGCACAAGCATCGATGCCGCAGGGCCGATGCGCGGTCACGAAAACGCTACCGCGCCGCGCTCGTTGACAGACGCCGGACCTCCTCCTATCTCTCAGGGAGCCGCTCGGCTGCCGCGCTTTTCGCCAATTTTCGGGGTTCTATCCATGTTCGGCGCCATCGCCCGACGTATCTTCGGCACTGCCAATGATCGCTATGTCCAGGGCCTCAACCGCCTGGTGAGTGCGATCAACGATCTCGAACCGACGCTGGTCAAGCTGACGGACGATGAATTGCGGGCGCGCACGCCCTGGCTGAGGGAGCGGCTGGCCAAGGGTGAGACCCTCGACGACTTGTTGGTCGATGCCTTCGCCACCGTGCGCGAGGCGGCCAAACGCACGCTCGGCCAGCGTCCCTTCGACGTGCAGCTCATGGGCGGCATCGTGCTCCACCGCGGCATGATCGCCGAAATGAAAACCGGCGAGGGCAAGACCCTGGTTGCGACCATGCCGGTCTATCTCAACGCCCTGGCCGGCAAGGGTTTGCACGTCGTCACGGTCAACGACTATCTGGCCCACCGCGACGCCGAATGGATGGGCCGCGTCTATACCTTCCTCGGCCTAAAGGTCGGCTGCATCGTCCACGGGTTGAGCGACGACGAGCGCCGGGCGCAATACGCCGCCGATGTGACCTATGGCACCAATCACGAACTCGGCTTCGACTATCTGCGCGACAACATGAAATTCCGGCTGGAAGAAATGGTCCAGCGGCAATTCAGCTACGCCATCGTGGACGAAGTCGACAGCATCCTGATCGACGAGGCGCGCACGCCGCTGATCATTTCCGGCCCCACCGACGATTCCTCGGAAGCCTATGTCAATGTCGACCGCCTGATCCCCAAACTCATCGACGAGGATTTCGAGAAGGACGAAAAAGTCCGCGCCGTCACGCTGACCGAGGCCGGCGTCGAACACATCGAACTCTTGCTGCGCGAGGCCGGGTTGCTGAAAGCCGGCGGGCTGTACGATCTGGGCAACGTGGCGCTGGTCCATCACGTCAATCAGGCGCTACGCGCGCACAAATTGTTCGCCCGCGATACCGATTACATCGTCAAGGACAACAAGGTCATCATCATCGACGAATTCACTGGCCGCATGATGGAAGGACGGCGTTATTCCGAAGGCCTGCATCAGGCGCTCGAGGCCAAGGAGCATGTTCAGGTGCAGCTCGAGAACCAGACGCTCGCCTCGATCACCTATCAGAATTATTTCCGCCTCTATCCGAAACTCGCCGGGATGACCGGCACGGCCATGACCGAGGCCGGTGAATTCGGCGAAATCTACAAACTCGAGGTCGTCGAGATTCCGACCAACGTCGCCTGCATCCGTGCCGATTCCGACGACGAGGTCTACCGCACCGGCAAGGAAAAGAACAACGCCATCATCACGCTGATCGAGGAATGCCGGGCGCGCCAGCAGCCGATGTTGATCGGCACCGTCAGCATCGAGAAATCCGAGGCCCTGTCGGCCAGCCTCAAGGCCAAGGGCATCCCGCATAAAGTGCTGAACGCCCGCTACCACGAACAAGAGGCCTATATCATCGCCCAGGCCGGACGCCCCGGCTCCGTGACCATCGCCACCAACATGGCCGGCCGCGGCACCGACATTCAGCTCGGCGGCAATGTCGAAATGCGGGTGCGCCAGGAACTGGCCACGATCGAGGACGCCGACGCCCGCACCCGGCGCGAGGCCGAAATCCGCGCCGATGTCGAGGCCGCGCGCAAGATCGTGCTGGCCGGCGGCGGGCTTTACGTCGTGGGTACCGAACGCCACGAAAGCCGACGCATCGACAATCAGTTGCGCGGCCGTTCGGGCCGCCAGGGCGACCCCGGCGCGTCCAAATTCTTCCTGTCGCTGGAAGACGATCTGATGCGCATCTTCGGGTCTGAACGCATGGACGGCATGCTCCGCAAGCTCGGCCTCCAGGAAGGCGAGGCCATCGTCCATCCCTGGATCAACAAGGCGCTGGAGAAGGCCCAGCAAAAGGTCGAGGCCCGCAACTTCGAAATCCGCAAGCAGTTGCTCAAATTCGACGACGTGATGAACGATCAGCGCAAGCAGATTTACGAGCAGCGCAAGGAATTGATGCGGACCGCCGACGTTTCCGAGACCATCGCCGGCATGCGCCAGGAGATGATCGAATCGATCGTGGCGCGCTGCATTCCCGAAAACGCCTATCCCGAACAATGGAACATCAAGGCGCTGCACGAAGAATCGCTTCGTATCCTGGGGCTCGATCTGCCGATCGCGGAATGGGCGAAGGAAGAGGGCATCGCCGACCAGGAAATCCGCCAGCGCATCACCACCGCATCGGACCGCAGGATGGCGGAGAAAGCTGGGAATTTCGGCGCCGACATCATGCGGATGGCGGAAAAGAGCCTCTTGCTCCAGGTCCTCGATCAGATATGGAAGGACCACCTGCTCCAACTCGACCATTTGCGCCAGGGCATCGGGCTGCGCGCTTATGGCCAGCGCGACCCGCTCAACGAATACAAACGCGAAGCCTTCGAGATGTTCGAGCAGATGTTGGTCAGCCTGCGCGAGACCGTGACCTCGATCCTGTCGCATCTCGAATTGCGGGCGACCAGCCCCGATCAAGTGCCGCAGCCGCAAACGCCGCGCCGGATGGTCGAATCGCGGGGCGATCCGGCGATGGCCGATGCCGACTTCGGCGCCTCCGACGTGCACGCGACCGCGCAGCCGCGTCCGGCGCCAGTCCGAAGAGCCGGGCCGGTCGATGCCAACGACCCCGCAAGCTGGGGCCGGGTCGCGCGCAACGCGCCCTGCCCCTGCGGCTCGGGCAAGAAATTCAAACACTGCCACGGCCGGTTCGGTTGATCGGGGCGTAAACCTTCGCCCTGATCACGCCGCACGTGCCCGACCGTTACCCCTGGATTGCGGTTTCCACGATCTTGGATGTGCCATCGTGGCCGGTCGCGATGGTTTCGACCAGCACACACCAACGGGTATCGGGCTGTTTGGCGCCCGCGGCCGCGAACAATTCCTTCCACCATTCCGGCGGTTTGATCGTGCAATGCGCGTTCTCGCCGGTGGGCAGATGTTTCTTCGCCGGGTAGCAGGCGGCGTTGGCGAAGAGGAATTTGCGGGCGAAGCCGAACATCTCACCCACGATCCAGGGCATGTCCTCTTCCGGGCAGTGCTCCAACACGTCGGTGGAAATCACGCCGTCGAAGGTGCCGCCGGGCA
>CAMDDQ010000057.1 GCA_945892765.1 Asaia bogorensis
GGTGGCGAAGATTTTCTGGCTGCCCGGTGCAGCCATCGGATTTGTCATCAGCGAGTTTTACCCCGATTTACCGTATGACCTGCTGCCGTTCGGTTCGATCGTCGGCCCGATGGTGACGGGCGCGGTCATCGCGACAGTTGTTCCCCTGCGGTTCCTCATCCAGACGTACAAACGCGCGGTCGCGGTCGAAGTCGAACGGCGGGAAAGCCCGGCGGGGCAGACTGCGATCTAGGTTCCGGGCCCTCGATCGGCGAATTGGCTCGCGGGTCGGTGAGTTCTGAACATGGCAGGGCGGCGGACGCGAAAGGCCGGTTCAGGAACTCTTGTCAAAGGCCGGTCGGGCGACGGGCCGGGCGATCGGAGCGCGGCAACGCCGCTCTTTCAGCAGATGGGCGACATCCTCCGCGACCAAATTGCGACCGGCGTGTTCGACGGCGATGCCAAGGTGCCGAGCGAACATGAATTGGCCGAACGTTTCGGCGTTTCGCGCATCACGGCAAAACGCGCGCTCGATGAACTCGCCGCCGAGGGTCTTGTCAGCCGCCGCCGCGGTTATGGCACCACCGTCATCAGGCGATTTTCCGAATCCGCGGTCGACGCCAATATCCACGGATTGCTCGACAATCTTCTCATGTTCGATATTAAAACAAAGGTTCGACTCATTGAATATGGCTATAATTTGCCAACCGAGGAAGTCCGTCGTGCACTTCGGCTCGAGCCTGGCGCAAAGGTGTTGCGCGTGGTCCGCATGCGCGAATATGCCGGCCAGCCCTTGGCCCACACGCTGGCGCATCTGCCCGAACCCATCGCCCGCCTCCTCAAGCGCGAGGACCTGAAGGAGCGTCCCATCGTCGCTCTGCTGGAAAAGAGCGGCATCCTGGTGGGTAGCGCCGAGCAGACCATCACCGCCGCGAACGCCGATACGGCCATGGCGTCGCGCCTAGGCGTGGCCGCGGGGGCGCCGCTGTTTGTGCGTGGCGCGCACGATCTTCGATCAGGACGGACGGGCTTTGCAACATATCCGCGTCCACTACCGGGCCGATCGCTACCGCTACACCATGAATCTGTCGCGGGTGAAGGGTGCGGCGCGCCGGCTGTGGACATCGGTGGCGGAAAGAAAGGCCTGAGGGGCGGGGTGAGCCGGCGCGACCCTGGTTTGGGAATATCGTACTCCCGCGCCGACCCCAATGCCTGCTATGCCCTCTGCTCCGAATGATGGAGTGGAAATGCCCAACGTCACATTCGAGCCGCGTACGACGGCGCTCTTGCTCTGCGACATGCAAAACGATTTCCTGCATCCGCAGGGCGCCTATGCCCGCGGCGGCGTGACGTCGACGGCCGTGACCGCGCTTCCGGCGCGGCTCGCCGAGGTCGCCGCCGCGTTGCGCTCGTCGGGAGGGTGTGTCGTGTCGACGCACTTCACGCTGGTTCCCGAACGTAACGGGGAACCAATGATTTCCAAACATCTGCGGCGCTTGCGGCCATTTCTGCAAGCCGGCGATTTCGCTTCGGGAAGTTTTGGCCACGACCTTGCCGCCGAACTGAAACCGGTGGAATTCTCGGTGGAAAAGGTCGGGTATTCGGCGTTTTATATGACCCGGTTGGAATGGCTGCTGCGCCGCGCCGTGATCGAGACTCTGTTGATCGCCGGCATCGCGACCAATGGCGGCGTCGCTTCCACCCTGCGCGACGCCCAGGCCCGCGACATCGGGACCATCCTGCTCTCCGACGGCTGCGCCACTTTCGATCCGGACCTCCACGACGCCGCGCTTGCGTCGCTGGCGTCGATGACACCAACGATGAGCTGCGAGGATTTCATCGCCGCGGTGTCGTAGGTGCCGATCCGGTGGATCGCCCCGATCAACGGCCCGGGTCGACTCCAGCCAAACCCGAGAAAGACTAACAACGCCCGATTGAGGCGCGTTTCATTTTTTGATCTAAGCGCCACCGGGGTGCCCGCCCGGTTAGCCCTTTGGTTTGTGTAATATGCTGGCGATCTTCTTGCCGAGTTGTTCGGCCGAGAACGGCTTGACGATATAGGCGTTTACCTGGTGTTCGCGAGCGGCGAGCACGAGGTCCGGACTGCGGCTGCCGGTGAGCATGAGGAACGGAATATCCGGCCAGGTCGCGCGCACGCTCTTGAGGGCAGCGCTTTCCGGGAGCAATAGACCGAATCGCGGCTACTGTTTTTCCGCCGTGGGTTTCCAGGCGCGGACGAGATTGGTGGCGCGTTGCAACTCCGGCAACGCCAGTGTTCCCAAAACGCGGTCGCGGGCCGCCGCGGCGGCCTCGCGGCCCTGAAGCGGCGGGCGCGGGTTGGTGGCGGCCAGGGCTAGATAAACATAAGCCTGGAAGCCATCGACGGGCAGGCCCTCGCCGCGTCCGCGTTCGAGATGGGCCGCGAGCGCGGCTTGGGCATTGGCCTCGCCCTGATCGGCCGCGCGCCGAAACCACTTCAGCGCCTCGGTGTCGTTGCGCCAGGTGCCCCGCCCATTGGCATAGAAATAACCGACGAAGTATTCGGCGCGGGCATGGCCTTGCTGGGCGGCACGGCGGTACCAGGTGAGAGCCTCGGCATTGTCCTCGGTCACGCCCAGCCCGTGGTTATATGCATGTGCGAGATTGACCTGAGCGGCGGCATTGCCTTTTTCCGCGGCCAGCCGGAGCCAATCTACGGCTTCGTATTCCGTCTTGGTCACACCTTGGCCGGTGGCGTAGATCAACCCCAGGGCGTTTTGCGCCAGCGCGTAGTTCTGCGCGGCCGCGGCCTTGAACAGGCGCAAGGCATCGGGATAACTCTGGCGCACGCCTTCGCCCTTTTGATACATGAGCCCAAGCCGGAATTGCGCTTCGGCGTTGCCCTGCTGGGCGGGGCCGGTGAAGTCGCCGCGCAAATAGGCGCCGCGCCCTTCCTCGACACCGGCCGAGGCCGCGGTCGAAAGACCAACCACCAGGAAAGCCACAACAACGAGCGGTGTCATCGTACGCCCTGAATGATTGGCACGCCCATGTCGGAGTCTAGGCGCTTCATGGGGTTGCAACAAGGCGGCGGCTGGAAGACGATGTGGTTAACGGGGGCAACCGCTCGAAGGCTGTTTGGGGGCCGCAATGCTCGAAGAATTGGCGCAAGTATTTATTACGCTCGATGAGGATTTGGTTTACGCCGTCAACGCGGGGCTCGCTCTGTCGGGTTTCGTTGTTGCGCTGATCGTTCGATCGAAAGCGAAAGGCGAATTGGAGAGAGCCCCGTATTTCGCATTCACGGCGCTCCTGTTCCTGCTCAACGCACTGTTCGCCTTTATTTGGGCTCTCCTTCCGCAGGCCCTCGAATTTGGCCTCGTGCGGGTGCTGGTGAGCGCGGCGATACTCAGGGATGGGGTCCTCGGATATTACTTTGGCGTGTTGGCTCTTGCCCGCTCGCGCGATGCCTTCGGAACCGGCGGGCGCGCGTTCCTTGCTCCCATACCCGTCGCCAACCTGGTTCTGTTTCTAAAGCCATCCAGGAATGTTGGTTCGGACAACCGCATCGCAGTGAACCCGATTGTATCGGGGCGACTCGGCGTTGCCGTGGGATGTTGTGGGATGGTCGTTGCCATGGTCGCGTCCGGCACGCTGCTCGGCAAGGCCGTCGAGCGCAACCCGGACCCAGGTAGCGGTGTCCTCTTCATGTTGCAATCACGAGGCCTCGATGCAACCCTCAAGACCATCGCGGGTCAGGACGGGTTACCTGTCCTCATCGATGCGGTCACGACGCTCGTTCGCATCGAAGCCGAGGGTAGCCGACTAAGACGCACCTACGTCGTTGAGATCGTGGGGTTCGACTTGACCGCCGATTTCCGCAAAGAAATTCCGCTCAGCGTCTGCGCCTTCAGGCCATTCAATTTGCTCATGCGCGCGGGAGCCACGTTTGAGGAAGTCTATACGCGAGAAGACGGCTCGGCGATCGGCACCCAGATCGTTGACCGAAGGTCTTGCCCGCCAGGACAATGATTATCTCCGCGCCGTCCAAGCCGCGTCTTGATGAATTGCTGTTCGCCCGCGGCCTGGCCGAGAGCCGGACGCGGGCGGAGGCCTTGGTGCGCGCCGGGCTGGTGTTCAGTGGGGAAAAGCGACTCGACAAGCCGGGCCATCGCGTGCCCGCGGACCTGCCCCTCGAAGTCCGCGGCGCCCCGCATCCCTGGGTGTCGCGCGGCGGGCTGAAGCTCGTTCACGCGCTTGATCGCTTTGTCCTCGACCCCGCCGGCCGCGTGGCGCTGGATATCGGGGCCTCCACCGGCGGATTCACCGATGTCCTGCTGGCGCGGGGCGCGGCCAAGGTCCATGCCGTGGATGTCGGCCGCGGGCAATTCGCCTGGAAGCTTCGCAACGATCCGCGCGTCGTTCTCCATGAAGGCGTCAACGCGCGCCATTTGACGGTGGCCCAGGTTCAAGAAGATGCCGTCGGCGCGATCGCCTGCGATGCCAGCTTCATCGGGTTGGAGACGATCCTGCCGGCGGCGCTGGCACTGGCGGCGCCGGGGGCGTGGCTGGTGGCGCTGATCAAGCCGCAATTCGAGGTGGGCAAGGGCCGGGTGGGCAAACGCGGCGTGGTCCGCGATGCGGCCCTCCATGACGAGGTCTGCGCCCGTATCGGAGCCTGGCTCGCGGGGCAGCCGGACTGGACCGTCCTCGGCCTCGCCGAAAGTCCCATCCAAGGCCCCGAGGGCAACAAGGAATTCCTCATCGCCGCCTGTTTTGGCTGATGGTGCGGCGTTCCCGGCCAGCCATCGGCGCGCTTTCGCTCTCGGCTTGGGTTCTGCCCGGGGCCGCGCAAGCCCATGTGATGGCGGAGCGCTACGACCTGCCGCTGCCGCTGTCGTTCTATCTTGGCGGGGCAGGGGCCGTGGTCGCTTTGTCGTTCGTCCTTGCCGCGGCGCTTAGGCGCGGCGCCGGGGCGGGCCTCCGGGAGCGTCACATCCAACTGCCGGCGCCGTTGCGCGGCCTGGCAATGGGTATTCGCATCGCGGCCATCGCCATATTTTTGCTTCTGATCGCGGCTGGTATCTTTGGCAATCAGGACGACTGGGACATGAACATCCTGCCGGTCGCGGTATGGGTGATCGGCTGGGTGGGGATTGCCTTTATCAGCGCGCTTCTCGGCGATGTATGGCCGCTGCTTGACCCCTGGGTGAATATCGTGCGCCTGTTCGGCACGAAAGCCGCACGGCGGAAGACGTCGATCCCCGATTGGGTCGGCGTGTGGCCCGGCTGCCTCTTGTTCTCGGTCGTCGCCTGGGCGGAGATCGTCTGGCCGTCGAACGCGGTGCCGGCACGCCTCGCCCTCGCTCTGGTGCTCTATTCCGCCATCGCCTGGGCGGGCATGGCGTTATGGGGCGCGGAGGAATGGCGGCGGCGCGGGGACGCGCTCGCCCTGTTCTTTGGGCTCTTCGCCCGCTTCGCGCCGATAGCGGTAGAATCCGGTGCAGGCGGCAGGGCGGCGATCGTGCTGCGGCCCTATGGCGCCGGCCTGCTCACCAAGGAGACCCCAGCGGTTTCGATGATGGTTTTCATCATCCTGGTGCTCGCCGCGGTCGGTTTCGACGGTATCTCGGAGACACCCTTCTGGCACGGCATCGCCGATGACGCGATGACCCGGCTCTACGATTTTGGGCTGGTGACGTTGATCGGCAATGTCGCCGCCGCGAGCCTGGTCAAAACCCTGGGTCTGCTCGCGACGCCGATTCTTTTCTTCGCGGTCTATCTCGCCTGTTCGGCCATGATGGCCTGGATCGTGGGTGGTGCAACCATGGCCACGGCGCGGCGCTTCGCGCCGACGTTGGTGCCCATCGCCATCGCCTATCACCTTGCCCATTACCTGTCCTATCTGGCGATCCAGGGCCAGGCGATTATTCCCCTCATATCCGATCCGCTCGGCTTCGGTTGGGATGTCTTCGGCACGCGGGCCTATCAGCCCGATCCGGACATCCTCCGCGCGCGGTCTATGTGGATCGCGGCCGTGACCGCCATCCTCCTCGGCCATGTCGCCGCCGTGTTTCTAGGCCATGCCACCGCGATTGGTTTCTATCGCGATCGGCGCATCGCCTTGCGCGGCCAGGTTCCGATAATGGTCCTGATGGTGGGCTACACGATGCTCAGTCTTTGGATACTGGCCCAGCCGATCGTTGCGCTATAATCGGGCGGCCGGTCGAAGGAAGGATGAAGATGTTTAGGTCCACGCTCGCCGCGGTCGCGGCTTTGACACTATGTCTGGGCGCGTCCGCGCAGGAATTGAAGCCCGGGGAGTGGGCGAAGAAGGCCGAGATGGTAGAGGCGAATTCCGAATTCGCCACGGCCGAAGCCGACGGGAAGATTTACGTCCTTGGCGGGTATCCATCGACCCGCGTGACCGTCGATACCGTCCAGGTCTACGACATCAGGAACGATCGCTGGTCGATCGGCCCGAAGCTGCCGCAACCCAACAATCACGGCATGGCCGCGGTCGTGGATGGGATCGTCTACCTCATCGGTGGCCAGACCGATCCCAACCAGGCCTATGTCGACACCGTGTATGCGCTCGACCCCGCGGTTGGGCGCTGGGTCGAAAAGGCGAAGATGCCGACCAAGCGCAGCGCCGGCGTGCCCGTGGTGTTCGAGGGCAAGATCTACGTCGCCGGCGGGCGTCCGCCGCACGGCCATGAATTTGCCGTCTACGATCCGAAGGCGGATAAATGGGAGACGCTGCCCAACCTGCCGAGCCAGCGCAACCACATCGCCGGGGCGGCGATGAACGGGAAAATCTACATCGCGGGCGGCAGGCTGGAGGGCGGTTTCCAAAGCGACAAGACCGCCGCTTTCGAGACGTTCGACCCAAAGACGAAAACCTGGTCCGTCGCAGCACCCATGCCCAAGGCGCGCAGCGGGATCAACGGCGTCATCGCGCTGGGCTGTTTCCATGTCTGGGGCGGGGAACATGCCACCGGGATGTTCCCCGACCACGATGTCTACGACCCGCGCGCCGATAAGTGGACACATCTGCCCGACATGCCTATTCCGGTTCACGGCGTGACTGGCGCTACTTTCCGCGACGGCGTGATCTGGGTGACCGGCGGCGGCATCAGCAATGGCGGCAGCAGCGGCACCAAGCTAAATCAGATTTACCGCCCGGCGATGAACTGCCTATAGGCCGCTTTAAAAAAAAGGGGGACGAAAAATGGGTATCCTGACGGACGTCTTTCTGCCGATTGCGTTGGCCTTCATCATGTTTTCGATGGGGCTGGCGCTGGTCGTCGAGGACTTCAAGCGCATCGTGCTCCAGCCCAAGGCCTTTGCCGTCGGACTGGTCACCCAAATGGTTCTGCTGCCCGTTGTGGCTTTGGCGCTAGCGTCGGTCTGGCCGATCGAGCCGGTGCTGGCGGTCGGCATCATGATTCTCGCCGCGTGTCCCAGCGGCGTCACCTCCAACTTGTTGACCCATCTGGCCAAGGGGGATACGGCGCTCGCGGTGTCGCTGACCGCGGTCAACAGCGTCGCCCATGTCGTGACCATTCCCTTTGTCGTCAACATCGCGCTCGCCATCTTCATGGGAAAGACCGAGACGGTCCCGCTCTCGGTCGGCGGCACAATCCTCAGCGTCTTTCTCATCACCACCGTTCCGGTGGCGATCGGCATGGCGGTACGGCACCGCGCGGCCGGCTTCGCCGATCGTTTCGAGCCGATCGCCCGCGGGATCGCGACGGTGCTGTTTATCGCTATCGTGCTCGGCGCGATCGCGGCCGAACGCGCCAATCTCGGCCGCTATTTTTCCGAATCCGGACCGATCGCATTGACCCTTAACGTCATCATGATGAGTGTTGGGTTCTACGCCGCGCGGCTGTTCAGCCTGAGCCGCCGTCAGGGCATCGCCATCGCCATCGAATCAGGCGTGCAGAACAGCACGCTTGCGATCTTCGTGGCGACGACGCTGCTCGGCGATACGCGGCTGGCGATCCCCGGCGCGATTTATGGCTTGCTGATGTTTGTCACCGCCGGCGCCTTCGTTTTCGCCATGAGGAGCCGGGCGGCGAAGGCGGCATAACGCGAGGACAAAACATCCTTGGCTGAAAGACTCCGGGATTTCTTTGGCGAACGGGTGGTTCGCGCCATCGGCGCCGATCTGCGCCGGGCCGGGGGCGGAGTCGACGCCGAGGCATTCGCCGCCGAATGCCTGTCGGGTTTGGGCGATCTGGAGCTGACCGGGCGAGCCTGGCGCATCACCGAGGTCATGCACCGCCACCTGCCCGCGAATTTCGCGGATGCGGCCGGTGTGCTGCTGGCCTCGCTCGGGCCGGAACTCGAACGCACCGACAAATTCGGGATGGAGCCTTTCCGTTATCTGCCGCACGTATTTTACGTCGCCAAACACGGGCTGGACGATTTCGAGACCGCGATGACCGCTCAATACGAATTGACCAAACGGTTTTCGGCGGAGTTCAGCATTCGCGCCTTCATCACGCGGCATCCCGCGGCGACGATGGAAAGGCTGCGCGGCTGGGCCGGAGACGCCAACGTTCACGTTCGACGGCTTGTTTCGGAAGGCACGCGGCCGCGTTTGCCGTGGGCGCCGCGGTTGCGGGCGTTTCAAGAGGATCCGTCGCCGGTCCTCGATCTGCTGGAAATCCTCAAGGACGATCCCGAACGTTATGTGCAACGATCGGTGGCCAACAACGTCAACGACATCGCCAAGGACCATCCGGATCGCGCGGCCGCACTCTGCCGTGCGTGGCTGAAGGACGCGCCGCCGGGGCGGCGCTGGATTGTCGGACACGCCCTGCGTTCGTTGGTTAAGAGCGGAGATTCGGCGGCTCTGTCCGTGCTCGGCTTCGGCGCCCCGCCGCGGGTCGCGGTGACCGAGGTGAAGCTGTCGCCCGCCACGGTGAAACTCGGCGGTGTTTTGCGGTTTTCGTTCGCCGTCACCTCGACGGCTGCCAGGACGCAGCGTTTGGCCGTGGATTACACCGTACATTTCGTGAAGGCCAACGGTCGCACGCGCGCCAAGGTGTTCAAGCTAAAGACCCTGACGCTAAAGCCCAAAGAGCGGGTGCAGTGTTCCGGTTCGGTGTCTTTCGCCCCGATGACCACGCGCCGGTCTTATCCGGGCCGGCACCGCATCGAGGCGTTGATCAACGGCGTCGCGTACCCGCTCGCCGATTTCGCAGTGCGGAAATAAGCCTCCGTGCACGCTTTCGGCCGCCTTCTCCCTCCCCCTTTGATGGGGGAGGGTAGGGTGGGGGTGCGTACGGAAAGACGCTCTTGCTCGCGTGCTCGCGCGAAGAGACGCGCGTTTGGTCACGGGCGGCCGCCCGAAGACACCCCCTCCCGGCGCTAAAGCGCCGACCTCCCCCACAAGGGGGGAGGCTTAACCTGGGGTCAGATTGTCTCCATTCGTCTCCAAATAGCCGCGGATGGCATCCGCCGCCATTGACCGAGCTTCTTCAAGTGTGTCGCCTTCCGTGACTAGACCCGGCAGCGACGGACAGGTGACGACGTCTCCGTCCTCCGCCGCCGGTTCAAAGAGCACGGTACAGGTGTATTCCAGCGCGGTTATTTTCTGCTTACGCTTCATGGTATCAGGCAGTCAGTGCAGTAACTTCCCAGAGGCAATCGAATTCTAGCTCAATCTAGCTGGAGCCGCACTGCGCCTTGTGCCCGAGCATGTGATCGGCCAGCACGCAGGCAAGCATGGCTTCGCCGACGGGAACGGCGCGGATGCCGACGCAGGGGTCGTGGCGGCCCTTGGTCGAGACCTCGACCTCTTCGAATCGTTCGTTGACCGTGCGGCGCGGGGTCAGGATCGAGCTGGTCGGCTTCACGGCGAAACGCGCCACGATGTCCTGGCCCGTCGAAATCCCGCCGAGGATGCCCCCGGCGTTGTTGGACAGGAACGTCACATGGCCGTCCTTCATCCGCATTTCGTCGGCGTTTTGCTCGCCCGATAGCGAAGCGGCGGCGAAGCCGGCGCCGATCTCCACGGCCTTGACCGCGTTGATGGTCATCAGGGCGCGGGCGATGTCGCCGTCGAGTTTGCCATAGATCGGATCGCCCCAGCCCGCGGGCACACCGCTGGCCACGACCTCGATGACCGCGCCGGTCGAAGACCCGGCCTTGCGAACCGAATCGAGAAACCCCTCCCATTCCCTGGCTGTGGCCGCGTCGGGGCACCAGAAGGGGTTGCGTGCGGTCTCCGCCCAATCCCAGCGGGCGCGGTCGATGGCGTGGGGACCGATTTGGACGAGTGCGCCGCGCACGGTCACGCCCGGGCCGAGGATTTTGCGCGCGATGGCCCCGGCGGCGACGCGCGAGGCGGTTTCCCGGGCCGAGGCGCGGCCGCTGCCCCGCCAATCGCGCACGCCGTATTTCATGGCATAGGTGTAGTCGGCGTGGCCGGGCCGGAAGACGTCCTTGATGTCGTCGTAATCCTTCGACCGCACATCTTCGTTGTCGATGATCAACGAAATCGGGGTGCCCGTGGTCACGCCCTCGAACACGCCCGAGACAATCCGCACGCTGTCGGATTCGCGGCGCTGCGTCGTGAATCGGGACTGGCCCGGCTTGCGTTTGTCGAGCCAGGCCTGGATGTCGGTTTCGTTCAGCGGGATGCGCGGTGGCGTGCCGTCGACGACACAGCCGATGGCCGGGCCGTGGCTTTCGCCCCAGGTCGTGAAACGGAAGAGAGTGCCGAAGCTGTTGCCAGCCATCGCCGCCAGATCAGCCCTTTGGCTCGAAGGCGGCGAGCATTTCGGCGACCTCGCGCGTGGCGTCCTTGGCGAGCATGCCAACGACGTGATAGCCGCTATCGACGTGGTGGATTTCGCCACTGACGCCCGACGACAGATCGCTCAACAGATAAAGCGCGCCGTTGCCCACTTCCTCGATGGTGATGTTGCGCTTCAGCGGCGAATTGAGCTGGTTCCATTTGAGGATGTAGCGGAAATCGCCTATGCCGGAGGCGGCGAGCGTCTTGATCGGCCCGGCCGAGATGGCGTTGACGCGAATCGCGCGCCCGCCGAGATCGACAGAGAGATACCGCACGCTGGCCTCGAGCGCGGCCTTGGCCACACCCATGACGTTGTAATGGGGAACGACCTTTTCCGCGCCGTAATAGGTCAGCGTCAGTAGGCTACCGCCGTTTTTCATCACCGCCGCCGCCCGCCGGCAGCAATCCGTGAAGGAAAAGCAGGACACCTCCATCGTCTGCCGGAAATTGGCCCGGCTGGTGTCGACGTAGCGGCCCTTCAGTTCTTCCTTGTCGGAATAGGCGATGGCGTGGACGAGGAAATCGAGTCCGCCCCAACGTTTGTCGATGGCGGCGAACAGCGCATCGAGACTGGCCTCGTCGGTCACGTCGCAGGGGAGAAGGAAATCGCTGCCGATCGATCCGGCCAGGGGCCGGACGCGTTTTTCCAACGCCTCGCCCTGAAAGGTGAAGGCCATTTCGGCGCCGTGATCGGCCAAAGCTTTGGCGGCTCCCCAGGCAAGCGAGCGGTCGTTCGCCACACCCATGATTAAGCCCCGCTTGCCGGCCATCAGCGGTTTTTTCTCAGTCATTCTTATCCCTGCTGACTACCCCTGAAGGCGGCGCATCCTACACGAAAGGCGGGGAGGGGCAAAGCTCGGCCGCAAGCCAAACTTCAGGGTTTTTCGCGCACTTCGTAGCCGTGGGTCTTGGACCACCGCTCCATGAAAGCGGTCAGTTCGGCGTCGGGATTGTCGGGGAGCATGACCCTAAGCGTCACATATTGGTCCGCGCCCGCTATACCGCGGCCTTTCAGGCGCAGGACGGTGCCGGTGTTGGAGCCTTTGGGAACGGATAGATTCACCGGGCCTTCCAATGTCGGCACGATAACCTTGGCGCCCAGAACGGCTTCCGGCAGGGTCACGGGAATTTCGACGCGAATGTCATTGCCGTCCCTGGTGAAGAGCGGGTCGGGCTTGACCGTCACCTCGATCAACACGTCGCCCTTGGCGCCGCCACCGAAACCGCCCAGGCCCTGGCCCTTCAATCGCAGGCTCTGGCCGGCCTGCATCCCGGCCGGGATGGCGACGTCGAGCACGCGGCCGTCGGACAGCGACACGCGTCTCTTGACGCCCAATGCGGCCTCGCGAAACTCGATCTCCAGGGCATAGGAAACATCGGCGCCGCGGGTCCGCGGTCCGGCGCCGGGACGGCGATTGCGGCGCGCGCCGCCAAAAAGGTCGTCGAAAATGTCCTCGGCATCGACGCCATCGCCGCCGCCGCCGAAACCGAAACCGAATCCCCCGGCGCGGCGGCGGCCCGCACCCCCGGCACCGCCGCGGGCGAAGCCGCGTTCGGCGCCTCCCGCATCGATCTCGCCACGGTCGAAGCGGGCGCGTTTGTTCGCGTCGGACAACAGATCGTAGGCCGCCGAAATTTCCTTGAATTGCAGCTCGATCGCCTTGTCGCCGGGATTAAGGTCGGGGTGCAGCTTCTTGGCGAGCTTGCGATAGGCTTTCTTGAGGTCGTCGGCGGACGCATCGCGTTTGACGCCAAGCACACTATACGGGTCTTTCACCGCCGCCGCGTCCCCCTGTCGTTCCCCAACTCGTCAAACGGCTTCAGGCATCGGGGCGTAAGCCGCTCCCGATGCCTGCCGGTTACTTTAGTGGTCTACGACCTTCCAGGAGCCGTCGGGCTGCCGGCAGGCCATTCCGTAGGCCTGCTCGGACTTGCCGCCGATCACGACCGTTTGTTGGAATTCGCGGCAATAAGCTCCGGAGCGGTCGGTGCCTTCGCGCACGGGCACGATCGTCCCCGAATTGCCGGTCTGGGGATTGCTCCAGGCGATCTGCTGACCGATCGGCGCGCTCTGCGCGCGGGAATTCGCCTGCTCGGCATAAGCGACATCGGCCCGGTCGAGCGATTTGCCGGCTTCGCGGCCGAGGAAGGCGCCAAGCAAGGTGCCGGCGGCCACACCGACCAATTGGCCCTTGCCGCTACCGAATTGCGAGCCGGCGACCGCGCCGCCGAGCCCCCCGAGCAAGGTGCCGAAGCCTTCCTTTGGTCCGGCGCCTTCGCACGCGGTCAAGGAAAGCGCCAAAATCGCGGCCACCAGGATTTTTGTCGATCTCATGGATTTCATCCTTTGTTGCCAAACTGTGTCGCAGGCCAAAATGAAATTGCCAAAACCTTCCTACCCCAAGGCGGGTGGCTTGACAAATGCTGCCCGAAAGATGGTATCGCGAGGGCCCAAAAAAAAGCCCCGGCCGTCTAACATTAAACGTTATGGTTCTTGAGGTTATTCCACCAATTCGTAAACAAATCCCGAGTCTTCGCGGAACGTCGATGAGCCTGGACGAAGGTACCGACCCGATTGAGCTGTTTCGCGCCTGGTTTATGGAGGCGGGGCGCGCCGAGCCGGGGCTGGCGGAGGCGGTCGCCCTGGCCACTGCCGACGCCGCCGGCCGCCCATCCCTGCGCATGGTTCTGCTCAAGGAGTTCGATGTGCGCGGCTTCGTTTTCTACACCAATCGCGACAGCCGGAAGGGCGGTCAGATCGCTGAAAACCCGCGCGCGGCGCTTTGTTTTCACTGGAAATCGCTGGACCGTTCGGTGCGCGTCGAAGGGCCCGTGGACGAGGTCACCCCAGCCGAGGCCGACGCCTATTTCGCCACCCGCCAGCGCGGGAGCCAGATCGGTGCCTGGGCGTCTGACCAGTCGCGGCCGCTTGCCTCCCGTTTCGAGCTGGAACGGCGAATCGCCGATTACACGATGAAATTCGGAATCGGCGCGATTGCGCGCCCCCCGCAATGGACCGGCTATCGCGTGTCGCCCGATCGCATCGAGTTCTGGCGGGAGCGCCCATTCCGATTGCATGAGCGGCTTGTTTATCATCGGGCGGACAAAGGTTGGCGGACGGAAAGACTGTTTCCATGAAGGCGGGGCGCGAACACAACAAGGGGTCCGCCGCGGGCGCGGTGGCTTCCGGGCGCCACGCCCGACTGCTTCACCGCGCGACCTATGCCTCGATCGGCACGGCCCTGTTGCTGATCGCCATCAAGACGGTGGCCTGGACGGCGACGGGTTCTGTCAGTTTGTTGTCCAGCCTCGTGGATTCGCTGCTTGACCTGGCGGCTTCCGTGGTCACGTTCGTGGGCGTGCGATTTGCCTTGCAGCCGGCCGATGCGGAGCACCGATTCGGCCATGGCAAAGCCGAGCCGCTGGCGGGGTTGGCCCAATCGGCCTTTGTCGCCGGTTCGGCCGTGTTCGTGCTGGTGGAAGCGGTCAGCCGTCTGGCCGTGCCTCGGCCGGTCGCCAACGCCGAATTCGGCATCGCGGTGATCCTGGTTTCGACCGTCATCACCGCGCTACTGGTCGTCTATCAACGCCATGTCGTGCGTCTTACCGGCTCGGTCGCCATCGGCGCCGATTCCCTGCATTACCGCGGCGATCTGATGCTGAACGGGACGGTTCTGCTCTCCCTCGGCCTCTATTCCTGGCTGGAGGTTTCGGCGATCGATTCTCTGTTCGGGGCGGGGATCGCGGTTTATATCCTGTACGGCGCCTATCGCATCGCGCGCATGGCTTTCGACCTGCTCATCGATCACGAGTTGCCGGAATCCGATCGCGAACGCATTCGCGCGATTGCTCTGTCGCACGGCGAGGTGCGGGAACTGCACGATCTGCGGACGCGGTCGGCCGGGGCACAGAGCTTCATCCAGTTCCACCTGGAGCTCGACGGCAACATGACGCTCGCCCGTGCCCATGTGATTTCCGACGAAGTGGAAAGCGCGCTGCGCGCGGCCTTCCCGCAGGCCGAAGTTATCATCCATCAAGACCCCGAGGGCGCGGAGCTGGAGGCTTCGGCGTTTGGCCGCGGGGAGTAGGTTGCCGGCGCACGGAATCTTGAAACAGGGTGACTTGACGCGGCCGCGATCTCGTCGGAAGATCGTCGCCTGACCTATTGATTTAGATGAGATATAGACCGTAATATTCTGGAAGAATTCATGAAATCGACAGCGCTATCCGTTTCCGCTCTGGCCACTTCCGCTCTGGCCGTCGTCCTTTCCCTCGTGGGCTCGGCGGCGGCGCAGACGGCATTGTCACGTTGTCGATTGAAGAACGCGAGAAGTCTGCGTCCTGCATTTTGTTAAGCGGCCGCAACCGCCGTCCGCCACGTGTCCATCGCCGCAGCTCGAAAGTGTCGGTGCGTCGATGCGGATGTCAGGTGGCGTTGGACGTTG
>CAMDDQ010000058.1 GCA_945892765.1 Asaia bogorensis
CCTCGGCGCAGTCGCGATGTTCGTCCGACGAGAGCTGCAAGAGATCCTCGACTTGATCGAGGGTGAAGCCAAGATAGCGGCAGCGCCGGATGAAACGAAGCCGGTGCAGGTGGCTCTCGCTATAGGCGCGGTAGTTACCCGACGTGCGGGGCGGCACGGGCAAAAGCCCCATGCGTTCGTAATACCGAATGGTGACGGGTTTGGTTTCCGCGGCGTCGGCCAATTCGCCGATCGACAGGACCGATCGCGAGAACATGCCGGATTCCGAACCCGGCGCTGGGTTGGACATGACCTTGACCCTATAGTTACTATAGGGTCTAGGCTAATCCTTCGGGCGGATTTAGCCAAGGAAATCCCAGGAATGGGCGCCGATTGCTGCGATCACGACCACGGGCATGATCACGGACCGGCCGCCGCGTCGGATGCCCGTTATCGCCGCGTGTTGTGGGTGGCGCTGGCCATCAACGCCGGGATGTTCCTGGTCGAAATCGGCGCGGGCCTGGCCGCGGGGTCGGTGTCGCTACAGGCCGGCGCACTCGATTTCCTCGGCGACGCCAGCAATTACGGCATCAGTCTCCTGGTGCTCGGCATGGCGATTTCGCGGCGGGCGCGCGCCGCCTTTT
Source organism: Asaia bogorensis (assembly GCA_945892765.1). Taxonomy (GTDB): domain Bacteria; phylum Pseudomonadota; class Alphaproteobacteria; order CACIAM-22H2; family CACIAM-22H2; genus SHVT01. Next base: position 624 of record CAMDDQ010000058.1, read on the forward strand.
TCAAGGGCGCGACCATGGGAATTCTCGGGCTTTATGTCCTGGGCGCCGCCGCCTACCACGCGCTGTCGAACGACGTACCCAGCGCCTTCGCCATGGGCGGGGTCGGGCTGGCGGCCCTGGCCGCCAATCTCGCGGTTTTCGCCATGTTGTGGCGCTTCCGCGCTGGCGATTCCAACATGCGGTCGGTCTGGCTGTGCACGCGCAATGACGTCATCGGCAACATCGCGGTGGTGCTGGCCGCACTCGGGGTCTTCGGCACGGCGACCGCCTGGCCGGACCTGATCGTGGCCGCCATCATGGCTGTTCTTGGCGTTCAGGGCGCCATCGCCGTCATGCGGCATGCCCGCAGGGATTTGAACGTTGCCAAGGCTCCGCTCGCCGCGGAGTGACTGGCGTTCAGCCCGGGCTATCTTCCCGTTGTGGGCGCGCCTATTGTTGGAGCATCGCCAACGTCGGTCGGCAAAGGGGAAAACTCATGAAATTTCGAATGGCAGCACTCGCGGTCGCCATCGCCGCCTCGGGAGCCTTGATCGCCAACGCCGCTGAAACGCCGTCGCCAAAGGATGCGAAGGTTTATTTCGTTAATCTCAAGGACGGCGCCAAGGCCAAAAGCCCGGTTCTCGTCCAGTTCGGCTTGAGCGGGATGGGCATCGCGCCGGCGGGCGTTGAGATGGAAAACACCGGCCATCACCATGTCTTCGTGGACGCCGATCCGCCGAAAAAGGGCGAGCCCATCCCGGCCGACGCCAAACACATCCATTTTGGCAAAGGCCAGACCGAAGCCCGCATCGAATTGCCTCCCGGCCGCCATACGCTTCAACTCGTGCTCGGCGATTTCACCCATACCCCGCACGCGCCGATGGTGATGTCGCCGAAGATCACGATCACCGTGGAAAAATAGGGTTCGGAGGCGGCCGGCGCCGAACTGGGCGCTTCAATACTGGATGGGTTTCAGACGGCCGTTCGCTTCGGCCTCGGTGATGGGGTCGTTGCCCGCGCAGCCGCTATCGTCGGCGAATCCCAGTTCTCGGCCGTAGCCAAAACACCCGTCCAAGACGGCGTTAAACGGTGCAGCGTTCGGCCGCGCCGATCTTAGCTCCTGCATCGCCTTGCCCTCGGCCTCGGTGAGGAGGCGGTCCCCGCCGAAGCAGACGGCGGAAACGGTGTAAACGACGTCTTTGGCCTGGTCATGGCACCATTTTGTTGCCTGCAGCCGCAACTTGGCGTCGATTTCCGTGACCTTGAGATCGTTCCCAACACAACTGGCCCCAGCGCCGCTGGGATATGCATTGTTGCGCGCCTGGTCAAAACACCACATGCCCTGCACGGGCCGGTGGCGCGGAGATTTCAAAATCGCCGGCAACGCAGGAGCCGGATCTGATTTCATAGACGGTTCTGCCTTGTGGCGCGTAACAGTACCGCCTATTTGCCGAATCGGTCCCGACCTGTTGCTGCTGCTACGATTTTCGGGCCACTTCTTCAGCCATGTCCACGACCAGGCCGGCGACTTGGAGCGCTTGGTAGACAAGGCTCGCAGACTCGCAACCGGCGGCCAACACCCCGGCCGCGATGGCCATGGCGACCGAACGCAAATGGTGTTGGCTATCGACAAGTGGCCGCATCCACCCGCTCCCTTGCCCTGGCGGATTGGCGGAGATTAACCGATCGCGACCGTGGCAGCGATAGCACGATCGTCCTACACGCCGCGTGCCGAGAACAGCAAAGGTATTGGCGGACGCCTGACCCGGAACCCCCGGATGGCGCCCGCGGCGCCCCGCTTCAGTCCCATCCCGCCGGCATCCCGGCGGGCGGTGTGCTGCTACTTCAGCATCTTTAGGTTTTCGGCCGACGATTTGTCGTTCTTGCCGACCTGCAATTCGTAGGAAACGCGCTGACCCTCGGTAAGGCCCTTGAGGCCCGCGCGTTCGACCGCGGAGACGTGAACGAAGGCATCCTTCGTCCCATCTTCCGGCTGAATGAAACCATAACCCTTCGTCGGATTGAACCATTTCACAGTGCCGGTCGGCATCGAAATCCCCTCTATTTTGAAACCAAACGCCTGCCGTATCCGGCCGGGTCGTTCCGCCCTTTCCACCGGGCGGTGCAACATCTTAGCAGAACCGGGCCTCCCGAAAAAAGCCCCGCTCGTTTGCCCTATTTTCTCGCGGTTCCCCGCGATCGATCGTTATTGCATGGCGCGGATGATCAGCGCCCGCGCCTGCAGGCGTTCGGCCTCGGTGTCGCGGCCAGCCTGGCGCAGCAACACGGCGTAATTTTCGAGCACACCGGCGACATCGGGGTGTTCGGGCCCCATCGCCTTTTCGGTGATGGCCAGCGAGCGCCGATAGAGCGGCTCGGCGATCGCGTTGTGGTCCTGCTGCCGGTTGAGCAAAGCGAGGCCGTTCAACGCCGCCGCCACATCCGGGTGGTCCGGTCCCACCGCCTTCTCGAGGATCGACAGCAGGCGGAGGTAGAGCGTCTTGGCCTCGGCATAATCCCGCCGGGCGCGCAGCAGGTTGGCGACGTTGTTGATCGCCGTCGCCACGTTCGGATGCTCCGGCCCAAACGCCTTCTCGCGGATGGACAAAGCCCGGCGGTATAGGACCTCCGCGGCCGCCTCCTCGTTCTGTTCGCGATGCCACGCACCGAGATTGGTGACGGCGTTGGCCACGTCCGGATGCTCCGGCCCCAATGCCCTTTCCAAGGTTTAAAGGGCCCGCCGGTAATAGGGCTCGGCCGTGGTGAAGCGGCCCTGAAACCGATAGAGCGTGCCGAGATTGGTAAGCACGGCGGCCACGTCCGGATGCTCCGGCCCCAGCGCCCGCTCGCGGATGGCGAGCGCCCGCAGGAAGAGCGGCTCGGCCTTGGCGTAGTCGCGCCGCAGCCCCAGGGTTTCGGCGAGAAGATTGATGCTCGTGGCGACTTCGGGGTGATCGGGACCCAGCGCCTTCTCCTCCAGCGCGATGGCCCGGCGCAAGGCTGCTTCCGCTTCCTCGGCACGTCCGCGCTGGGCCAGCACCCGGCCGACGGAAAAAAGACTCTCGCGCAGCCGCGGATCGCCCTCCGGCAAGCCTTCGGCCATGTCGCGGGCCAGGCCAAAGGCGTCGAGCGCGCCGTCGAAATCACCTTGCCGATAGGCGCGCACGCCGGCGCTCATGAGCTGTTCCCAGCTTGGCGCCTGGGCGAACGCCACGCCGCATGACAGGGCAGCGAACATGAAGAGGATGGTCCGCAGTCGACCGATACACGCGATCATGGTGCGCAGTCTAACATTGACGCCGATGCGCCAAAACCGGAGCGGAGTTCGAAAAACGAAAGCGGCCAGGCATAATCGCCCGGCCGCTTGGAGGACAAGGAAAGGTCGCGAGGCGCGCGCTGTTGGTGTGGCCCTCGCGAAATTACGTCAGCATCTCCTTCGCCTTGGAAACGATGCTTTGAGGCAGGGTGACGCCGAGATGTTTGGCGTTGCGCTGGCTGATCACCAATTCGGCTGCCGGACGCACCACTGGGATGTTGCCGGGTTTGTCGCCCTTGAGGACGCGGGCCAGGATCTGCGCGCCGGATTTATAAATTTCGGTCTTGTTCGGGCCATAACTCATCAGCCCGCCGCCGATAACGAAATCGCGCCAGGGCGCGATGCCCGGATGCGCGGAACAAACCTCAAAGGCGCAAATCTCAACTGCGCGTTGCTCGAGGGTGCCGACACGGGTTCGGGGCTCGCGCTGGTGAAATAAGGGTGCCCGCGGGACCTGCGCCGTTCGAACCGTGCCGCCGAACACAAGATATTGACAATAAGTTTGCTTATACCACAATAATTTGCTAAGAACGTCCCCGGTGGGTTTCACGTTCCCGCCTAATCCCTCCTCAAACTTGGCCGCCGCCTCTGTGCCGGCGGCCTTTCTTTGCCCCCCGACGCAGCCCGGCTTGCAGCGCGGGCGCATATCGATTCTCTATTCGCGGCTGGCCGGCGTCGAGTTCGCGGGCGGCAGGTGCGAATGAGTAGCACCCGAAAATGATGATCACCCGGTGCCGGGTCCGTCGGCAGGGCAACGGTATTGATAATCATTCCTATTGCAAGTGACCCGCAGTTTCATCATATTCCCTCATAGAACGCGGCGTGGGAGACTTGAAAATGCGGTTCATTCCTAATTGGCGGGAGAATTCCGTTCTAGTCGCCGGCTTGAAGGTGGTGGCTTTTGGCGTGTTCCTGGGGGGGATGGCCCCCACATTGGCCGGCGCGGCCGAAGTTAATGTCTACACCACGCGCGAACCGGGGCTGATCAAGCCGCTTTTCGAGGCGTTCACCAAGCAAACCGGGATCGAGGTCAGGGCCACCTTCGTCCAACAGGGTCTGGCCGAACGTGTCGCTGCCGAGGGGCGCAATTCGCCTGCCGATCTGCTGACCGAGGCCGATTACGGCAGCCTCATCAATCTCGCCGAAAAAGGCCTGACCCAGAAGATCGACTCCGCCGTCCTCAGCCAGGCGGTTCCGGTCGCGCTGCGCGACCCCGACGGCTCGTGGTACGCCTTGTCGATGCGCGCGCGGGCGATCTGGGTGTCGAAGGACCGCGTTTTGGACCAGACGCTGACCTATGAGAATCTAGCCGATCCGCGGTGGAAAGGGCGCGTCTGCACGCGCGCCGGCCAGCATCCCTACAATGTCGGGCTGGTCTCGCGGATGATCGCCAAGAACGGCGCCGAGGCGACCGAGAAATGGTTGGCGGGGGTGAAGGCCAATCTCGTTCGCAAACCCGGCGGCGGCGATCGCGACGTGGCCCGCGACATCCTCGCCGGCATCTGCGACATCGGCATCGGCCATTCCTACTACGTCGGGCTGATGCGTTCCGGCAAAGGTGGCAAGGATCAAGAGTCCTGGGGCAACGCCATCAGCGTCATCCTGCCGACCTTCGCCGACGGCAAGGGCAGCCATGTCGATGTCTCCGGCGCCGCGGTCGCGCGTTATGCCCCGAACAAGGAAAACGCCGTCAAGCTGCTCGAATTCATGGTCGGCGACGAAGCCCAGAAAATCTACGCCGAGATCGATTACGAGTACCCGGTCAAGGAAGGCGCCAAGATCGATCCTCTGATCGCGGCGCTCGGGAGACTGAAAATCGATCCTGAGTCGCTGATTTCGGTCGCCGCGCGCCGCAAGGACGCGAGCCAACTCCTCGACAAGATCGGCTTCGACAACTAATCGGCACAAGGCATGACGGCCACTCGCCGAGAAGCAAGGCTCGCCGCCGCCGCTTATGTCCGCCGTCGAATGAAAGAACAATCCTGGCGGCGATCGAACCTGGATAAGAACCATCGAAATCCCCGAGTGAGGCCGTTCGCCGGACTATCGGCGGCGGCGGCGGTGCTGGTCCTGGCGCCGGTCGGCGGGCTGGTTTTTTTCGCGGCCCGGGGTTCGGGCGATCTGTGGCCGCATCTTTTCGCCAACGTTTTGCCGGCGGCGTTGTGGACGACGCTCGTCTTGCTGCTCGGCGTCGGCGTGGTGGTTGCGATCGTGGGTGTGGGCGCGGCGTGGCTGGTGGCCATGTGCCGGTTTCCCGGGCGTCTGTGGCTCGAATGGGCGTTGCTGCTGCCTCTGTCCATCCCAACCTATATCGGCGCGTACGCCTATCTCGATGTGCTCCATCCGGTGGGACCGGTCCAGTCGGGGCTGCGCGCGCTTTTCGGGTTGACCGACCCGCGGGCGTTATGGTTCCCGGAAATCCGGTCGTTGCCCGGCGCGATCCTGGTTCTGGGCGCGGTGCTTTATCCCTATGTCTATCTGCCGACGCGCGCGCTTTTCCTGATGGAATCCGCATCGATGGTCGACGCCGCGCGCAGCCTGGGGGCGTCGCGTTGGCGGGCTTTCCTGCGCGTGGCTTTGCCGCTGTCGCGGCCGGCGGTGGCGGCGGGCGTGAGCCTGGCCCTGCTGGAGACGCTGAACGACATCGGCGCGTCCGCCTTCCTGGGCGTCAACACGCTGACGGTCTCGATCTATACGACGTGGACGGCGCGCTCGAGCATCGAAGGCGCGGCGCAGATCGCGCTGGTCATGCTGGTCGTGGCCTCTGCGCTTATCCTGATCGAGCGCCGGGCACGACACGGCAAACGGTTCGCGGAGGGCGGCGATGCGCCGCCCTCCGCGCGGGTGCCTTTGTCGGACGTGGCGGCGGCGGGGGCGGCGGCGTTTTGCGCGCTGCCGGTTTTCGTCGGCTTCGCCATGCCGGCAAGTTATCTGATGGTGCAGGCGTGGCGCCGCGTCTCCGTCTTCGGGCTTCCCGAGGAACTCGGTCGATGGATCGGCAACACTGTGCTGCTGGCATCGATTGCCACAGTCATCGCCGTCGCCATCGCGCTGGTTGTGGTGTATGCGGCGCGTCCGTCGGCCGGGAGCGGAGGCGGCTGGCGCGCGGCGGTTCCACGCATCGCGAGTCTGGGTTATGCCATGCCGGGGACCGTGCTCGCCGTGGGTTTGCTGGTGCCGGTCGCGGCGCTGGACAATCTGGTGGATGACGCGATGCGCTCGCTCTTCGGCTTGTCGACCGGTCTCTTGCTGTCCGGCTCCGGGGCGGCCGTGATCTTCGCTTATGTGCTGCGCTTCCTCGCCATTCCCATCGGCTCGACCGAGGCCGGGCTGGCCAAAATCGACCCGGCTATCGACCTGTCGGCGCGCAGCCTGGGCGCCGGCGCCCAGCGCATCCTGTTCCGCATCCATGCGCCGTTGCTGCGGCCGGCGATCCTGGCCGGGGCGCTGCTCGTCTTCGTCGATTGCATGAAGGAGTTGCCGGCGACGCTTCTGCTGCGGCCCTTCGATTTCGAGACGCTGGCCACACATATCTATGCCGAAGCGGCGCGCGGCACCTATGAAGATGGCGCCATCGCCGCGCTCGCCATCGTCGCGGTCAGCCTGTTGCCGGTTGCGGTGGTTGGCCTGTCGGGGCGCCGGGAACAATCGGCGCCGGCCGTTCGCGCGCAACCAGCCGTGGCGGTCGGGCCGGCATGACCAAACGCGGCAGAAGTGTCCGGATCGAGCGGCTCACCAAACGTTACGGGAGCGCGCGGGCGCTCGACGATCTCTCCATCGACATCGCGCCGGGGGAGTTTTGTACCCTCCTCGGCGCCTCCGGTTCGGGCAAAACGACGTTGCTTAAGGTGATGGTCGGCTTCGAGCCGTTCGAGAGCGGGCTTGTATCGATCGACGGGCGTGACATGCGTGATGTGCCGGTGGAGCGCCGCAATATGGGCATGGTGTTCCAGAACTACGCCCTGTTTCCCCATATGAACGTTGGCGCCAATATCGGTTTCGGGCTGGAGGTGCGCGGCATGGCCAAGGCCGCGATCGCGCGCCGCGTGGACGACGCGCTGGCCCAGGTCGGCCTCGCTGGTCTGGCCGAGCGCGCGCCGGCGGAGCTTTCGGGCGGGCAGCAACAACGGGTGGCGCTCGCCCGCGCTTTGGTCATCGATCCCGACATCCTGGTGATGGACGAACCGCTGGGCGCACTCGACAAGAATCTGCGGCAGGCGATCCAGCTTCAACTCAAGCAACTGCACCGCGCGCTCGGCCTCACCATTGTCTACGTCACGCATGATCAGGACGAGGCGCTGCATCTATCCGACCGCATCGCGATCATGGACGCCGGCCGCATCGTGCAGCAGGGCACGCCGCGCGAGGTCTATTTCAAGCCGCGCACCCCCTTCGTCGCGACCTTCCTCGGCGAATGCAACATCTGGAACGACGCCGCCGGGCCTTTGGCGCTGCGTCCCGAACATGTCGCGGTGGCGAAGGCCGAGGGTGCCTCCGGGCCAGGCGTCGCCTTGGTGGAGGCGGTCATCTTCCTGGGCGGCGGGCAAAAAATCGTGGCCCGTGACGGCGACCGTCAAGTCACCGCGATCGTCCCCTATCCCGTCGGCGCGCCCGAGCTGCAAATCGGCGAGCGCATCCGCTATTCTTACGATGAATGCAGCGTGCACCGGTTCGGCCAAGGGAGCGAACAATGAAAGCAATCCTGAAGGGCCGTGTCATTGCAGAAAGCGAGGATGTCGTCGAGAGCGGCGGATATGCCTATTTCCCGCGCCAGGCCGTGCGCATGGAGTGGCTGAAGAAGGCGGTGAAGACGCAAGACGATAAGGCCTACCCGCATGGCGTGCAGTTTTATGACGTGACCGTCGACGGCGTTCGCGCCGAACGCGCCGCGTGGTGTTACGAGGCCCCGCTGGAATCGATGAAGCCGGTCGGCGGAAGATTCGGCTTTTGGGGCCGGGTGGAAGTCGTCCGGTCGCCGTGAAGCAGCGGACCGTCGTCACCACGCGCGAATTCGCGGCTTCTCGCGAGAAAGTGTTCGATGCCTGGACCCAGGCGGCGCAACTCGCGCAATGGTGGGGACCGGATGGCTTCACGGTTCCGGAGTGCATTGTGGCGGCGCGCGAAGGCGGCGCCTGGCGGCTGTGCCTGCGTTCTCCGCGGGGCGAGGATCACCGGGTCAACGGCGTCTTCCGGTCGTTCAAGGAGCCGGAAAGCCTCGATCTCAGCCTCGATGTCGAGGTCGCGCCGGGCACGCGCCGATTGACCGGTTTCGTGACGATGAAAGTGGCCGTCCATAACAGCCGCACACGCATGACCGTCCATGTCGGGGCGGCGGCCGCCGACGAGCCGGCCGAAGCGGAGTTGCAAGGCCTGGAAGAAGCCTGGAAACAAACCCTGGACAGACTCGGGTCATTTCTAGCAAAAGGCTAGGCTTGAAATTCTAGCCAGACCCAACCCCTGAAATCCGCCCGATGCCTTTGGTCGCGCCGTTCGTCGGCGCGGTTCGGGATTATCGAAAGCCGCCCAGCATGATTTCGACCTTCGCGAAGAACGCCATCGTTCTTGGCCTGCTGACCGCCATGGGCCCGCTCGCCATCGACATGTATCTCCCGGCGCTGCCGGCGATCGCGGTCGATTTGCGCGCCGGCACCGCCGCCACGCAGATGACGCTGACCGCCTTTTTCCTGGCTTTCGGTCTGTGCCAGATGGTCTACGGCCCGGTTTCGGACATGGTCGGGCGCAAGCCGCCGCTGTATTTCGGGCTGACGTTGTTCACGCTCGGCTCGATTGGCTGCGCGGTCGCACCCGGAATCGAATGGCTGATCTTCTTCCGGTTCGTGCAGGGATTGGGTGCGTCGGCCGCCATGGCGATTCCGCGCGCGATCATCCGCGACCTGCATACCGGCGTCGAGGCGGCGCGGCTGATGGCCCTGGTCATGCTGGTCTTCAGCGTCGCGCCCATCCTGGCGCCGTTAAGCGGCAGCGCGTTGATCGTTCCCTTTGGCTGGCGCGCGGTGTTCGTCGCCACCGCCATGCTTTCGGCGCTGGGCTTTTTGCTGGTCGCCGTTTTTCTGCCGGAAACGCGACCGCCGGGCAGTCGCGTCACCATCGGCTTCGGCCACGCGCTTTCCGGCTTCGGCCGGCTGTTGCGCGATGGGCGTTTCCTCGGGCTGACCTTCATCGGCGGCCTGGGCATGTCGAGCTTCTTCGCCTTTCTCGCGAGCTCGTCCTTCATCTACATGGACCATTTCGGGCTGACGCCGACGCAATACAGCTTCGCCTTTTCGGTGAACGCCATCGGCTTCATCGGTGCGTCGCAATTCGCCGCAAAGCTTGGCGTGCGGTTCGGCATGGCGCGCGTGGTTAATGCCGCCGTCTGGTCTTACGCGGTGTTCTCGCTGATCCTGTTCGGCGTCATCGCCGCGGGCGTCGACAGCCTGCCGGTGCTGATCGTGCTGCTGGTGCCGGCCTTCGCCAGCCTCGGCTTGGTCATCCCCTCGACCATGGTGTTGGCGCTGGAAGATCACGGCCGCATCGCGGGCATGGCTTCGTCCCTCGGCGGCACATTTCAGATGGTCACCGGCGGCATCATGATCGTCATCGTCAGCCTGTTCTTCGACGGCACCGCGCTGCCCATGGTGACGACGATCGCGCTATGCGCGATGGGCGCGCTGATCTTGAGCTTCCTGACGCTGATCCGCGCCCCAGCGGTCAAGCCGTCGGAGTAGGGCCGTTCCCCGCCGCGGTGGCGGGGAACGCTCCTCGTTTGTTATCCCACCATGTCGATGCCGATGACCGGACCCGGGATCGAGCGGCTGGTTTTCGTGCCGTCGCCGAGCTGGCCGAAATCGTTGAATCCCCAGGAGGCGAGTTTGCCGCTAGTCAACACGGCGAGGGAGTGGTGGCTGCCGGCCGCGATGGCTTTCACCGCCGACAGGTTGGGAACACGCTTGGGCGCCGCCCGCTGAGTTGTCGAGCCGTCGCCGAGCTGGCCGCTGAAATTCTCGCCCCAGGCCCAGACGGTGCCGTCGACGCAATGTTGATCGAAGATGCGCTGGATATCACGGTCGAAGCTGATCGGAGATCGCGCCGTCGCCGGGTTGCAAGCCTGCGCCCAGGCCGGCGCCGCGGGCGGGAGAGGCGCCAGCGCGGCCGCAACCGCGCAGGCTAGGAGGGATCGGCGCATCGGCCCGGCTCCGGATTCAAGCCCGCTTCGCGGGCGGAGGGTCTCATGCGGCGAAATCGTCCTTGGTGTAAAGCGCGGTCAATTCCAGCCCTTCGGCGCGGAGGTTTTTCTCGGCGCCGGCCAGCCGGTCGACGATGGTGACGATCCTGGCGATCGTGCAGCCCAGATCGCGCACGGCGCGCACCGCCTGCATCACGGATTCGCCCGTGGTGGTGACGTCCTCGAACAGGATGACGGCGCTGCGCGGTTCGATATTGCCTTCGATCAGCTTGTCGGTGCCGCGGCCCTTTTTTTCCTTGCGGACGATGAAGCCGCCGAGCGGCTGGTCCGGCCAGCTTCGCATGCAGACGGTGGCGATGATGGGCACCGCGCCCAGCTCCAGCCCGCCGAGGAAACGCACCGCCTTTTCCTGGCGCGCGATGGCAAACAGCGCATCGGCGATCAGCGCCGCGCCTTCGGGGTGCAGCATCGTCTTTTTCATGTCGAAGAAAAACTGGCTGCGGTCGCCGGAAGCGAGCGTGAAATCGCCGCTCAACAGCGAACGTTCCTTGATCAGCCGGCGAAGACGTTCGCGGTTATCGGGTGAGGTGTTCATGGGGAGCGACATCTGATCTAGGCCGCGAATTTCTGGCCGATCCAAACGCCGATGGTGGCCGCGGCCCCGGTCAGGACCGTGCCCCAGGCCATGTCGATGGCGCTTAACGAAACCGACCAATCCTTCAGGGTCGCGAGGTTGGTGAGGTCGTAGGTGCCGTAAGCGACCAGACCGAAAACCGCGCCCATCCAAAGGGCGGTCACGACCGAGCCTTCGGCCATCGCGGGGCGGATGACGAAGATCGCGAGCCCCGCGCCATAAAGCAGATAGAACAACACCGCCGCCCAGATCACCGGCGATTCGGCCAGCAACGAGCCGAGCCGCGGCCGATAGACGGTGTTAACGGTGGAGCTGAGCCAGATGAAGTCGAGCAGCGCGAAGGCGACGAGGCTCGCCACCCACGCAATCGCAAAGCCCTTGGTCACAGGCGCTCCTGTCGGCAGCCGAAAGCGCTGAGGACGTTAGCGCCCACCCGCGCGCCGAGCAAGGCTCGTGGAGTGGTTAGCGGCTGACCAGCCAGTTGCGGATGCCGGCGACGGACCAGGCGAGCGCGCCGGTCGCCAAGGCGGCGGCAGCGATTTGCAACAGGGTATCGGCGAGTTGATCGTCGAAGCCGGATTGGGGGTTCGTCGACAGGAGCAGGACGGTCGCGCCGGCGCCGCCGATCATGCCCCAATAAAAGGTGTTCGTCGCATTCCAGAAAATGTTCATCGTCCGTGCCCTCCGTTTCTCCACCGGGGCGGGGATGGAAGCGACCGCATGGAGATCGGCCGACACCCGAAATTAAGACCAAATATGCGCGCTGGCCGTTAATTATTCAACGGGAACGGCCAAAATATTTTCCGCGCGAATTCTTGTAAAAGTGAAAAAGCGATTGGAATATTAAAATTGTGCAGGGCTGCGAATTCAGCCCGCGGGCACGCCGGCTTTTCGCAATCCCTCGGCGTAATGTTCGGGGAATTCGCCGCGCGCGCCGGCGGACACCCGGCGCAATTCGTCGGCGACGGTGAAGCCGGGGCTGATTTTCAAAAGCTCGGCGACCGCGTTTTTCGCCAGCGGGGCGCCGGATTGGCCGAGGGCGGCGGCGAGCAACGCGCGGCAGGCCGAATTGCTGGGCGCGCGTTGGGCGCAGTTGCGGGCGGCGTTGGCGGCTTCGGGGTAACGGCGAAGTTGGTAGAGCGCCTTGCCCAGGATCAGCCCCACCGCCTCGGGCGAGGCGAAGGGATCGACCTGCCGCATCCTGCCGACGGTATTGGCCGAACCAGCCGTGGGTTGTCCTACGTGGTTCTGTGCGTCGCCCTCCGGGCCGTTCTACCCGGCGTTCCGACGATACCTCAATAAATTCAACAGGATCGAAGACTGTATTTTGAGGCGCTGGAGAGCGCGGACGAGGCGTCTAAGCGTTCGGGCAAAATCGATGTGTCCGCGAAGGAAACGGTGCTCAAAAACATGCTCGCGACGCAGCTTCTTTCGGTTATCGAGCAAGCCGACGGCGCCGAAAAGACTTAGGCGCCCCCCAAAAAAAGAAAATCCCGCCGGGACCCCTTGGGGCGCCGGCGGGATTGTGGGAAACGTCGATCCGCTGCGGGTTTATTGCAGCTTGACGATGGCCATCGCGTTGTTGGCGTTCATCGGGATGACGAGCTGGTTGGCGCCGGAATCGTAACACATGGACGCCGCGGACGGGATGCCGGTGGCGATCAGTTCGGGCGCTTGGCCGGGGCGGATGCGCGAGATGCCGCCCTGTTGCACGCTGCTAACATAGATCGTGCCGTCCTTCATGATGACGATGCCGTCATTGCCGGGCTGGGAGGTATTCAAGGTCTTCAGCAGCTTGCCGTCGGCGCGCGAGAAGACAAACACGTCGGTCGTGTTGCCCACCACCACGAGATTGCCGTCATTGTCGATCGCGATGCCGTTGGGCGACAGCAGCGGCGCGCCCTTGACCAGCTCGGAAACGACACCGGCGCCGGTGATCTTGAACACCTTGAACGTATCGGGCATTCCGGCGGTGCCGGTCTGGGTGCCGTAGATCGTGCCGTCCGCGTGCACCGCGATGTCGTTGAGGCCGGTGGTTTCGGGATTCTTGATTTCCCCGGCCGGCGCGCCGGTCTTCATGTCGAATTTGCGGATGACCGACACCAGGGGATCGGCGGGTTTGGTGGGATCGGCGTTGCGGAGGCCGCCATCGCGGTCGGCGGTGTAGAGGATGCCGTTGGCGATGTCGGTGCCCTGCGGCTGATTGAGGATCAGGCCGTTGCGCGTGGCGCCGATCCATTTCGCGGTGTGGACGGAGCCGTCGTGATTGAAGAACGAGATGTAGCCGTCATTGGGTACCTGGTCCTGGGCGGCGCCGCGGCTGGGAACGACGATAAGGCCGCGCGTTTCGTCATACACGCAAGCCTCGCCATTAACGATGGCGCCATAGACTTTGACGTTGTTCGACATCGGCGTGAAGACGTTGTTGAGAAGGACGCCGAGCGGCGTGCCCACGGCAAAGGGCTGCGGCGCGGCCGGCGGCGCGGCTTGCGCATTGGCTTGGGTCGGCTGGAACAACGCGATGGCGGCCCCTGCCAACAACGCGGCGCCGGCAAGACGTGGTGCAAATTTCATGAAACTCCCTCCATCATTTTGGTTGGTGGACACAACTTCGTGCCCCGATTTTCGACACAGTCGGCGCCCTTGGGGCGCCGACTGGATTTTAAGAAACGCTCGTTCCGCCGCGAGCTTATTGCAGTTTGACGATCGCCATTGCGTTGTTCTGGTTCATCGGGATGACGAGCTGATTGGCGCCCGAATCGTAGCACATGGAGGCTGCGTTCGGGATGCCGGTGGCGATCAGTTCGGGCGCCTGGCCGGGGTGGATTCGTGCGATGCCGCCCTGCTGGACGCTGCTCACATAGATCGTGCCGTCTTTCAAGATGACGATGCCGTCATTGCCCGGCTGCGAGGTTTTCAGGGTCTTCAGCAGCTTGCCATCGGTGCGCGAGAAGACAAACACGTCGGTCGTGTTGCCCACCACCACGAGATTGCCGTCATTGTCGAGCGCGATGCCATTGGGCGAAACCAACGGCAGACCCTTGATCAGCTCGGAAACGACGCCGGCCGCCGTGATTTTGAACACTTTCGGATCGTCGGCCGTGCTCTGGGTACCGTAGATCGTGCCGTCCGCATGCACCGCGATGTCGTTGAGGCCGGTGGTTTCGGGATTCTTGATTTCCCCGGCCGGCGCGCCGGTCTTC
>CAMDDQ010000059.1 GCA_945892765.1 Asaia bogorensis
CGCCGCCGACAATCCAGAAGTCGCCGCGGCGCGGGCGCGTTTGATCCCGGTCGTGCGCCGCGCCGAGATGCTGGGCCAGCTGATGCGGCTGAAATGGTCGGTGGCCATCGCCGGCACCCACGGCAAGACCACCACGACTTGGGCGGTGCCCAGGCTTTCCGCGCGGTGGCCCTTGCCGACCGGGATGCCGAGGGCGGCCAGGCGTTTGACGTTGGCGCTTTCGACGAGGTCGCTGCCCTGCACCTTGTAGCCGAGATTGTGCAGAATTTCGGCGATGCCGCTCATGCCGATGCCGCCGATGCCGACGAAATGGATGGTGCCGATGGACAGCGGTAGCTCTCTCATGCCGCTAACCCCATCGACGTGTGTTTGTGCGAGCGCAGCGGCCGTTCCGCCGCGAGCAACCCAACCAGATCCGCGAGGTGTTCGGCCGCGCGTGGCCGGCCCATCGCGCCCGCCCGCCCGGCCCGCGCCACGATTTCGGCGGGATTGTTGATCAACGCGGCGAGACGCACAGCCAGCGCCGCCGGGGTGAAGTCGGCCTGTGCCATCCCCCAGGCCGCGCCTTCATTGGCCAGCGAAGCGGCGTTGGCGCTTTGATGATCGTCGGCGGCGGCGGGGTAGGGCACCAGGATCGCGGCCCGCCCGGCCACCGTGATTTCGGCGACGGTCGAGGCGCCGGCGCGTCCAATCACCAGATGGGCGGCGCTCAATCGATCGGGCAGATCGGCGAAGAATGACGACAGCTCGGCGGCGACGCCGTTTTGACGATAGGCTGCGCGCACGGAATCGAGGTCCTCGGCGCGGCATTGCTGCACCACGGCAATGCGCGCGCGCTGGGCGGCATCCAGCCGTGCCAACGCCGCCGGTACCACGCGCGAAAAGATCGCCGCTCCCTGGCTGCCGCCGGTGACCAGCAGGCGAAAGGGCGCATTCGCGGCCGGTGCAACCAAGGGCCGATCGCGCAGCGCGAGGATCGCCGGGCGCACCGGATTGCCGGTCAGGACCGCGCGACCACCGGCCGCGCCGGCAAGGCCGCGCACGGCGGAAAAACAGGTGGCGATCCGGGTGGCTCGCCCGGCCAGAAGCCGGTTGGCGCGGCCGAGAACCGCGTTCTGCTCGTGGATGAGCGTGGGCACGCCGGCCCGCATCGCGGCGATCATGGGTGCCATCGAGGGGTAGCCGCCGAAGCCAACGACCACGGCCGGGCCTAGGCGTCCGACCAGTCGGCGGGCCTGGAGAAAACCGCGCCCGAGTTCAACCAAAGCAAGCGACCGCCGCAGGACGCCGCCGGCGAAGGCCGCGGCGTGCAAACGATAGGCGTCCAATCCCGCCGCCGCGTTACCGAAGGCGCCACCCCGCCGATCCGTGAACAGCGCCAGTTGAAAGCCGCGCGCCGCCAGCACCCCGGCCAAGGCCTCGGCCGGGAAAACGTGGCCGCCGGTTCCGCCCGCGGCCAGCACGATCAAGGAGCCGGTCACGAATCCGCCTCCCCGTGGCCGACGCGGCGGCGCGTCAGAGCCATCAGCATGCCCATGGCGAGCGACAAGGCGATCAGAGAGGAGCCGCCATAGGAGATGAACGGCAGGGTCATGCCCTTGGTCGGAATCAAATGGAGCGCGGAACCCATGTTGATCAACGCCTGGAGGCCGAACTGCACGAGCAGGCCGGCGGTGGCGAGCAGGACGAACAAGTCCCGCTCGTCGAGAAGCCGCGAAAAGCCGCGTAGCACGATGAAGGCGAAGATCCCGACCAGGATCAGGCAGGCGACCAGGCCCAATTCCTCCCCGGCGACGGCGAAGACGAAATCGCTATGGGCATCGGGCAGGATCGCCTTCACGGTTCCTTCGCCCGGGCCGCGGCCCCACATCCCGCCATTGAGAAAGGCGTCGAGCGCGGTATCGATCTGATAGCTGTCGCCCGATTTCGGATTGATGAAGCGGTCGATGCGACTGGCGACATGGGGCAGCGTGGCATAGGCCGCGACCAGCCCGCCGAGACCGGTCATCGCGAAAAAGCCGACCCAGCGCAGGCCCAGCCCGGCCAGGAAGAATTGGGAAAACCACACCGCCGCGACAACCGCCGCCATGCCGACATCGGGCTGAAGCAATAGCGGCACCAACACCGCGGCGCACAGGCCGAACGCGGCGACATTGCCGGGAAATCCGTCCTGCCGGTGCTGGCGCGCGAACAGCCATGCGGCAAGAACCGCGAAAGCGGGTTTAAGGAATTCCGACGGCTGGATCGACAACCCACCCAACGCCAGCCAGCGCCGTGCGCCCTTGATCTCCGCTCCGGTCGCCAACGTCAGGATGACCAGCAGCAACGCCACGCCGAAAACCACGATCGACAGCCGCTTGATCCCGCGCGGATCGAGCATGGACACCACAACCAGGATCAGGAGCGCCGGCGGCACCAGCACCAATTGCCGGCGCACGAAATGGAAGGGCTCCAAACCGATGCGCTCGGCCACCGGCGGCGTCGCCGCCAGGCTCAGGAGCACGCCGAAGGCCACCAGAACCGCCAGGGCCACCAGGCTCCAGCGATCGACGGTCCACCACCAGCGGCCGACGATGCTGGTATCGCTGCGCGGGAAAGCGGTCATCGCACGTCCCCGGCGACGGCGGGCGCGGCCAAACCCCGCACGAGATCGCGAAAGGCGGCGCCGCGCGCCTCGAAATTGGCGAATTGGTCGAACGACGCGCAGGCCGGGGATAGCAGCACGACCGCCTTGGGGCGCTGCTCGCGGCGGGCCAGGGCAAACGCGGACGCGAGCGCGGCATCCAAGGTGCCGGCCACAGTCGTGTTCACATGCCCGGCGAGCGTGCGCGCGAAATCCGGGCCCGCCTCGCCGATCAGAAAGGCGTGAGCGACGCGCCCGAACCAGGGCGCGAGTGACGCGATGCCGCCTTCTTTCGGCCGTCCCCCGGCGATCCAATAGACCATGTCGTAGGAAGCCAGGGCCTTGGCCGCGGCGTCGGCATTGGTCGCCTTGCTGTCGTTGACGAAGCGGATGCCTTCCAGGGTCGCCACCAACTCCTGGCGGTGGGGCAGTCCGGGATAACTCGCGATGCCGCCGGTGATCGCCGCGACGTCCAGCCCGGCCAGTTTCGCCGCGGCATAAGCGGCGGCGGCGTTCTGCCCGTTATGCGCGCCGGGAAGTGTCGGCACGGCACCGATGTCGAGAACCTCGGCGGCGGCGGCCAGATCGTCGTAAAGCCGGCCGTCGATGGCATAAACACCGCCGGCAGCGCGTTCCCGCCCGGAAATCGGAATGACTCTAGCCTCGCCGGTGCGGGCGAGTTCGGCGGCGATCGCGCGCCCGTGTTCGTCGTCGATTCCGACAATGGCGGCGCGCGGGCCGTTGAGCCGCTCGAAAATCCGGCGTTTGGCCGCGACATAACCCTTCATGCCGCCATGGCGGTCGAGATGGTCCGGCGTGATGTTGAGCAACACCGCGATGGCGAGCGACAGCGACGGCGTCAGTTCGAGCTGATAGGAGGACAACTCCAACACATAGGTGCCATCCTCGCCCAGCGCGTCGAGTTCGAGGGCCGGCGTGCCCAGATTGCCGCCGATCGCCACCTTGATGCCGCCGCGGCGCAGGATGTGGCCGATCAACGCGGTCGTGGTCGATTTTCCGTTGGTGCCGGTGACACCGACATAACGCGCGCGCGTGCTTGACCGCACCAGCAGTTCGATGTCGCCGACGATTTCCGCGCCGGCGTCGCGGGCGCGGGCGGCCACGATATGCGGCTTGGGATGGGTGTGCGCGATGCCGGGGCTGAGAATCAGGGCCGCGGGCTCGCGCCAGTCGCAGCGGTAGAGATCGACCAGCTCGATGCCCTCGGCCCCGGCGACGCGCCGCCGGCCTTCGTCATCGTCCCAGGCCCAAGTGTGGGCGCCGCTGGCGACAAGGGCGCGCGCCGCTGCCAGCCCCGATTTGCCGAGGCCGAACACGGCGACCGGTCGTCCGCCAAAATCGCGTGTTTCGATTCCGCGCATCACCGCAGCTTCAACGTGGAGAGGCCGACTAGTGCCAGGATGGTCGCCACGATCCAGAAACGGATGACGATCGTCGGCTCCGCCCAGCCTTTCTTCTCGAAATGGTGGTGCAGCGGCGCCATGCGAAACACGCGGCGCCCGGTCAGCTTGAAGGAAACCACCTGCACGATGACGGAGATGGTTTCGAGCACGAACAGCCCGCCGATGATCGCCAAGACGAATTCGTGTTTGACGATGACGCTGATCGTGCCGAGCGCACCGCCCACGGACAACGATCCGGTATCACCCATGAACACCATGGCCGGCGGCGCGTTGAACCACAGGAAGCCAAGGCTCGCGCCAACCAGCGCGGAGCAGAAAACCGCCAATTCGCCCGAGCCGACGACATAATGAAGAAGCAGGTAATCGGCGAACACGCGATTGCCGACAAAATAGGTGATCGCGGCGAAACATCCGGCGGTGATCATCACCGGCACGATGGCGAGCCCATCGAGTCCGTCGGTCAGGTTCACGGAGTTGGCCGCCCCGATCATCACGAAGGCCGCCCACGGAATAAAAAACCAGCCAAGGTTGAAAAGCAGCGACTTGAAGAAGGGAAAGGCCAGCGCGGTGGTCAGCGGTTCGCGGGTCATCATGGCGATGGCGAACGCGGCCAGCGCCGATATCGCGGCTTGCACGAGCAGTTTGATACGGCCCGACAGGCCATGGCTGGAGCGCCGCGTCAGTTTCCTGTAGTCGTCGGCGAAGCCAACCGCGCCAAAGCCGACGGTCACGAACAACACCACCCAAACGAACCCGTTGGTCAAATCCGCCCATAACAACGTGCTGATGGTGACCGCGAGCAGGATCAGCACGCCGCCCATGGTCGGCGTGCCTTTTTTGGTGATGAGATGGCTTTCCGGCCCGTCGGTTCGAATGGGTTGGCCTTCGCGCTGGCGGCGTTTCAGGTTCTGAATGATGGCGGGACCGAGCAGGAAGCTGACGAGCAACGCCGTCATCACCGCCCCGCCCGAACGGAAAGACAGATAGCGGAACAGGTTCAGCGCGTTGAATTCGTCGGCCAGCGGATAGAGGAGGTTGAACAGCATGTTCGCTAATCCGCCTCAGCCGTTGGCGGCGCGCGGCGGAGTCGCGGCCAGTCGCGACAGGGCATCGACAATCCGGTCCATTCGGCTGCCGCGCGAGCCCTTGACCAGGACCACGTCGCCGGCCCGGATCGCCGCTGGAACCATGGGCGCCAGCGCCGCCGAATCCGCGGCATGACCACTGCGCATGACCTTCGGCAACGCCTCGTTCAACGCCGCCATGTCGTGCCCGCAAGTGAAGACGAGATCGATGCTGGCCGCTTCCACGGCGCCCGCCAGCTCGGCGTGAAGGCGCTGAGAAGCCTCGCCCAGCTCCAGCATGTCGCCCAGGACGGCGATGCGGCGGCCGGTGCGGCCGGGCAGGATCTCGCGCAGCATGGCGAAACCCGCGCGCATTGATGCGGGGCTGGCGTTGTAGGTGTCGTCGATCAGCTCGATGGCGCCGCCCGGCACGGATAGGCGCCGCCGGTCCCCGCGGCCGGGTAGCGCGGTCAGCCCGCCGAGCATGTCCGCGGCGAGCGCGAGATCGGCGCCCACGGCCTCGATCGCGGCCAAAGCGGCCAGACTGTTCATGGCCCAATGCCGGCCGGGAAGGCCGAGCCGGTAACGCAACGGACGCCCGTCGAAACTTGCCACGATCGCGGCGCCGTCATGGCGCGGCGCGTATTCGATCAGCCGAACCTCGGCGGCGGCATCGGCGCCGAAGCCGATCACCCGGGCCACGCCCTCGCCGCGCGCGATGGCGGCCAGTAGCGGAAAATGAGGATCGTCGCGGTTGAGGATCGCAATTCCGCCTTTCATGCCCAGGAAAATTTCGGCCTTGGCCCGGGCGATGTCCTCGATCGAGGCAAAATTGGCCAGATGGGCGGCCTCGATCGTGGTGATCACCGCGACCTCGGGCTGGGCCAATCGGGTCAGCGCGGCGATTTCGCCGGCCTGGCTCATGCCCATCTCATAAACCGCGTATTTGCAGTCGCGCGGCGTGCGCGCCAGGCTGAGCGGCAGGCCCCAGTGATTGTTCAAATTGCCGGCGCTGGCCGCGGTCGCGCCCTGTGCGGCCAGGGCCAGCCGGATCGCTTCCTTGGTCCCGGTCTTGCCGACGCTGCCGGTGACGCCGATGATTTTCGCCGAGGTTCGACGCCGGGCGGCGGCCGCCAGATCAACCAAAGCCACCCGTGGATCGACAACCGCCAGGAGGGGAGCGGTGCCGACAATCGCGGGGGGCGTCCGGCCGACCACGGCGGCCGCCGCCCCGGCGGCGATGGCGGCCGCGATGAAATCGTGGCCGTCATGGTTGGGTCCCGAGATGGCGACGAACAGGTCGCCGGGGACTAAAGTCCGACTATCGATGGAAACGCCGCTGGCCCAGAACGGAAGCGCCGATCTGCCGCCAGTCGCGGCGTCGGCCTCGGCGGAAGTCCAGAGGATGGGCGCGGTCATGCCGCACCGCCAGTGGCGGCGGCCTGGCGGCAGGCCTCGATATCGTCGAAGGGCAAGATTTCGGCGCCGACGATTTGCCCCAGCTCATGGCCCTTGCCGGCGACCACGAGAATGTCGCCGGGACCGAGATCACCGATGGCGGTGCCGATCGCCGCGGCGCGGGCGCCGATTTCGCGGGCGCCGGGGCAGGAAACGAGAATCTGGCGGCGTATGACGGCGGGGTCTTCGCTGCGCGGGTTGTCGTCGGTAACGAACACCGAATCGGCCAGCCGGCAGGCGATGGCGCCCATCAGCGGACGTTTGCCCGCGTCGCGATCGCCGCCACAGCCGAAAACCACGGCGAGCCGGCCGCGCGCATGCGGGCGCAGCGCGGTCAGCACCGTTTCCAGCGCGTCGGGTGTGTGGGCGTAATCGACATACACCGTGCCGCCGCGCGCCAGCGTCGCAGCATGTTGCAAGCGGCCGGGCACACCCTCCAGCAGGGGCAGCGCGCGGATCGCGGCGTCGACCGCGGCTTCGGTGAACCCGTCGACGCCGAGCACCAGGCCGAGGGCGCAGAGCGCGTTCATCGCCTGGAAGGAAGCGGGCAGCGGGAATTCGACGAAACAACGCCGGCCCATGATTTCGACTTCCACGTTCTGTCCGTCCGGCCGGGGCGTGGCGGCGCGCAGGCGTATGTCGTGGCCGTGTTCGCCATAGGTGATGATGCGGTGGCCGCGCGCGGCGCAGGCCTCGTGCAATTCGCCGAATTCCGGGCCGTCGGCGCTGAGGATCGCGACGGCGCCCGGCGGTAGCACCGTTTTGAACAGACGCAGCTTCGCCTTGAGGTAGTCGCCCATCGATGGGTGGTAGTCGAGATGGTCGCGCGTCAGGTTGGTGAATGCCGCAGCGGCCAGGACCGCGCCGTCGAGCCGGTATTGATCAAGGCCGTGGCTGGACGCTTCCATCGCCACCCGGTCGATGCCGGCGTCGGCCAACGCCGCAAGGTCGCGATGAAGCGCCAGCGGGTCGGGCGTGGTCAATGATCCCGCGCGGTCGAATCCGGGTCCGTGGAGGCCAAGCGTGCCGAGGCTCGCGGCCTTGTGGCCCATCAGCGTCCACAATTGGCGCGCAAACGATGCCACCGACGTCTTGCCGTTGGTGCCGGTCACGGCCGCGATGTAACGGGGTTGGCGGATGAAAAAACGCGCCGCCATCAGCGCGAGCCGGCGCCGCGGATTGTCGTCCTCAAGCACCGAAACCGGCCGATCGCCGATACGCAGGCCGGGCGGGGCGAGCACCGCCACCGCGCCGCGGCGGAGCGCGTCGTCGATGAAACGCCGACCGTCGCCGACGCGGCCGGGCAAGGCGGCGAACAAATAACCGGGTCTGATCTCGCGCGAATCCGCGGCGATGCCGGCGATGTCCGGGTCGCGCACCGCCAGCGGCGGAACCGCCGCCGCGCCTTCGATCAGCTCAGAAAGGCGCACCCTTTTTGCCTCCCGTGCTCACCGTGACCAACAAGGGTTCGCGTTGCGCGGGGTCCTTGCCGCCCTGGGGTTCGATGCCAAGCAACGTGGCCATCCGCGCCACAATGCGGCCGACGGTGGGTGCCGCCACCCAGCCGCCGGTGGCGTAACCATGGCTTTGTTTGGTGCCATGCGGCTCGTCGACGACCACGACCACGACGTAGCGCGGGTTGTTCATCGGAAAAGCGCCGACGAAGGACGAAATCAATGCCGATTTCCGATAAGCCTTGCCCGCCGGCTTTTCCGCCGATCCGGTCTTGCCGCCGACCAGATAGCCCGGGACGTCGGCGGTCTTGCCGGTGCCCTGTTCGACGACCATCCGCATCACGCCCCAGACCTGCTCCGCGGTTTTGGGTGACAACACGCGCTGTCCGGGCGCGGCCGCACCTTCGGGCCGCTTCAGAAGTGTGACCGGGTGCATGACGCCGCCGCTGGCGATGGCGCCAACGCCTGCGGCCATGTGCAGCGGCGAGACCGAAATGCCATGGCCGAAGCCAATGGTCATGGTGTTGATGTCGCGCCAACGATCGGGCGCCAGCGGCGTGGCGACTTCCGGCAACTCGACGGTGGAAGCCTTCAGCAGCCCCAACTTTCCGAGATAGTCGCGTTGGCGTTGTCCGCCGACCGCCAGTGCCATCTTCGCGGCGCCGATATTGGACGAATACATGATGATTTCGGGCACCGACAACCAGCGCTTCTTGCCATGGTAGTCCTTGATCGTGAAGCGCGAAATCTTGATCGGCTGGGTGGCATCGAAGCCGTCATGGAGCCCGACCGCGCCGCTTTCCAAGGCCATCGCCGCCGTGAACAGCTTGAAGGTCGAGCCCATCTCGTACACGCCGAGGGTATTGCGGTTGAACCGCTGTTCGGGCTCGGCCGTGCCCGCGTCCACCGGATCGAAATCGGGCAGCGAGACCATGGCCAGAACTTCGCCATTGCGGGCGTCCAAAACGATGCCGGAAGCGCCTAGCGCGTCGAACTCGGCGACGGTCCGTTGCAGCTCTTGGCGCAACATATGTTGCAGGCGGATGTCGAGGCTAAGTTGGAGCGCCTCGCCCGCCGGCCGGCGCAGCCGGTCCGGCTCCGGAATAAGTCGGGTTTCCCGGCGCAGCGCCTCGTCCATCGATTGTTCGAGACCGGCGAGGCCACGATTGTCGATGCCGGTGTAGCCGACGATGTGGGCGGTGAGCGCGCCGTGGGGATAAACCCGGCGTTCCTCGCGCTGGAACGACAAGGCGGGGATGCCGAGCCGGTTGACCTCGAATTGCTGGCGCGGCGTCA
Organism: Asaia bogorensis; assembly: GCA_945892765.1. Lineage (GTDB taxonomy): Bacteria > Pseudomonadota > Alphaproteobacteria > CACIAM-22H2 > CACIAM-22H2 > SHVT01. The sequence continues at coordinate 9,320 of CAMDDQ010000059.1, forward strand.
GGTTGCGCTTGACCCAGACGAAGGCGCGATCGGAGGCGAGTTTGGCGAGCAGCTCGCTGCGGTCGAGATCGGGCAATACGGCGGCAAGTTTGGCGGCGGCGTCGCCGGCGTCGAGGATCAGATGGGGATTGGCGTAGAGCGAAGCGGTGGACAGGCTCGTCGCCAGGAGAACGCCGTTGCGGTCCACGATGTTGGCGCGGTCCATTTCCAGCGCGGCGGCGGGCGGGGCGGAGGCCAGCCGGGGTTCGCGGCCGTTCTGGAGCAGCGTCACGTCCACCAGCCGCGCGCCGACGGTGAGGAAGCCGAGCGCGAAGACCACGCCCGCGATCAGGATGCGGGTGCGCGCCAGCTCGAAAATCTGCTTGCCGCTACCTTCGATGACCAATCTTCGGTCTGCGCGCAGGGGTTGGTTCATTCCGCGCCTCCGGCTTCGGCGAGCGCGGCGATTTTCGGCGGCAGATTGGGCGCCGGCGCTTTGGCCACGGAATCGGCCTGACCTCGCCCGCTCGCCGGAAGGGCCGGCTTGGTCTCGCGGGCCTTGGATTCGGCGACGATCGCGGGTTTGGTCGGAACACGGGCGATGGCAGGGCTCGGCGCGCGCGGCGCTGTGTTGGGGCGTTTAGTCAGCGGCGGGGGTTCGGGAAGGACCTCCCCTGGGAACGGCAGGTCGGCGACTTGGACGATTTGCCGGGGGTCCATGGCGACTAGATCGAGGTGGCGGGCGGCGAGACCTTGCAGCCGAGCGGGCTGGTTCATCAGGCTCCATTCCGCTTTCAGAACGTGAATGGCTTGTTGCTCGGCGCTCATGGCGCGATTGAGCCGGTTCAGCTCGTCCTCGAAGGACTGGACATCGTGTTTGAGGTCGAAAAGCCCGCCGCCGATGGCCAGCGCCAAGCCCAACCACATCAGGCCGGATCGCGGAATCATGCGGGTGCTCCGGGTGTGCGGTGAGCGATCCGAAGCCGGGCAGAACGGGCGCGCGGATTGGAGGCGATCTCGGCCGCGCCGGGTTTGATCGCCTTGCGCGAGGGCAGGGTGAAGGCGGGCGGCCCGCGATCCGGCGGGAGCGGCAGATGGCGCGACGTGCCGCCGCCGCCCGAACCTGTCCGCAGAAAATCCTTCACCGCCGAATCTTCCAGCGAATGAAACGACAGCACCGCGAGCCGCCCGCCGGGGGAGAGCAGCCTTTCCGCCGCCTCGAGGCCGCGCCGCAATTCGTCGATTTCGTCGTTCACCGCAATGCGGAGGGCCTGGAAGGTGCGGGTGGCGGGGTCGATGCCGTCGGGGGAGCGGCGTACGACCGCGCGCACGATGTCGGCGAGCTGGGCGGTGCGGGTGATCGGGCCTTGGGCGCGCGCCGCGACGATGGCGCGGGCGACGGCGCCGGCGCGGCGTTCCTCGCCATAGCGGCGGATGATATCGGCGAGTTCACCCTCGCTTAAAGTGTTGACCAGATCGGCGGCGCTGGGCCCATCGCCGCCGAAATCCGACGGGCTGCCCCCGCCGGCCATGCGCATGTCCAATGGTCCGTCGAAGCGGAAGGAAAAGCCGCGTTCGGGATCGTCGATCTGCATCGACGACACGCCGAGGTCGAGGGCGATGCCGGCCACCGCATCGACGCCGCGCGCCTTCAACAAATCGTCCATCGCGCCGAAACGGCCGGGTACTAGCGCGAAGCGGCCGGGAAATTGCCGGGCTAGGGTCTCGGCTCGCGGTACGGCGTCGGGGTCCTGGTCGATCCCCCAGACGCGGCAAAACGCGGCCTCGAGCAAGGCGCGGCTATGGCCGCCGCCGCCGAAGGTACCGTCGACGAAGATCTCGCCGTCGCGTGGGGCGAGCGCGGCCACGATTTCGGCGGTCATGACCGGGCGATGGGTTCCCGGCTGGGGGAGCGTGTTCATGATCCCGATCCCGCCGCCGGACGCAGCTTCACCGACATGCCCTGGGCCTTGCCGCGCGCGTCCTGCTGGTGGCGGCGGAAGGCATCGGGGTTCCAAATCTGGAACGAAGGACCTGCGCCGGCAAACAGCGCCTGATCGGCGATCTGGGTGTGTTTGACGAGGGCTTCGGGCAGCAGGATGCGGCCTTCGCCGTCGAAGGCGAGCTGGTGGGAATCGGCGAAAATCGTGGCGGCGAGGTTGCGCTGAAGGTCGGAGAACAGGTCGATTTCATCGATGCTCGCCGACAGCCGCTCCATGCGGTCGATACCGAAACAATCGATGGATGCCACGCCGACCGCGGGAAAGGCCACGACGCCGTGGAAAGCCTGGCCGGCTAGGGCCGCGCGGAAGCTCGCGGGGACGGATACGCGCCCCTTGCGATCGACCTTGTTCAGGTACGTGGACAGGAACAATGCCATCTCATCCTCTGTCGCCGAATTCGGCGACTGTTCCTGTCCCACCGCGGAAAAGGCCCCGACTCCTCCCCAATGGGACATTGTGGGATAACATGGGCTATTATGGGCGTCAATGGGAAAGACCAATAAAAACAGGGCACAGCAAACAACAGTTCCCATGGCCCGGCGATGTTTCCTGGTGATGGCGGAGAAAATTCGCGCGGCCGCGACTCCTCGACTTGCCATCTTTGCCGTCAACTGTGGCAAAATTGTGTTCTCGTAATGTTCTTATTTAGGCAAGACTTGCTGAGGCCTCTACGACCACAGCCTATCTTGTCGGTCTTTCCGGAGAGAACAGGAGCCAGACGGCCTGTAAGCCGGGTTCTGTGCACCGCTTGTTAAAGGCGGGCGATGGCCATTCCTCTGGGACGCCTGTTACCAGGCGCCTCGCGCGACCGACCCGAACGACGATGCGGAGACGCACCCGCCCGCCCGGCTTTAAGCCGAACGGACTGCCGTTCCTACTTGGTCTTGCTCCCGGTGGGGTTTACCGTGCCGTCCTCGTTGCCGAGGCCGCGGTGCGCTCTTACCGCCCCGTTTCACCCTTGCCGGCGGCGCTCTCGCGGCCGGCGGTTTGTTTTCTGTGGCACTGTCCCTGGGGTCGCCCCCGCCGGGCGTTACCCGGCACCGTGTTTCCGTGGAGCCCGGACTTTCCTCCCTCCCCCCGGCAAGCGGGGAAAGAGCGGCCATCCGGCCGTCTGGCCCAGGTGTAGGTAGAGAGGTCCAAGCCCCGCGTCAATGCCGGCGCTCCTGTGGGACTAAGCGCGGGTGACGGGGATTGCGGAGAAATGCGGGCAGAGTCACGGGCGTCACATCCTGGGAGCCGGCGGCCCGGCGCTAGGGGTCGATCGCGGTCAGCGCCCGGAATTGGGGCCGCGGATGTGGCGCAACAGGGTGCCGAACAACAACACCGCAATTGGCCAATGGAACCAGATCGTCTTGAAGCCGGTGAACAGGTTGATTGTGAAAAAGAAGAGCGGCCGCGGCGGCCAGCACGCGAGCTTTGCGGGGCAAGCCCATGAATCGCGCCCACAACCCGGCCGGGGTTAGCGACCCCTGCGGTAGGCCGGTGTCCGGGATGGGCGGTGGGCCGGGCCGCCCCGAACCGGGCTTCGATGTCGCGGCCGTTCCGACGTCGCCGGCGCCGGAGAGGCGCACGCGATAACTCATCACCGGCGTGGTCATGTTCTTGACCTGCTGCTGGCCGATATAGTCGAAGCCGATCGCCAATTTGTTGTGCACCTGATCGTAGACCGGGCCAGAGATCAAAATGCCGCCCGGCTCCGCCTGTTCCTGCAAGCGCGCGGCGATGTTGACGCCATCACCATAGATGTCCTCGCCTTCGGTCAACACATCGCCGAGATTGATGCCGATGCGAAAGCGCATGCGTTTGTCGTCGGGCAAGTCGCGGTCGTGGCCAGCAAGCTCCTGCTGCACCTCCACGGCGCATTGCACGGCCTCCACGACGCTGGCGAACTCGGCGATCACCGCGTCGCCCCAGGTATTGACGACGCGCCCGTCATGGCGGGCGACCAGCGCCCGCATCGCCTCGCGATAGCGACGTAGCATCACCATCGTCCCGGCCTCGTCGGCCTCCATCAGCCGCGAATACCCCGCCACGTCCGCGCACAATACCGTGGTGAGCCGCCGCTTAACCCTTTCGTTCATGCCGCCATCGTAGCCTGGATTGGAAGGAGCGGCGAGTTGCGGCTAGTCGAAGCCCGCACCCGGCGTCGTCAGGCGCCAGGTGGGAGAAGTGCGACCAGGGCGGCCAGGATCGCCGCGGTTTCGGCATCGAGGCGGCCGTCGATGCGGCGCGGGCGGAAATGGCGCTGGAAGGCGGCCAGGACGGTTGTCGTGCGCGCGTCCAATACACCGGTGGTCTCCACGTCGTAGCCGAAGCGGGCGAGGGCGGACTGCGCCTCGGCGATCTTCGGATCGGAATCGCCGGGGTCGAAATCCGGTCCTTCGGCGGGCGCCGCCGTCTCAACCAGCCACTTCTTTGTGATGGCCTCCGGCCATAGGCCGATGCCGGCGGCGGCGAGGCGCTTCCAGTCGAATTTCTCGCCGGGATCGAGCTTGCGGTGCGGGGCCACGTCGGAATGGCCGAGCACGCGCGCGGCCGGGATACCGTGGCGCGCGACGATCCCGCCGGCCAGATCGATCAGCGCCGCCATCTGGGCTTCAGGAAAATCGCGGTAGCCGTGATCGTGGCCGGGATTGGCCAGTTCGATGCCGATGGAAATTCCGTTGATGTCGGTCTCGCCGGCCCAGCGCGCCACGCCGGCATGCCAGGCGCGGCGGTCTTCGGCCACCAGGCGGTAGACTGCGCCATCCTCGTCGATCAGGTAATGGGCGCTGACCTTGGAAGCGGGTTCGCAGAGCCGGCGCAGCGCCTCGCCGGCGTCGACCATACCGGTGTAATGCAGCACCAGCATGTCGATCGTCTTGCCGGGAGGGCGCGGCTCATGGTTCGGTGAGGGACGTTCGATCATCGTTGCGACAATGTAGCCGAAGCGGGGGACGCGAAGACAATGGCCGAGCCCGGCTGGCAATTCTGGATCGATCGCGGCGGCACCTTCACCGACATCGTGGCGCGTCGCCCCGACGGCGCCCTGCTGACCCGCAAGTTGCTGTCGGAGAATCCCGGACGCTACGATGACGCCGCGATCCAGGGCATCCGCGATCTGCTCGGCCTGGCTTCGGGCGCGGCCCTGCCCACATCCGCCATCGAGGCGGTCAAGATGGGTACGACCATCGCCACCAACGCCCTGCTCGAACGCGAGGGGGAGAAGGTGGTGTTGGCGATCACGCGCGGCTTCGGCGATTCCATCCGCATCGCCTATCAGAACCGGCCGAAGCTGTTCGCGCGCAAGATCGTGCTGCCGGAGATGCTTTATGCCGGCGTCGTAGAAATCGACGAGCGCATGAGCGCGCAGGGCGAAGTGTTGCGCCCGCCCGATCCTGTCGCCACGCGGCGCGGGCTGGCCGAAGCCTTCGCCGCCGGCATCCGCGCTATCGCCATTGTCCTGCTCCACGGCTATCGCCACGTCGAGCATGAGAAACAAGTCGCCGCCATCGCCCGCGCCATCGGCTTCAACCAAATCAGCGTCTCGCACGAGGTCAGCCCGCTGATGAAGCTGGTCGGGCGCGGCGATACCACCCTGGTCGATGCCT
>CAMDDQ010000060.1 GCA_945892765.1 Asaia bogorensis
GGGCGCAGCACCATCAGCATCCGCTCCTGGCTTTCCGACAACATGATTTCGTAGGGGGTCATGCCGGTCTCGCGGAGGGGTACCCGGTCCAATTCCAGCTCCAACCCGAGCCCGCCTTTGCCCGCCATTTCGACGGAAGACGATGTCAACCCGGCGGCACCCATGTCCTGGATGGCGACGATGGCGTCGGTGGCCATCAATTCAAGACACGCTTCGATCAACAACTTTTCGGTGAAGGGGTCGCCGACTTGCACGGTCGGGCGTTTGGCCTCGCTGGCCTCGTCGAATTCGGCCGAGGCCATGGTGGCACCGTGGATGCCATCGCGCCCGGTCTTGGCGCCGACGTAAACCACGGGGTTCCCCACACCGGCCGCGCTCGAATAAAAGATGCGGTTGGCCGGCGCCAGCCCCACGGTCATGGCGTTGACCAGGCAGTTGCCGTCATAGGCAGGATGGAAATTGCATTCCCCGCCGACGGTCGGCACGCCCACGCAATTGCCGTAGAAGCCGATACCCGCGACGACGCCGGCGACCAGGTGACGCGTGCGCGGGTTTTGCGGGCTGCCGAAGCGCAAGGCGTTGAGGTTGGCGATCGGCCGGGCGCCCATGGTGAAAACATCGCGCAAGATGCCGCCGACGCCGGTGGCAGCACCCTGAAACGGCTCGATGAAGGATGGGTGATTGTGGCTCTCGATCTTGAAGATCGCAGCGAGCCCATCGCCGATATCGATGACGCCGGCATTTTCGCCTGGTCCGCAGATCACCCAGGGCGCCTTGGTGGGCAGGGTCTTGAGCCATTTCTTCGACGATTTGTACGAGCAATGTTCGCTCCACATCACCGAAAAGATGCCCAATTCGGTGATGCTCGGCGGCCGGCCAAGGATGGACAGGATGCGCGTGTATTCGTCCGCGGTCAGCCCATGCGCCGTGACGGTTTCCGGCGCTATCGCAGCGGCCGGCGAAACTTTCGCGTCTGCGGTCACGACAACGCCTTGATCAGGCCGTCGAAAAAAGGCTTCCCGTCGGTGCCGCCTGCGATGGGATCGATGGCGTTTTCCGGATGCGGCATGAGGCCGAGCACGGTCTTGGTCGCGTTGAACACCCCGGCGATCGACCGCGCCGATCCATTGGGATTGGACGAAGGCGTCAACGCGCCGTCCTCGCCGCAATACCTGAAAGCGACATGCCCCTTGTCCTCGATGCGGTCGAGCGTTTCGGGATCGGCGAAATAGTTGCCGTCGTGGTGGGCGATGGGCACACGGATGACCTGGCCGGCGGCATAGCCGGCGGTAAACAGGCTTTGGCCGGTTTCGACCCGCAGATGCACGAATTTGCACCTGAATTTGAGGGTGGCGTTGGGCAACAACGCGCCAGGCAGCAAGCCGGCCTCGGTCAGCACCTGGAAACCGTTGCAGATGCCCAACACCGGTACGCCGCGCGCGGCGCGGGCGGCGACCTCGCGCATGACCGGCGAGCAGGCGGCGATGGCGCCGGCGCGCAAATAATCGCCATAAGCAAAGCCGCCGGGCAGGACGATCAAATCGGCCGCGCCCAATTCCGCGTCGCCGTGCCAGACCAACCGGGGCGGCGAACCCATGCTCGCCGCGAGAGCCTTGGCGACGTCGTGCTCGCGGTTCGATCCTGGAAAGACGATAACGGCAGCCTTCATCGCCTAGGCTAACTCAATCGCATAGTCCTCGATGACGGTATTGGCGAGCAGCTTGCGGCACATCTCGTCGAGTTTCGTCCGTGCCTTCGCCGGATCAGTCTCGGCAAGGTCGATCTCGATGAATTTGCCTTGCCGCACCTCGGTGACCCCGGCGAAGCCGAGGCTGGCGAGCGAATGCGCCACTGCCTTGCCCTGCGGGTCCAATACGCCCCGCTTCAGGGTGATGTGAACTTTAGCCTTCATCGGCCCGCTTGGCTCCGAATCATTGCAGCGTCTTGGGCCCCTTGACGTCGCCGGGCCCACCCTCGGGCAGGATGCCAAGCCGCCGCGCGACTTCCTGATAGGCTTCCTCGACCTGACCGAGATCGCGGCGGAAACGGTCCTTGTCGAGCTTCTCGTTGGTTTTGGTATCCCACAGACGGCAGCAATCCGGGCTGATCTCGTCGGCCAGAACGATACGCATTTCGTCGTTCTGCCACAGCCGGCCGAATTCCAATTTGAAATCGATCAGACGCAATCCGACGCCCAGGAAAAGCCCGGTCAGGAAATCGTTGACCCGAAGCGCCATCGACATGATGTCGTCGAGGTCCTGGGTCGTCGCCCAGCCGAAGGCGGTGACGTGTTCTTCAGAGACCATCGGATCGCCGAGTTCGTCGGATTTGTAATAATACTCGACGATCGAGCGTGGCAATTGCGTGCCTTCGGCCATGCCGAAACGCTGTGAAAACGTGCCGGCCGCGATGTTGCGCACGACGATCTCGACCGGGATGATCTCGACCTCGCGGACAAGCTGCTCGCGCATATTGAGGCGGCGCACGAAATGCGTCGGCACCCCGATCTCGCCCAGCCGCGTCATCAGATATTCCGAAATGCGGTTGTTGAGGACGCCCTTCCCGGTGATGACGCCTTTTTTCTTGTTGTTGAAGGCAGTGGCATCGTCCTTGAAATATTGGACGAGCGTACCCGGCTCCGGCCCCTCGAAAAGGACCTTGGCTTTGCCTTCATAGATTTGTCTGCGTCTGGCCATTGGCATTGCCGCTGGTGGGAGGATAAGGGGAAAGCGCGACCGGCGGCGGTGTGGGGCCCCGAACGACCATCATATAGCAATTGCTCGAGGGCTTCACAATTAACCAAAAAATATTATTATTCAAATAGTTAAATCAAAAAACGGAGCCCGGTCCGGACGCCCGGCGGAGAATCGCCAAACCGCGGGCCGATTTTCGCCAGGTGGCGGCACCGCGATCAGCGAGGCGTTGGTCGTACCAAAGCCGCTATCGGTCGCGATCGTCATGGCGCTGTTTGCGGACCCGCCTCCGCCAAGCAACGCTTCCCAATCCCGCCAATCTCCGGTTTCCGGTATCGGGGTGGAAGCGGCCCGAAAACGCGGCAGATATTCCGCGATGCGGGAATCGTCGGCGCTGTTGAGATCGGCCGAGGTGATCATGGACAGGCCCGGCGTTACGGGCGCCACCTGCACGGCCTTGCCGCGCGGTCTGGCCGGCGATTTGATCCAGAATGCATCGTGGCTGTCGGCGATGACCAAATGAAACGGGCGATAGGCCCGCGCATCGAGTTCGGACAGCGCCGAAGCCGCGGCGGCGGCATCGGCATGGTCGAGCGCTTCGAGTACCAATTCGCCCCGGCTGCGTGTTCCCGGCTGCGGTCCTAGCGTGCCCGGACGGTTCAGAACCCCGGCGGCGACGCCATGATCGTTGACCGCGAGCCAGCTACCGCCCGCCAAGCGATCGAGTCCGCCAAAGATTTCCGGGCGGTCGGGCCAGTGCCGGCCCGGCGCGGCCCAGGGCCGGTCGATCATTTCATCGCGGTTGGCGCCGAGGATCAGCGGCCAGTTTTCGGCGGGGCGATGGAGTATGACAAGCGTACACATCGGGGGGTCTTTGTTGCCAAGGTTTCGATACCACTTGATGTGGAGCGCCGCTATAACAATGCCCGCCGCCGACGAACCCAAAATCCTCTGGAGACCGTCATGCCGAGTTTCGATGACCGGGAAAAAGCCTTTGAGGCCAAATATCGCCAAGATCAGGAATTCCGTTTCAGGGTCAATTCAAGGCGCAACAAGCTGCTCGGCGAGTGGGCGGCCGGCCTCATGGGGCTTAAGGGCGCCGCCGTGGAAAGTTACGCCAAGGACGTCGTTTCCGCCGATTTCGAAAAAGCCGGCGACAGTGATGTACTAGAGAAAGTGCTCAAGGATTTGACCACCCACGGCGTCAAGACCGACGAACACACAATTCGCCGCGAAATGGAGCGCCTGCTGGTCGTGGCTCGCGACCAGATTGGCGGCAAGCCGGCCTAATGCAGCCGGTTATCTGCCGAACACGCGCCTGAATATCGTGTCGACGTGTTTGGTGTGGTAGCCGATATCGAATAGTTTCGCCAACGCCGCCGGCTTCAGATGTGCCGTCACGGCCCGATCCTTCGACAGCAGATTCAGGAAATCGCCGCCGGTTCGCCAGCTTTGCATGGCGTGGTCCTGGACCACGGCATAGGCGTCCTCACGCGCCATCCCGGCCTGGGTCAGCGCCAGCAGGACGCGCTGGGAATGAATGATCCCGCCCAGCCGGTCGAGATTTGCGCGCATCCGATCGGGGTAAACGACGAGTTTGTCGATCATCCCGGCGAGTCGGTCCAACGCGAAATCCAGCGTCACCGTGCAATCCGGGGCGATCATGCGTTCCACGGATGAATGGGAAATATCGCGTTCATGCCACAGCGCCACGTTTTCGAGCGCCGGCAGCAGATGCGATCGCACGATTCGCGCGAGCCCAGTGAGGTTCTCGCTTAAGACAGGATTGCGCTTGTGCGGCATGGCGGAGGATCCCTTTTGCCCCGCCGCGAAAAATTCCTCGGCCTCCGCGACCTCGGTGCGTTGCAGGTGGCGAATTTCTACGGCGATACGTTCGATCGAACTGGCAATGACGGCCAGGGCGGCGAAATAGGCAGCATGGCGATCGCGCGGGGTGACCTGCGTCGAAACCGGCTCGACTAGCAGGCCGAGGGCCTGGGCCACATGCGCCTCCACGCGCGGATCGATATTGGCGAAGGTGCCGACGGCGCCGGAAATCTTGCAGGTGGCGATTTCGGCCCGGGCGGCTTTCAGGCGTTCCCGGTTGCGGCTGAACTCTGCGTAAAAACCCGCGAGTTTCAGGCCGAACGTCGTCGGCTCGGCGTGTATGCCGTGGCTGCGGCCGATGCACGGCGTTGTCTTGTGCTCCCGGGCACGGCGCTTGAGTGCGGCCAGCACGCGATCGATGTCACCGAGAAGGATGTCCGTCGCGCGGACGAGCTGGACCGCAAGACAGGTATCGAGCACATCCGACGAGGTCATGCCCTGGTGAACGAAGCGGGCCTCCGGCCCGACATATTCCGCAAGGTTCGTCAGGAAGGCGAGGACATCGTGCCGCGTTTGGCTTTCGATGTCCGCGATGCGGACGGCGTCGAACTTGCCCCGCCGCCGAATCGCCATCGCTGCGGTTTTCGGGATGGTCCCGAGTTTGGCGAGGGCGTCGCAAGCGTGAATTTCGATCTCGAGCCAGATCCCGAATCTGGTCTCCTCGCTCCAAAGGGCGGCCATCTGCGGCCGGCTGTAGCGCGGGATCATCGGCTCGGGTCCATTGTTCTATCCGTGAAGCGGGGTGCTGAATGTCCTGCGGCGGACGCTAGCCCCGGTGCACGGGTCGAGGCAAGGGGCCATGATCGGGGGAGCGGGCGAGGGCAAGACTCGCGGCGAGCGTCGATGCCGCATCGCCGGCGGCGTCGATTCGATGCCAATCGAGCCGGCCGATTTCGTAGGTCCGCTGACGGCGCAAGACCGCGACGGTCGCATCGGATGCATCATTTGCACGCGCGGTAATGCGCGATTCCATGACCGCATCGGCGGCCTCCAGCCAAAGACCGACGAAGGGTACCTTGGCGGCTTGCGCGACGGCGGCGATGGCGGCCCGCTCATCGGGGCGGGCAAACACGCCGTCGGCAATCGCGGCGTGACCGCTCGCGAGCACCGCCGAGGCGTTTTCGGCCAAACGCCGATACACCGCCCCGGTTCTTTCATCGGCATAGGCCGACGATGGCAGCCGAGCCGTCGGATCGACGCCGGCCAGGCGTTTGCGCAGAACGTCGGAGCGAAGGATGACCGCGCCGGGCGCCGGCCCGATATAAGGGGCAAGGCCGACGGCCAGGGTCGATTTTCCCGTGCCCGACAGCCCGCCGATGGCGAGCAGTCGCGGCTTGGGCGGCGACAGGAAATCGAAGGCGAGATCGAAGGCCGCTTTGGCGTCGGCCCACAGGCGCTCGCCCTCGGCGGGTGAGGGCTGCGCCGCCGCCGCGGTGGTATGCGCTAAGATCGCCGCCCGGCAGGACAGAAAAAGCGGCAGCGCCGCGAGGCTGCGATGGTCGTTCGTGACGTCGAGGTAAGTGTTGAAGGCGGTGTTGGCGAGGCGGCGTAGGCCGCGCCGCTCCAAGTCCATCAACAGGAACGCTAGGTCATAGAACACATCGATACACGCGATGCTGTCGTTGAACTCGATGGCGTCAAACAACACGGGCCGGTTCTCAAGCAGGCAAATGTTGCGCAGATGCAAATCCCCGTGGCACCGGCGGACGAAGCCATCATCGAGTCGGCGATCGAGCAGCGCGCCGACACTATCGAGCGCCGCACGCAGGCGCAGGTCGAGTTCGGCGACACGCCGCGGGTCGAAGTTGGGCCCGGCTCCCAGCAATCCTTCACCGATACCCCGGATCACCGCCGCCATGCCGGTGGCGCCGCCGAAGTCGAAACGGCGCTCGGCGCCCGCGTGCAGCTTGGCCACGGCTTCGGCGAGGCGTTCCATCGCGGCCCGGTCGAGTTGGCCGCGCCCGGCGCGTTTATCGAAAAGCGCGTCCTGATCGAAACGGGCCATCGCGACGACCCAATCGATGGGTTGTCCTTCCCCACCCAGGGTCAGCCGGCCGTCTAGCGTGCGGGTGATTGCCATGGTTCCCAGATAAAGGGTGGGCGCGGTGCGGCGATTGAGGGCAATTTCCGCCTCGCAGGCGGTTCGCCGCCGCTCGATGGTGGAAAAGTCCATATAGGGAAAACGAACGGCGCGTTTGAGTTTGTAGGCCCGCTCGCCGGCCAGGAAGACGACCGCGCCATGGGTGTCGATCCGTTTCACGGATTTTATCCCGGCGCCATGGGTGCCGGGCGTGGCGAGAAAGGCGATGACCTCGCTTTGATTTTGAATAGTCAAATCGGCGTTCTCATGGCTGGGGTCACCCATGTTGGCGGAGCTGAACACTCCTCATGCCGCGCACTATACCGATGCCGATCCCGCCTGGAAATTTACAACACATAGGGGTCTACGCTCACTTCTGAACGAACATAACGGTAAGCGATCGCATGCCAACGTCAAATGGCGCAGTCGGTGGCGATGCTCATTTGCCAGGACACGCGGAGCCGCAGGAAGTACCGGCCCGAGGTTTTCTAGAGCTACGGGAAAGGCGAGGTCGCCGGCACAAGCTAGGCCGGTGCGGTTCTGGCCGGCCGCACCTTCCATTTGTTCGATAACGCCTGATTTTGCTGGCAGTTGGCGACGCGCTTGCTGATGGAGCCAGGCTCGAAGGGCGGGGTGACACGCCGGGGATCGAGATGCCGCACCGGCTGGACTATTCCGGTGGCGCCGATCCTCTGTTGGACCGCGCCGTTGAAACCTCGCCTGAACCGTGCGCGATCGGGGAAATTAGTTGGTCACACAAGCCGAAATGCGCTATACCTCACCGAATACGGGGCTCGCAATTTCCCCAAGGAATACCTTGGTATTGTTCGTGGCGGGTTCGGTGCCGAGTTGGGATTCGGGCCGCGGAGGGTAACGCTCGCGGAGGGTAACGCTTAAGTGACTCGTTCGACTCGTAACCCAACCGTAACATTACGGGAAACCCCGACGCGGTGCGTCGTCGGGAAACAAGATGAGTACCTGCGGAGGAGACTTTGTTGAACGTTCAGACTGCGGACACTTCGATCATAGCGAAAGCGCCGATGCCGGCGCCGCTGATCGACCCGTTCGATCGGCCGATTACCTATCTGCGCGTGTCGGTTACCGATCGCTGCGATTTTCGCTGCGTGTATTGCATGTCCGAAGACATGACCTTTCTGCCCAAGGCGGAGGTCTTGACCCTCGAAGAAGTCGACCGCGTCTGCAGTGCCTTCGTTCGCCTCGGCACAAGGAAGCTCCGGCTGACCGGAGGCGAGCCCTTGGTGCGCAAGAACATCATGAGCCTCTTTCGCAGCCTGGGCCGGCATATCCGCTCCGGCGCGCTCGACGAGCTGACGGTGACGACCAATGGCAGCCAACTTGCCAAACACGCCGAGGAATTGAAGGCATGCGGCGTGCGGCGCATCAACGTCTCCGTGGACACGCTGGATCCGGCGAAGTTCACCGAGGTGACGCGCTGGGGCAAGCTGGACAAGGTTCTCGAAGGCATGGAGGCCGCGAAGGCGGCGGGCCTCGAGGTCAAGATCAACGCCGTCGCCTTGCGCGGCGTCAACGAACTTGAATTCGACAGCATGGTCGCCTGGTGCGGCGACAAGGGCTACGACATGACCATCATCGAGGTCATGCCGATGGGCGATATCGGTCCCGATCGCCTGGAACAATACTTGCCCCTGTCCTTGGTGCGCGCACGCCTGGCGAAGACCTGTACGCTGGAAGAGTCCGATTATCGCAGCGGCGGTCCGGCCCGATACGTCACGGTCAAGGAAACCGGCCGCAAGATCGGCTTCATCACGCCGCTCACCCATAATTTTTGCGAGTCGTGCAACCGCGTCCGCCTGACTTGCACCGGGGTGCTTTACATGTGTCTCGGTCAGAACGACGCGGCGGACTTGCGGACGCCGATGCGCGAAGGCTTCGACGACGACCAGTTGGACGGCGCGATCCGCGAAGCGATCACGCGCAAGCCGAAGGGCCATGATTTCGTGATCGACCGCCGTCATCGCGGTCCGGCCGTCCCCCGGCATATGAGTCTGACTGGCGGGTAAGGCGGACAATTTTGTGAGATCAAGGCGGGCCAGGAGGCCGGCCTTTGTTTTCTCACACTAGTCTGAAGGTGCGTTGACCGCGGCGGCCAGCAGCATTTTGCGGGGACATCGAGCGCGTTATACTCGCTTCGGACGGACCCGCGACTCGGCACCCAATTCCCGGCATGAAATACGACAAGATCGCCCTCGTCGCTTCACCATCGGCAGAGGCCCAGCGGGCATTGTGGGCGCTGCGGAAGCGTTTCGGCAGCGTTTCGCCGCGACAGGCCGATCTCATCGTCGCGATCGGCGGCGATGGGTTCATGTTGGACACGCTGCATCGCTTCATCGACCGCGGCATACCGATCTACGGTCTGCATCGCGGCACCGTGGGTTTTCTGATGAACCGCGATTCGAGCCGCTCGCTGGAGCAACGGATCGAAACCGCCGTGCCCACCATTCTTCATCCGCTGCGGATGAAGGCAAGAACGCGGGGCCACGCCCTGAAGCAGGCCCTAGCCATCAACGAGGTGTCGCTTTTGCGTCAATCGCGCCTCGCCGCGAAGATACGCGTCACGGTGGACGGCAAGGAGCGGCTTTCGGAGTTGGTTTGCGACGGGGCCTTGGTCGCGACGCCGGCGGGAAGCACCGCTTACAATCTTTCCGCGCACGGTCCCATCATTCCGATCGGCGCCGGCATCCTCGCCCTGACGCCGATCAGCGCCTTTCGTCCTCGCCTCTGGCGTGGCGCGTTGCTTCCGCATACCGCCGTGGTGTCGTTTCACGTGCTGCAACCGACGTCGCGCCCGGTCAGCGCCACCGCCGACCACACCGAAGTCCGCGACGTGCTCGACGTCGAAATCTCCGAGGCGCGGGACGTTTCCCTGACATTGCTCTTCGATCCGGAACACAATCTCGAGGAGCGAATCCTGAACGAGCAGTTCCGAGCGTGAACCGGGCGGGCCGGACGTGATCGAAACGGACGAGCCCGTCGCGATCGCGCCGCCCGACCTCGCGGGATATCGGAACGGGCCGCTTGGCGTCGACTTTGTGCAGCACATCGACAGTGGTTTTCCAGGACCGCATGTCTTGGTATGCGCGCTCGTCCACGGCAATGAATATTGCGGCGCCGTGGCGCTGGACCATTGGCTGCGTGCGCCGCCGAAGCTGCGGACCGGCCGGGTTACGGCCGCCTTCGTCAACATGGCCGCCTTCCGCCAATTCACATCCGGCGATCCGCAGGCGTCGCGGTTCCTCGACGAGGACTTCAATCGCCTGTGGACGCCGGAGGTGCTCGATGGACCCCTGTCGAGCCGCGAACTGACTCGCGCGCGGGAGCTTCGCCCCTTGGTCGATGAAGCGGATTTCCTGCTCGATCTTCATTCCATGCAATATCCGTCGCCGCCGCTCTTGATGTGTGGCCCCCTCGAAAAGGGACGGCGTTTGGCGTTCGCGCTGGGCCTGTCCTATGACGTGATCGGCGATGCCGGACATCGCGCGGGGCGCCGCCTGCGGGACTATGGCGGCTTCGGCGACCCCGCCAGCCCGAAGAACGCCTTGCTCGTCGAATGTGGGCAACACTGGGCGGAGGACAGCGTCACCGTCGCCGCCACTGTCCTGCGGCGGTTTCTCGCGCATCTTGGCCTGACCGATGCGGGGCCACGCCCCGCCGGTGCGCGGCCCCGTCTCATCGAGGTGACGGAGGTCGTGACGGCCGCCACCGACGATTTCCAATTCGTCCTGCCGTGCAGGGGTATGGAGGTCATCGCCCGCGCCGGAACCGCGATCGCCCGGGATGGCGGTCGGGCCATCGCCACGCCTCATGACGACTGCGTTTTGGTCATGCCGTCGCGGCGCCCCCGCAAGGGGCAAACGGCGTTGCGTTTCGGCAGAATCTCGCCCTGATCCGGCCGTAGTAGCGTCCGCTTCCGGCATGCCGTATGAACAACGGTTGATGACCTCGCCCGCCCAGCTTTTCAATCAAGCTTTCAGCCTGCACCAATCCGGTCGCCTCGCCGACGCCACGCGCCTTTATCTCGCGATCCTGGAGCGGCAGCCGACCAACGCCAGGGCCTCCCACATGTTGGGCGTCATTGCCCTGCAACAGGGCGATACCGCGACCGCAATCAGACGGATCTCGATCGCGGTCGCCGTCGAGGCCCGCAATCCCGACGCCCATTTCAATTTGGGCGAGGCGCTGAGGATGGCGGGCCGTTTGCCCGAAGCGGTGGTCAACCTGCGCCGGGCAGTGGCTCTTCGTCCGCAATTCAGCGAGGCGCACCACTCGCTGGCGATGGCGCTCGACGCTTCGGGCGGGACCGCCGATGCGCTGCCGCATTACCGGCAAGCCGTCGACCTCGATCCCAAGAACGCGATCGCGTTCAACAATCTGGGGGTCGCGTCGCAGCGTCTCGGGTACCCCGACCAGGCGCTGGCGGCCTTCCAACGTGCCGTGGCTCTACTCCCGGACTATGCCGATGCCCACATCAATCTCGCGAGCACGCTCAAGCTTGTGGGCCGTGTCGACGAAGCCCTCGCCAGCCTCCAGGATGCGGCGTTGCGCTGGCCCAACAAGCCCAACGTCCACTACAACCGCGGCGTCACCCTTGAGGCCCTGGATCGCTTGGACGAGGCCGCGGTCAGCTACTTGCGCGCCATCGACCTTGCCCCGGGCCATGCCAATGCCATCAACAATCTCGGTCTCGTCCGCGAACATCAGGGGCGGCTCCGGGAAGCGCTGGCCATCTATGACCGCGCCATCGCTCTCGCCCCCACCATGGCGCCGGCTCATTACAATCGCGCCAATGACTTGCGTAAGCTCGGCCGTTACGTCGAAGCCGTTGACGCCTTTTCCCGCGCCATAGAATTGGCGCCGAAATATAGGGAGGCGTATTTCAACCGCGCGTTGGCCCGACTGACCCTCGGCGATTTCCAGCGGGGTTGGGTGGACTATTTGCATCGCGATCCTACGCGGACTCCCGATCGGTTTCCTACGGAAAGACTGCCGGCGGATCTTCAGCACCAGACCGTGTTGTTGCGGCGGGAGCAAGGGATCGGCGACGAAGTCTTCTTCCTGCGCTTCGCACCGGTGTTGGCGGCACGTGGAGCCCGCGTGGTCGCGCAATGCGATCGGCGCCTGATCGACATGGTCCGCCGCATGCCGGGCATCGCAGGCGCGGTTGCGGCCGGGGAACCGGACGCGCCGTTCGATCAAATGCTGTGGCTCGCCGATTTGCCTTTCCTTCTGGGCATCGATACACCCGCGGATTTGCCGGCGCCAACGTCGATCTCGGTCTTGCCGGAGCGCCGCGCCCGGATGCAGGAACGCCTGTCCGCGCTAGGCGGGCCTCCCTATATCGGGGTGACATGGCGGGCCGGCACGATTGAACACGGACGTTTCGACAAATCCGTGCCGGCGCCGGAACTAGCGGTGGCGGTCAAATCGGTGCCCGCGACAATCGTCATGCTGCAACGTAAGCCCGAACCCGGCGAGCTTGCGGCGTTCGATGCCGGCCTTGGCCGCCCGGCGGGCGATCTCACCGGCGTGAACGACGACGTTGAAGACATGTTGGCGCTGGTCAGCCTGATCGACGACTACGTCACGGTGAGCAATGCCAACGTGCACTTTCGCGCGGCCGCCGGTGGACTCTGCCGCTTGCTGCTCCCCACCCCGCCGGAATTCCGGTGGATGGCCGACGGTACCCAATCGCCATGGTTCCCCAGTTTTCCGCTGTATCGGCAGGATGCGGATGGGGACTGGTCCGCGGCTTTGGCCGCGGTGGCAAGCGATCTTCGGCGGGCCTTTGCGGGGCGTTCTTGAGCGCAGGCGCCATGACGTTGTCAGGCATGGCGTCGAGAACGGTATTCTTCTACAATACAACCATACAAACGCGCCTCCGTAATGCGCGTGAGGAGGGATGGGATGGTCCCACGTTCGCTGACGACCGGCATGCCGGGAGCGAGTTGAAACTCGAAGGAGAATTGCAATGAAACGGAAACCCACGTCGAGGGCGAAAAGCCGCAAGGTAGGGGCTGCGAGCGCTCCCGCGCCAACCGCATCGAACGGTGCGGCAAAGGCCGCGACCGCGGGTTGGCCGCCCATGAACCCGACCGAAATGTTCAATCCGATGAAGGCCATGAAGGGTCTGACCGATCAGATGAATAATGGCGGCATGGGTGTGGCGACGCGCTATGGCAAGACCATGGCCGAAGGTTACAAGGACCTTGGCGAGGAGATAGCTGCTTTCGCCCAAACGTCCCTGGAAAAGCAGATGAAGAACGCCACCGCCTTGGTGACGTGCAAATCGGTGACCGAAGCGCTTGCCAAGCAGTCCGAAATGGCAAAGAGCGCATATGACGATCTGATGGCAGTCTATGCGAAGCTATCGGAAATGTCGATGAAGCTGGCGCAAACCTCCATGTCCGAAGTGGGGCAAGGCGGCAAGAAATCCGGCGGCGACTGATAGCCAGACACGGGGTAGATTGCGGCGGCCTAGGGGGCTGCTGCAACGCCTTTGGGCGGGGGCGACCGCCCACCGCCAGTGTTAACGGCTAATCCTCGATCGGTTCATCGCCAAGCGACCGCATCAGATCTGCGACCGCCACCGCCGCGGCCTGCGCCCGGGCCGCATCGGTTCCCCGGATGACGATGGAGAGGCCGAAGCGGCGATCGCGAAAAAACGGGTAACTGCCGATTTCGAGATCGGGAAATCGCCCCTGGATGGCGGTTAGCCCTGGCGCGATCGGGCCTTCGGTCAGACGGCAGCTTAACGTTCGCGACAACATGGGCGCGCCAGTTCTCAACCGGTGCTTGGCGCCGTCGAACATCGCCTGCATGATTGCCGGCACCCCCGCCAAAACAAGGACGTTGCCGATTTGGAAACCCGGAACCGTGCTAACCGGGTTGTCGATCAGGATGGCGCCTTGTGGCATATCCGCCATCTTCATGCGCGGCGCCGTCAAGTCAGCGGGATTGGAATAGTGCTGCCGGAGTCGGGTCACGGCGTCGGGATTGCGTAGAAGCGGCAGACCGAAGGCCTTCGCGATCGCCGCCGAAGTGATGTCATCATGCGTCGGACCGATGCCGCCGGTGGTGATGACGTAGTCGAAGGCGGCGCGGCACTGGTTGACTGTGGCGACGATGACCGCCTCGACGTCGGGGATGGCTCTGGCCTCCAGCAGGCGAATGCCGATCGCGTTGAGCCCCTTGGCTAGGTAGTTGAGATTGGTGTCTTGGGTGCGTCCGGACAGGATTTCGTTCCCGATGACGACGGCGCAGGCGGTAACGACGGGGCTGTTGGTCATGGCTGGCGTGCCTTGTCCGGTTGAGGCAAACTGCCTGTTCGATTATCGGGGATCGGGATGAATCGCAAGCAACGCCGTCGAAGCGAGGCAAAGGCCACACGCGGGATCGTCGCGCCGGCATCGGCCGCGCCGGAAGAATTTTCCGCCGCCGACGCTTTTGCCTTTCTTCTCGGCCCGCGTGATCGCTACCACCCCGAAGACGGAACGCCGCCGTCCCAGGGTTATGTTTTTGACAGCATCTATGCCGCCACGCGCCGCCGTTTTGGTGGCGCCCCCAGCCTGCCGCGCCTTCTCGATACCGTGCGCGAGGCCCAGGTCTTTTCCGAAAAGGCGTGGGCCCGCGCCCGTGCGCGGCCCGGCACCTTGCCGGAAGGGCAGATTGCCTGCCGCAAGGGCTGTTCCTGGTGCTGCCATCAGCAGGTGAGCGTCAGCGCCGCCGAAGCCATCGCCATCGCCGATCATGTAAACCGGCGTTTCGCGCCCGACCGGCTCGCGGCGCTGCGGACGCGGCTCCACGCGCTCGACCAACGTACGGCGGGCCTCGGGCCCATGGACTATGCCCGGACAGCGTCGCCCTGCGCCTTTCTCGAAGAAGGATCCTGTTCGATTCATACGGTGCGGCCTTTTCGCTGCCGTGCCTATCATTCCACCGATGCGGATTATTGCCACTGGAAACTCGACCATCCCGAAGAGGCCGCCGCCGAACGCCGCGAGCGCCGGGTGCGGCCGGTCTATCCCGGCGAGCCGGTGCGGATTTTCGATGGAGCCTTACGTGGAATGGCCACCGCCATCCGCGATTCAGGCTTTTCGGGAGATGCCCACTTCCTCACCGGCGCGGTCAGGATCGCCCTCAACCAGCCGGACGCCGCGGCGCGCTGGCTGAAAGGCGAGGC
>CAMDDQ010000061.1 GCA_945892765.1 Asaia bogorensis
TTGCGTCCGGTCCAGCCGGCGATCACGAGGTGATCGACGCGGACGCGGCGGAGACCCGATCCGCCGCGGTCGATGCATTGAAACGCCAGCCGGGCACCCGCCATTGACGGGCCTAATTATTTACCGTTAGCATAAAGCTAATTTACAAAGCTTTTTGACAAAGGCAAGGAGGGTGGTGAGGTTGGCCGATTTTCCGCGCAACGCCGCGCCCTCGGCCGCGGCTGCGAGCCGCCCTGCCGCCGTCGTGGAAGTCACATCGGATGTGAGCCTGCCGCGGACGGTGTCCCGCCCGCCCTTGCTCCGGGGCGGATCGGATCGGGAATTCCGCCGGTTCGCGCATCGCCTTCTCGCCTTTTCGGCGCGGTTGGAGACCGTACGATCTCGATTTGGCGCGCATATCGGGCTGACCGGCATCCAGTACACCGCGCTGATCTCGGTGGCCCACCTGTCGCGCGATGGCGAAATCGGCGTGAAGCAGATCGCCGATCATCTTGGTCTCAGCGGGTCGTTCGCCACGCTCGTCATCGGCCAACTCGTCCGCCTGGGCCTGGTTGACAAGGGTTGCCATCCGGCCGACCGGCGCTGCGTCCAGTTGAAAGTGCCGGCGAAGGGCCTCGCCCTTCTGCGGCAACTCGCCCCGGTGCAACGCCAGGTCAACGATGTGATGTTTGCGCCGCTGGACGGCGGGAAATTCCGCGCCTTGAACCAAATCCTGACCGATCTTCTGCGCAGCGGCGACGCGGCGGTGGACCTAGTGCGCTACCTGACCGGCCGCGTCGGGGATCCGCCGGAGGATACGGCGCCGGCGTCGCGGGCGGCGCGATGAGCGACATTCTCGACCCGCGCGCCTTGCGCGCAGCACTGGGGCATTTCGCGACCGGCGTGGCCGTGGTCACGGCATCCGTCGCATCCGGACCGCCCATCGGCATGACCGTCAATTCCTTCAGCTCGGTGTCGCTCGATCCGCCCCTAATTCTGTTCAGCATCGACAAACGGGCCTTCAGCCTGGAGGCCTTTCGAGCCGCCCGCGGTTTCGCCGTCAATGTCTTGTCCGGCCACCAACGCGAGCTGTCGGCCCGCTTTGCCCATGCGCTCAGCGACAAGTGGGTCGGTGTCGGCTTTGACGTCGGCCATTACGGGGCGCCCTTGCTGCAAGGGGCGCTTGCCCATTTCGAATGTGTGCCCTGGGCCGATTACCACGGCGGCGATCATTTGATTTTCGTCTGTCGCATCCTCCGCTTCGCGCTGGCCGGCGGCAACGACCCCCTGGTCTTTTTCGCCGGGCGCTACGCCACGCTCGAACGCGGTGGACTGCCGCGGGAAGGCCATGAAAACGGCGCACAGGACGGCGGTACCATCGACATGCGAGGACGGTCATGATCAGGAACGGCGACACCTACCGCGCTTCGCTGCGCGACGGTCGGCAGGTCTATCTCGACGGCGGCATCGTCGGCGACGTGACCCGCCATCCCGCCTATCGTAACGCCATCGCGTCCGCCGCCCGGCTCTATGAATTCCAGAGCCAACCGGACAACGCCGAGACGATGACCTTCACCACGCCGGACACACACCAGATCGCCAACCGCATCTGGGAATTGCCGCAAAGTTATGAACAGCTCCTCCGCCGCCGCCGGGCGCTGGAAGCCTGGGCCGAGCTGCATGCCGGATTCCTCGGCCGGTCTCCCGACCATGTCGCGTCCTGCATCGCCGGCATGTTCATGGGAATCGAGACCTTCGAGGTCTACGATACCAAGCGCGCCCGCGCGCTTGCCGAGTATTACGGCTATGCCCGCGACAACGATTTGTTCCTGACCTACGTCATCATCAATCCGCAGGCCGATCGTTCAAAGGCCGCCCATCAGCAACAGGGCGAATATCTGAGCGCGGGCGTCGTCGATGAGGACGCTTCCGGTCTCACCGTGCGCGGCGCCAAGATGCTGGCGACCAGCGGCATCATGGCCAACGAAATCTTCGTCACCTGCATTCAGCCGCTGCAGCCCGGCGACGAAAAACACGCTTTATCCTTCGCCGTGCCGATGAACGCCAAGGGCCTGAAAATCCTGTCGCGCAAATCTTACGAGGCCGCCGCCGACAATGCCTTCGACAGCCCGATGTCGAGCCGCTTCGACGAAAACGACGCCTTGATCTATTTCGACGACGTCAAGGTGCCGTGGGAGCGCGTCTTCGTCGATCGCAACATCGAGATGTGCCAGAAGCAGTTCCACGCGACCCCGGCGCATGTTTATCAAAATTACCAGGCGCAGGTCAGGCTGGCGGTGAAAACCCGGTTCCTTGCCGGCATCGCGCGCCGGATCGCCGAAATCAACGGCATCGTTAACATGCCGCAGGTCCGGGAGATGCTGGGACAGTTCGCCGCCGAAGTCGCGCTGGTGTCGGCCATGGTGGCGGCGATGGAAGCGAAGGGCGCCATGCAGGGCCGATATTTCGTGCCCGATCGACACACCCTTTACGCCGCGCAGGTGTTGACCCAGCAGCTCTATGGAAAGCTGATCATGACTCTGCGCGAGTTGGCCGGAGGCGGCATGATCATGCTGCCATCACATGTGCGCGACTTCGCCAACCCGGAGATGGCCGAACTGATCGGCAAGACCCATCAATCACCCGCCGCCAACGCACGCGACAAGGTGAAGTTCTATCGCCTGGCCTGGGACGTCGTGGGTTCGGAATTCGCCTCCCGCCACACCCAATACGAAATGTTCTATGCGGGCGCCCAGTTCGTGACCAAAGGTCATTCCTTTCGCACCTTCGACTGGGCGGGGGCGACGGGCATGGTCGACCGAATCCTGGGTGAATACGATCTCGACAACGAGTTGGCAAAGATTGCATCAAAAGCGGCAGAGTAGAGGCGAGGTTTTCCAATGGCGGTCAACAAGGCGCATGATGAATTCCACTCACTCGATCTCGATTCAGGGTGGGAGGTCCCGCCCGGCTATCCCCCCGGCATTCAGCAGAAAATCCTCGCCGGCGCCTTGGACGAAACCAAGAAACGCGGTAGCCGCACGCGGTTGTTGCGGTTCCTTCCCGGCGTCTACACGACCGCGCCTTTCGTCCACGATTATTGGGAAGAGGTTTATCTGATGAACGGGGATCTGGTTGTCGGCAACGATGCCAAAGGCAAGGGCGGCCAATCCTTTTCTCCCAACACCTACGCCTGTCGGCCACCCGGCGCCGCACACGGTCCGTTCCGGTCGGATGGGGGATGCCTGCTTCTCGAAATCCACTATTACGATCCGGTTTAGGCTGACCATGCGGGTCGAGGAAACCAGGGGAACGGCATCGTGAACACCACGGTTCTTGGTTTGGGACGGGGCGGGTTTTGGCAAGGACGCCGCCAGTTCCTGCTGCCCAGCTTCGTCATCGCCATCACACTCTTGCTCATCCTGCTCCCGCTCGGACTGATGCTGCTGTTCAGTTTCCGGGACGGAACCCCGTGGAACCCCGGCGGGCTGACCCTTGATAACTATGTCGATGCCTATACCGACGACGACACCCTCGTGGTTTTCGGCAACACCTTGGTGTTGGGTGTGGCGAGCACGATCATCTCCATGGCCGTCGCCATTGTCTTTGCCTTCCTGACCGAGCGCACCGACCTGCCCTACCGTAACGTTGCCTGGGGTCTCATGCTCGTTCCCATCGCGATGCCGGGGCTGTTGTTCGCCGTGGCGTGGACGATCTTGCTCAGCCCGCGCATCGGCATCTTCAACGTCTGGCTGCGCGAATTCGCCGGCTTGTTCGGATTCGAACCCACCGAAGGGCCTTTTAACATCTACACTATGACCGGGATGATCGTGCTGGAGGGTCTGCGCGGCGTCACCACGGCCTTCCTCATCATCGTTGGCGCCTTTCGCGCGATGGACCCGAGCCTAGAGGAAGCTTCGCGCACCTCCGGGGCATCAAGCGCGACCACCTTTTTCCGCGTGTCGCTGCCGGTTCTGACCCCGGCGCTCCTCGCCGCCACGATGTACAGCTTCATGACACATTTGGAATCGCTGGAGATTCCAATCGTCCTAGGGCTTCCGGCCAGGGTGTACGTCTTCCCGACCTATATCTACTTCACGACGCAGCGTTATACGCCGCCGGAATACGGCCTGGCGGCGGCGCTGGGCGCCACCTTCCTCGTCATCAGCATCATCCTCGTCTATTGGTATCGGCGCATCGTCGGGCAGAGCAACCGCTTCGCCACGGTGACCGGCAAGGGCTACCGGCCACGTGTCATTCCGCTCGGGCGCTGGCGTATCCCCCTGTTCATTCTGTTCTGCGTCTTCTTCATGTTGACGATTGGCGCCCCGGCATTGGCTTTGCTGTGGAGTTCGTTCCTGCCGATCCCGATGGCCCCGTCCTGGGACCTGATCGACAGCCTCACGCTCCGCAACTACACGCGAGTGTTGGCCGACAAGGCGGTGTGGGGGGCGTTGTGGAACACGGTTCTTATTTCCGTGGGCGCGGCCACGTTGACGATGGCTTTGGCAGTAACCACGGCGTGGGTGGTGGTGCGGCTCAAATCGCGTTGGGCCGGCGTGCTCGATGCGGTTGCCTTTCTGCCGCATTCGCTGCCCGGCATCATCATCGGCATATCGCTGATCTTCCTGGTCATCCAGCCGCCCTTCGACCAGCTCCAGCTTTATGGTTCGCTTACCGTCGTTATCCTGGGCCTGACGATCAGCTACCTGTCATTCGGCTGCCGCATGATGTCGGCGGCATTGTCCCAGATTCAATCCGAGCTGGAGGAAGCCGCCACCGCGTCCGGTGCCAAATGGCGCGTGACCATGCAGCGGATCGTGCTGCCGCTGCTTCTGCCTGGACTGGTCGGCGGCTGGATTTGGGTGGTGACCCACGCGTTGCGAAATTTCTCGATCCCGCTGTTGCTGAGTTCACGCGAGAACAAGGTGATCTCGGTCCTCATGTGGCACACCTGGGACGACGGCGCCCCGGGCAAGACCGCCGCGATCGGAGTCGGGCTGATGCTGGCGCTTGGCATCCTCACCGTCGGCGGACGCTGGCTCGTCAGCCGCCTCGGCCGCCAGCAGGAAAGCTGACCCCCCTCTTAGGCGGGGCCCAAGGAACCCGGAGCCCCTCGGGGCGCCGCCCGACCGATCCGGAGCCCCGTCGGCAAGGCCCCGACCTATCCGGAGTCAATCCAACTCGCCTAGGCCTAATTTATGAGGTGGCAGCGATCGGCGGGAACGTGGACAAAAACCCGTTCCCCGGCCGCGAAGGGCGCGTAGGGATTGAAGCTGACGCGCAGCCGGTGCTGCTTGATCTCGACTTCGCCGTCGATAAAGGTGCCGAGGAAGGTGACGCGCCGCACCGTGCCCTCGAAGATGTTCTCGTTCACCGCTGGGCGTTCGCGGCTGCACACCACCGCCTCCGGCCGAATTGCAACGGTGGTATCGGCCTGGCCGGCGACGCGATCGTCCCTCAGCACGATGATGCCCATTGCCGTCTCCACCTGAACGCTGGGCCCGGCACGCACGATCCGTCCGGCGATCGTGTTGGCGATGCCGAGAAACGACGCCACACGTTTGTCCATGGTTTTGGCATAGACCTCTTGCGGATGGCCGAGTTCGACGATCAGGCCATCCATGATGACGCCGATGCGATCGGATAGGGACAAAGCCTCGAGCTGATCGTGGGTGACAAAAAGCGAAGTGATGGACAGCGACCGCGTCAGTTCCTTGAGTTCGAAACGCATTTCCTCGCGCAGCTTGGCGTCGAGATTCGACAAAGGCTCGTCGAGCAGAAGCAGCTTCGGATGGCGGACGAGCGCGCGTGCCAGCGCCACGCGCTGTTGCTGCCCGCCCGAAAGCTGCGTGGCCGGCCGATCGGCGTAATCTTCCATCTGGACTTGGCGCAGGGCTTCGCGCACCGAATCCCGAATCGCCGCTCGCGACAGCTTGTCGCCGCGATGGCCATACTGAAGCGGAAACGCGACGTTTTGGAACACCGTCATATGGGGCCAGATCGCATAAGACTGGAAGACCATGCCGATGGGCCGCTGATCGGCCGGCACCCGGATCCCGCGCTTGGAGGAAAAGACGCATTGGCCGTCGATATGGATTTCACCGCTTTCGGGATGTTCCAGGCCGGCGACGCAGCGCATGGCTGTGCTTTTGCCGGAACCGCTTGGCCCCAGCAGCGTGAAGAAGGTCCCCGCCGACACTTCGAAACCGACGCCGCGCAGCGCCGTTACCTTCCCGCGGTCTAGGGAATAGGTCTTCTTGAGGTCGACGATCCTCAGCACCTGGAATTTCCTTCGCTTTGACGGACGCCCGGCGATGCCATCACTCGGCCTCGGTTAGGACGGCAACCGCTTCCATCTCGACCAGCATATCGGGGTTCTTGAGCTGCACATAGGCGGACGACCGCGCCGGCAACGGTTCGGGCATCAATTCCCGGTAGACATCGTTGAAGGCAGGCGCGTCTTCGGGATTGCGCAGAAAGACCGTGACCTTCACCACATCGGCGAGCGAGGCTCCGGCTTCTTCCAATATCGCGCTGATATTGCCAATGCAGCGCCGCGCCTGATCGCGGATGTCGCCCATCTTCCCGGTTTCCCGGTTGCGCCCCGCCTGACCGGAGGTGAACACCATGTTGCCGACCCGGATCGCCTGGTTGAAGGGTCCGGTCGGCGTTGGCGCTTGATTCGTGCGAATCGCTGTTTTCCGCATCGATGCCCTCATCACATTGCCCGGCGCCTACCGCTTGAGGACGCCGAGAGCCTCCACCGTCGCCCGCGCGATGGCATCGTCAACGTCGGGCGAGCCGCCGCCAACGCCGATGGCACCAATGCAGGCCGATTTCTCAAAGATCGGGTAGCCGCCCTTGTTCAGGGTCACGCCGCCGGGAATGATTTCGACCAGGCTTTGCGGGAAAAGGGGGCGATCCTGCCATTGTTCCATCAGGTCGGCGGTGGGTTTGCGAAAGGCAGCGGCCAGACGCGCCTTGCCCGCCGCCATGTAGGGGCCGTGCCACGCCTCCGCCTTGCCGCGCGCGATCAGAACTGGATGGCCGGCGGCGTCCACAATCGCCACACTCACCTCCACGCCACGTTTCTTGCCGATCGCCTTGGCCTTCTTGACGAAGGCAAGCGCGCGTTCGTAGTCCATGCCCGTCCCCGGTCGCTACCCGAACTAACCCATGCGCAGGTAGGTTTCGGCGTTGCCCCCCAGCAACTTGCGCATGGCGGACGAGCCGACCACGTTTTCCCAAGCCAGCACGTTGTCGACCGAATTTGGCCAATCGCATTCGGGGTGCGGAAAGTCCGATGCGTACATCAGGCAGCCATCACCCAGGATGTCGTTCACGGCCTTGGTCATATGCGGGCCTTCATGGGTCTCGATGGCGCAAAATACCTTGCCCATCTTCGCGTATTCGGTGGGCAGGTGTTTGAGCTTCTTGACCGCGCCCTTGACGTAATGGACCTGGCTGTCGAGACGCAGCAGCCAATTGGGCAACCAACCGTGACCCGTCTCCGAGAACCCGATGCGTAGGCGCGGGTAGCGGTCGAACAGCCCGCCGGCGATGACGTAAGCCACCATGCGTTGCGCGCCCCAGGGGTGCGCCGCCGTGCGGGCGATCGCAGCATTGCCCCAAATGTCGCGGTAGCCCGGAAAATACGGCGGCTCATAAAAAAAGCTGTGATGCATGATCGGCAGATCGAGTTCGTTCATGGCTTCCCAGATCGGATTGAGATCGGGATCGTCTACGGGTGTGCCTTCGGGCAACACCGGCCAAACACACGACACCCAGGGTTCCTTGCCCCGTTTCTTCAATTCGGCCACCGACCAATTCACATCGGCGGCGGTGAGCAGAAGCAGACCCTTCAATCGTTTGGTGTCGGAGCTACAAAAATCGGCCATGTAGGTGTGATAGGCGTCGTAGAGCCCGGTCGAGATACCGGGGTCGAAAGCCGAGCTAGCCGAGGCCCAGGTCCCTGGAATGAGCACGTTGACGTCGACGCCTTCCTTGTCCATGTCGAGCAGGCGGCCGGTCGGGTTATCGTGCTGGATACGCTCATGCGGCGTGGCCTTCGAGGTATTTTCGACGCGACCCTCGAGCGCCCCGGCGCCGCCTTTTTCGCCCTTGTTCTCAATCGCCTTTTCCCCGGCAATGCGGCTATAGGGCATCGCGCTGACTTTCACCGTCGTCCACGGCCCGGTGGGATGGCCACGGCCGGGCGGCGAGTTCATGGTCCGCACGTAAGGTTTTATCTCGTCCCAACGCGCCTTGATTGCCTTTCCGGCGTAGCGGTGCAGGACCTCGAGCGAGGGAGTCACATGGGTATCGGTATCGATAACCCGGTAGCCTTTCCGCATCGTCAATTCTCCTCGGAATTCTTGGAAGAATTCTAAGCTTCGGGCGGCTCGGTCAGAATGATGGTTTGAGTATATCTCTATAGGAAGAACCTATATCTATGGCTCATGAACGACCGCCAACTGCGTTATGCCCTGAGCGTCTGGCGCGAACGCAGCTTCAGCAAGGCCGCCGAGAAGCTGAACGTCTCCCAGCCCTCGGTGAGCGCCCAGCTAAACAGCCTCGAAGGTGAACTCGGCTTCAAGTTGTTCCGCCGCACCGGGCGCGGCGTTCTGGTCACTCACAAAGGCCAGACCTTCCTGCACCGCGCCAGCCAGGTGATCGACGAATTTCTCGACCTGTCCGACCGCGCCAGACAGCTCCGTGGCGGTCCGCCGGTGTCCTTCGCCATCGGCTTCAGCTCATCGGTGGCGCAGGCCATGGTACCTGCGGCGATGACGGCGCTGGCGCCGGTGTTGCCGCGCGTCCGGATAGAAACGATCACCGGCCCCACCCGCCGCATCTTGCGCTTCGTTTCCGAGGAACGCCTTGACGCCGGGATCACCATCGAGGCCAGTCCGCGCGACCTGCCGGCCAATGTGCGGACCGAACGTTTCGGGAGTGTCGCCATCGTCCTGGTCGTGGCGGCGAGGCACCGGCTGGCCCGGTCCAACGCACCCGTCGATTTGACCAGTCTCGTCAGCGAAAAGCTGATCGTTCACGAGCCCGACATCGGTTATGGCCAGCAGGTTCAAACCTTGCTGGCCGATCGCGGACTACGGCTGAACGTGGCCGCCGTGGCCGACAGCGCCGAGACGATCAAACTCATGGTTCGATCCGGCGTTGGCCTAGCCCTTTTGCCGCGTAGTTGCGCCGAAGAGGACAACCCTGCGTCCTTGCGCGTCATTCCAATCCACCCGCAACTGGAACTGCCGATGACCCTGGTCCGCGCGGATCGCTTGCCGTCCCCGGCCGAGGAACGTTACTTCCAGCTTTTGCGCGAAGGTCTAAGGAGCGCGCAGAGCGCTCGCGATTTGACCCCGGCCAACTGAGCCATCGATGCAGACCCATCGGCCCCAACCCATGACCGCGCCGGCATCGAACCAACCGCTTGACCGGGGGACGCTGTCGATTCGAGCGCTCGGCCGCGCCGTGCTGGCTGTGCTACCCGCCTTCTGGGTCACGTTTGGATTGCTATCGGTCCTGGCCCAGATCATCCCGTCCGCGGCCATCCGCGACGCCGTGTTAACGGCATTCGCCGCCGGCGACCTGACCCATGACGATGCGCCCTGGCTGGATGCCGAACGGGGAACCAACCAATACGATGACTGCCTCGTCTTCTCGATGCCGCTCCTCCGCGCGGGTAACATCGTCGAGGATGCGGTCTCGCCGCGCATCATCCACGCCTGGTGGACGGATGACGGGCGCTGGTTGAGCGAATGCCAGACCCTGCATGAGATCGCGGCCGGCACCCTGCTGGAAGCGATCGCCGCCGACGCCGTGCCTTTTCACCGATACCTGCATGGCAGCATGGTTGTGGCGAGTCTGATGCTGCCGGTCTTCGGCGTATCCACGATGCGAGTGGTCCTCAAAGCGACCGGCTACGCGCTCCTCGCTTTTATCGTGCTGCGGTCGCTTTTGGATGCGGTCGCGGTCTTGCGGCGGCCGCGGGATTGGCGACAGCCGACGCGGCTGGCCAATGTGGGAATTGGCGCCGTGGCCACGGTCTTGGCGCTGTTGTACGGCCTGCCCTATTTCGGCCAGTCGGTCGCACATGGACCGTCCGAAATCGTGCTCTTCGGATTCCTGGTTTTCTGCACTTACGTCAATCTAGCGACCGCCCGGCCCTTCTTGTTCTTTGCCGCCATTCTCCTCTTCGCCTGTTTGACCAGCGCCTTTGGGTTCATCTTCCACCCGCTGCCGATGGGACTCGCGGTCCTCGTCGGCGTTTTGTCGCTGCAATCGCAACCGGGAACGCGCCCGCTGGAGTTTGTCCGGCTTCTGGTGGCGGGAGGAGCGGTCTACACCGGCGGCGTGGCTGGCTGCCTGTTGTTAAAACAAGTGCTCGCCGGCCTCATCTTTGACACTCCGGTGTGGGCGCCGTTCTTCGACCAGGTATTCTATCGAATGACCGGCGAAACCGGATATGAGCGCGACAATCTGAGCCAGCTCGCAGCGAACCTCTATGTCTGCTTGCCGAACCTAGGGATTGACTCCACGTCGGCGGCGATGGCCGTCATCGGCCTATCGCTGGGCCTCCTGATCGCCGCCATGGCCGCCATCGCCATCGCACGCGGGCCGCAGGCGCCAACGCTGCAAATTGGCGGTTTGGCCCTGTCGGCGCTCGTCATTTTTGGTTGGTATGTCGTGTTTCAGAACCACACCATCATCCATGCCTGCTGGCAGGTCCGTCTGCTCGCCTGGCCAATCGCCACCGGCCCGCTGGCGGCCCTGCTCGTCTACGCGGCATTTCGTCTCGAGAAGCGAGGGTCGGCGTAAGAACGCCTCAATCGTCCTTGAATTCCTTGGGCCGGCCGTCGATGCCGGATGCGCGGCGCTTTTCGACGAGCTGTTGGAACAACGCCCGCGTTTCATCGATGCTCGAGATCGGTTTGTCGGCGAAGGCATCGTTGGGCCAGCCGATGAATTGCCCGTATTCCTTGGCGAAAAGCTCCGCCCGGATCGACACCGGATGGAAAGGCCGCCCACGGGCGCGGCGCAACTGATTGAGATCGACCGGGCTCTTGATCGTGGCCTCGCCGGGCCCGGCGATCTTGTTGAGGATCGAGCCGTCGAAAGTGTGGATCGCGGAATCGCCATGGCTGCCATGAAGACCACGTTTGGCACCCTCATACATGCCGATGTTGGCCATCGCGAGATAACATTTGTTTTCATAAGCCCGCGTCGCCCGCATGCTTTCCCAAACACGCACATCGCCATGGCTGAGATTGTGCGGCTCCGAGGTCAGATGGCACAGAATCTCGGCCCCGTTCATCATCGTGCAGCGGGCGTTTTCTGGATAGCCGAGTTCGCCGCAGGTCAGAAGGCCGATGCCGCCCAGCTCGGTGCGCGCCACGGGAAACAACGCCTCGCGGCCGTATTTGGCGACGAATTGCGTGTAGATGTCGGCCGGCGTGGTATAGGGGAAAACCCAGGCATTGTTGTCGTTTTTCCAATGTTTGATGAGCAACTTGCCGTCCGGCCCGATCAAGAACGAGCAGTTGAAGAAGCGCCCGGGAAAATCGGGATGTACCTCCATCATATTGGCGGCGATATAGAGTTTCAGTTCCTTGGCCTTTTCGGCGATCAAGTCGGTATAGGGGCCGGGAATCGTCGTCGAGATTCGCATCCAATCCTCGACCGACATCTTGTTCCATCGCGCGTTGATCGCGTACTCCGGCGTGACGACGAGCTTGACGTCCGACGCGCCGAAGGCGGTGACGTAATCGATGAGATCGAAGATGCGCAGGATGTTGGCGCGCGTTCCCTCATCGCGCTTTTTTGCGTCATGCACATCAATGGCGCGAGACCGCGTCTGGAGACACGCGACCTCGTAATACATCCTCTCCTTCATGATCCCCCGCTCAAATACGCGTTCGCGCTACCACGCGGCCGGCGCTGCTACTCTTCGGCTATCGGCATAACCCGCCAAACCGAAATCGTCCACGGCCGCGATCTTGACCGAGCCAAAAGCGATCCAGCCGGTCGGCATGACGTCCAGCGACGGCTCGACAGCGGCGATCGCGGCGCGCAGCTCCTCGCTCATCGCCTTTTCGACCGCCGGTTTACCCTCGAGCGTTACCGACCAGCGCGGCGCCGCGATGGCCGTCGCGATGTCTTCGCCGCAGGCTAGAATCCGGGCGATGATCTGCGCCAAGGTACATGTCTGGCCGACCGTGCCTGGCGTGCCGATCGCCATGACCGCTTTGCCGCCGCGCGTTACCAGACAGGGCGCCAAGGTATGGGCCGGGCGTTTCCCCGGCGCCACGCGGTTGGGATGACCGGGTTTGGCCGAAAAGCCAGCCATGCGATTGTTGAGCAGAATTCCCGTCCCCGGCGCCACGATTCCCGATCCGAACGGCGCCGACACACTTTGGATCAGCGACACCGCGTTGCCGCGCTCGTCGATGACAACAACGCAGCTCGTGCCGCGGTCGCGGGATTCGGCAGGAGAGCCCAGCCCGGGCGCCAGGCGGGAGCCAATCGCCGCGGCCAACAGTTCGCGCGCCGGAGCCTCCAAGGTCGCGGGTTCGCCGATCACGCCATCGGCGGCGCGATAGGCGTTGCGCCTTGCCTTTAATCCGCGCAGAACGAATTCCGCGCCTGCCGGATCGACCGCGCCGATGCCGCCGGACTGCATCTCCAGCAATTGAAGCAGCAGAGTCAGCCCATAGGAATTCGGCGGCATCGTCGCTACGTCATGCCCGGCGAAATCGATCGCCATCGGCGCCTGCCACAGGCTCCGGTGCTGCTCGAAATCATCCGCCGTCAGCACGCCCCCGACAGCCGCGACGGCATCCGCCATCCGGCGAGCCATCTCACCCTCGTAGAAGGCCTGCGCGCCGCGCGCCGCGATGGCGGCCAGGCTTTCAGCCAGTTCCGGTTGCCGCACGAGGTCGCCCTCCGCGGGGGGCGCACCGCCGGGGAGAAACAGCCGCGCCGCCGCGGCGTCGGCAGCCAACAGCTCGGCGCGCGACTGAGCGTTCCGGACATGTTGGGTATGGGCGGGAAAGCCGCGACGGGCCAGGTCGATAGCCGGCGCCAGCAGTTCAGGAAGGCCGCGCGTGCCGTGTCGCCGGCACATGTCATCGAGCCCCGCCACGAATCCGGGCACCGAAATCGACAAGGGACCCGTCCGCGGTATGCCGGCGGCATAGAATTCCTCGGTTGCCTTGGCGGGAGCGGCGCCGCTCCCGTTGAGCCCCTCCATCCGCCCGTCCGCACCCCCGAAAATCAGGGCGAAGAGATCGCCGCCGATCGTGCAGGCATAGGGGCAAATCACGGCGAGCACGGCGGCCGCGGCCACGGCGGCATCGACGGCGTTGCCGCCGGCGGCAAGCTGATCGCGCCCGGCCTCGGCCGCCAGGACATGGCCCGCGACAACCATCCCGCGGCGGCCGCGCGCCGTAAGCACCTCGATCATCGAACCATAACCAACGCCCGCGCCTCACTCGACGGTTGGTTGACAACGAGGGTTGCTTTGGCCAGCATCATGGCAATAGGCTGCCGGATCGGCAGCCGGTGATGGCCCATTCCGGCGCGGATGGTTCGGCTTTTAGGGCTGATGCGGGCGCGGATC
>CAMDDQ010000062.1 GCA_945892765.1 Asaia bogorensis
TGCTCGAACGCAACCGAATCAAACGACAGACCATCCAGCAGCGCCGCTTGATCCATCGCGATCAAGCGGCATAAGATCAACCCACCAGATGAGCCGCAGCCTCCGTTAACTCAGCACGCCCGTTGTCTCAAATCCATTGACGACGGACACTCGCCCATATGCTCGGCGCAACGCGGGAAAGCATCAACAAGGGGCTGCGGCTGTTGGAACGCACCGGCGCCATCGCCGTCCATGGCCGCCACATCATCATCAAAAACGAACGTATACTGACCAATTTCAAGATTCGATAGCAGCCCCAGCGTCGGCGGACCCTTTTTTCGGGGCCGCCCTTAATCCTTGCCATCGTTTTGTCACGGTCAGCTCTGTTGGCATAGCGCCGAGGCCGACGCTACACTTAGTCGCTTCGGCCGCGACGAGCCGATCGCAAGGAATTTGACCACATGGCAATGGGGCTTCACGAGACCAGAACGTCTCACCGCCGGCAACGGCGCAAGAACTTCCTGAAAAATGTCATCCTGTTTGGGGCTGCCCTTTTTCTCGGCCTATTTTCATATCAGACGGGATCCACACTTGCCGAACGCGAGGTCTCGCGCTTGCGCGCCGAGATCGAGGAGCTGTTGCTTTCGATCGAAAGCCTCCGAGATGAAAACGCGCGGGCCCAGGGCGAGATCGATGGCATGCGTCAAAAAGACGCCGAGTGGCAACAGCGTTACGAGCGAGACGTGCCGAATGGCCCGGCTAAGAAGCTCCTTGGCATGATCCAAGGCAAGCTTGCAGGACGGGTCGATCCACAGCGCCTCGAATTCCTGATTTCTATTGCCGGCAATGAGACAGCGTGTGACCGCCAGCCCGTCACCCGCCGTTTTCTCGTTCGCACGCCGCTTAGTCGTGGCACCAACGACAGTGTCAGTTTCGCCAATAATTTGCTGACCGTGACTGCAGAGGGCGTGGCCCAGAAGGACGGTGAGGGTAAGCCGCTTGCCTGGTTTGACCCGGCGGGGGCCGTCACCATCCAATTTGCAGAACCGGGCGGCCGTTCAACCCAGGCTTCCGGCGTATTGCCGCTGCATCACTCGGTGCGCATCAATGATGCCGAATATCGATTCAGCGCGGTTCTTGGAGACAGTCGCGGCTTCATCAACGTCACTGGCGATCGCTGTCGCTTCCCATGAACCCGTGAGGTCGCAATGCGGGCATCCTCGACCGACCAAGCCCAAAATTTAGGCGACTCTGGCGCTACCGCCTAATAATTAGGCCGTTGCGTTCAATGCCCGCTGCGGAAACTGGCCTCACCGCGCCTGCACGCCCGTGAATCGCTCAACTGGCACGAGCCTGGCTTATTCAGCCCCACAGGCCACTGCGACGAACGCCGCGGCCGCTGTGCAGCCCTTTGGCGGGGAGGGCCTGTCCGGGACTGGCCCGAAGGCCGGCGGCCCGCATTATCTGCATCGTTTCGCTGTTGAAAGGAGCGTGTCAACGAACACGACGGCGCAAGGGGGAAACGCCGCGCTGCTGTCGCTGGACGAGGATGATCCGGGCGAAGGTGAGTTTAGCTGAGTTCGCCGTTGCGCCGAACTCTTCGAGCGCGAGCTAGGGTGCGGCCTTGACCTTCGGCCAATTGTCGTTGGCCTTGGCGATCATGCCGGGGATGTCCTGCACCCAGCGCTGGAGGGCGTTGGCGTTATTGTGCAGGTACAGCTTGTCCTGGACGATTCGCCATTGCGTGGGATCGGGCTGAAGCGGCCGCCCGAGCGACATGCCATAGGAACAATAGCCGCCGAATTGCGGCAGGAACTTCTCGGGGTTCTGGATGAACAGGTCGCGATTGGCGGAGCTTGAGAACCGCCACTCAACGCCGCCCCAACGGTAAGTCACCAATAGATCGCCTTTGAGGGGCCGGCCTTCTGTCCAATAGGCCACCGGGTCGTAACCCTTAATGGCGAGGCCGTCCTCATTGGCGATTCCAGGGGTTGCGGCCCAAGCCGGGGCTACCGCTCGCGCGCCGGCGAAGGCCGCGCCGATGAGCAAAAGCGCGGCGCGCCGATCAATGAATCGAACCACGTTCATCGCCACACCTCCCTTCACTCACAATTAGGTCGCAATGGCTCCATGGTATAGTTAGCCCAGGGCAACGCGGAATCAATTACCATCAAATGGTTGTTACCCCCCGGCGGCGTCGGCCCCCTGTCTCCGTGGACACTAGAGTTCCGACGTGATCGGCGATCGCGAGGCAGGCCGTGAGTCCCGGCGATTCGATCCCGTAGAGGTTGATCAGTCCGGCCAGACCGTGTCCGGCTGCGCCTTGGATCGAAAAATCCGCCGCCGGCATCCCCGGTCCGGCTAACTTTGGACGGATACCGGAATAGCCTGGGATAAGTGCGCCATCGGCGAGCCCCCGATAATAGCGGCGGATGTCGGAATAGAACCGTGCCACGCAGGCGGGATCGACTTTGTAGTCGATGGATTCGACCCATTCGACATCCGGACCGAAGCGCACCTGACCGGCAAGGTCCAACGTCACATGGATGCCGAGGCTGCCCGGGACCGGCACCGGATAGATCAGGTGTCCGAAGGGCGACCGCCCGGACATGGTGAAATAATTTCCCTTGGCGGGGTAAAGGCGCGGGATGGTCTGTTTCGGCAGCCCCTCCACCGACGCCGCGAAACTTTGCGCGGACAGGCCGGCCGCGTTGACCAGTATCTGGCACGCCAAGCGGTATGCCTCCTTTCCACCGGCGTCGACGACGAACCCCGATTCAGTGGCGATTGCCCCAAGCGCCGGCGTGCGAAAGCTGAAGTTTGCGCCATGGGCGGTGGCGTCGCCCTGCAGCGACAACACCAGGGCGTGGCTGTCGATGATGCCGGTCGATGGGGACATCAGGGCGGCGACGCAATTGACTTCGGGCTCAAGCCGCCGTGCCTCGTCGGTTTCCACCCGGCGAATATCCTCGACGCCGTTGGCTTTGGCCTGATCCTCGATGCGGCGGAGGAAGGCGATTTCGCCTTCATTCGTCGCCACGATCAATTTGCCGATCCGCCGATGCGCGATCGCCCTTTCCTCGCAATAGGCGTAGAGCGCCTTGCGGCCGGCGACGCAGAATTGGGTCTTGAGCTGATCGCGCGGGTAGTACAGGCCGCCATGGATAACTTCGCTGTTGCGCGAACTAGTCTCCGTGCCGATGCCGTCCGCGGATTCGAGGACGAGAACTTCCCGTCCGTCCATGGCGAGCCTGCGGGCGATCGCCAGCCCGACGACACCCGCGCCGACGACGATGCACTCGACTTCCTCAATCATTGGGTCCGAATCGCGCTAGGATGTTCCGGCACTTTGAAGAGCAGCGGGTTCGCCCGTCAACAGCCAACGGTGTCACTCTGGACACCGGGGGTGGGCGGCACCAACTTAGGCCTCTGGTACTCGGAGACGGAACTGGGTCTCGCTTATGGACAAGAATGATCCGAAATTGCCGGCGAAGTCGACCAGCGTCGAGGTCGAGGCATTCCTTCGCCAAGTTAACGCCATGCCCGCGCTGCAGTCGGCGGGCGCGCGCGGCCGCCTGATCTTCGCAATGGACGCAACCGCGAGCCGCGAGCCGGCCTGGGACAATGCCTGCCGCATCCAGGGCGAAATGTTCGCCCAAACCGAGACGCTTGGTGGTCTCGACATAAAGCTTGTCCATTATGGCGGCTTTGGTGAGTTCGATGCCACGGGCTGGCTCGCCGATTCCGCTTCGCTCATCGGCCGCATGGCCGATGTTCGGTGTTGTGGCGGACAGACCCAGATCGCAAGTGTATTGCGCCATTCCCTGGTCGAGACACGCCGGCAAAGGGTCAATGCCCTCGTGTTTGTTGGGGATTGCATGGAAGAAGGCGAGGACGAGATCGTGGCCCTGGCCGGCGAACTCGGCCTGTTGGGCGTGCCGGCGTTCATGTTCCATGAGGGCGGTGATCCGGCGGCGGCGCGGACGTTCCAGGCGGTCGCCCGGCTGACTCGCGGCGCCTATTGCCACTTCGACGCCGCCAGCGCCAAGCAGCTGCGCGATCTGTTGGCCGCGGTCGCGGTTTTCGCCGCGGGCGGGCGGCGGGCGCTGACCGATTTCAGCCGCAGCCGCGGCGGCCCGGTTCCCCTCATCGCGCGACAGATCGGCTAGGCACCATGTTTGTATTCGCGGCGCTCGGGCTGATTGCCCTCGTTGTTGTCTTCTACGGAATGAAGGCCTTCGGCATGGCCAATGCCGGAAACGTCGCCAGCGCGCTGCGCTGGGGGGGAGTAGTGATCGCCGCCGGCGTTGGGCTTTACCTGACACTCACCGGACGTTTCGCCTTCATCGTCGGATTGCTGCCGCTGGCACTGCCCTGGGTCGCGAAGCTGCGGAGCGACTACAAGGCTCGGGGCGGGGGCAAAAGTCCCGCCGGGCGAAGCTCGAAAATCGAGACGCGCTATTTGCGCGCCTCCCTGGACCTCGACACCGGAATTATGGAGGGCGTCGTGTTGGAGGGCCGGGCCCGGGGACGCCGACTGGCCGAATTGAACGCGGAGGAGCTGCTGGCCCTGCTGGCCGAATGCCGGATCGAAGACCCGCAAAGCGCCGCCATTCTCGAGGCCTATCTCAACCGCACCGAGCCCGAATGGCAGGCCAAGGCGGCGGGCGGCGGCAATCGGGGATCGGCGGCACCGGCGATGACCCCTGACGAGGCCCGCCATATTCTTGGGTTGGACGCCGGGGCCGGGCCGGCCGAGGTCAAGGACGCCCATCGCCGCCTGATGGCGAAGCTTCACCCCGACACCGGCGGTTCCACCTATCTTGCGTCCAAGATCAATCAGGCTCGCGACATACTTCTTCAAGGCTGAAGCGGTTCTTGCCTCGGCACCGCCCCTATGCAACAAACCGCTCCTGCGGAAACTGATCGACACTAAAAGCGCACATTCCCGATGCCCGTTCCCGTCCGCAAGGCCATTTTTCCGGTCGGCGGCCTTGGCACGCGATTTTTGCCGGCGACCAAGGCGATGCCCAAGGAAATGTTGCCCGTCGTCGACAAGCCGCTGATTCAATACGCGGTGGAAGAAACGATGGCCGCCGGAGTCGAAGACCTGGTCTTCGTGACCGGTCGCGGAAAGACTGCGATCGAAGACCATTTTGACCACAGCTACGAACTGCATGATTTGTTGACCGAACGGGGCAAGACGACGGAGCTGGCGGCCCTGGAGGCGCTCGTGCCGCGGCCGGGCCGAGTCGCGTATACCCGTCAGCAATCCCCGTTGGGCCTCGGCCACGCCGTCTGGTGCGCCCGCAATCTGGTCGGCGACGAACCTTTTGCCGTCTTGCTCGCCGATGACCTTATCCTGTCCGAGACGCCGTGCCTGCGCCAAATGATGGACGTCTACAACCGGGTGGGCGGCAACGTGATCGCCGTGATGGAGGTCGCTCCGGAACATACGTCGCGTTACGGCATCCTCGACATTGGCCATGACGACGGCCGCCTGGTCGAGGTCAAGGGCCTGGTCGAAAAGCCGGACCCGCGCCGGGCGCCGTCGCGGCTGGCGGTCATCGGCCGATACATCCTGCAGCCCCAGGTCTTCGAGCATCTGGACCTTCAGCGCCGGGGCGCGGGCGGCGAAATTCAACTCACCGACGCGCTCGCCACGATGATCGGACGCCTACCGTTTCATGGCGTGCGATTCGAGGGCCGTCGCTTCGACTGCGGCGACAAGATCGGCTTTCTCGAGGCAAATCTGGCCTTCGCGCTCAAACGGCCCGGCCTGGGCGACGACATGCGGCGTGTTCTCAGGAATTATTCGGCGGTCTGAAGCGTTGTCGCCGGACGGCTATTAGGGAATCCACATGCGCATTGCCATGATCGGCACCGGCTATGTCGGGCTTGTTTCCGGTGCCTGCTTCTCGGAATTCGGGGTCAACGTCGTCTGCGTCGATAAGGACGCCGACAAAATCGCGCGGCTCAGACGCGGCGAAATACCGATCTTCGAACCCGGGCTCGACAGTCTGGTGGCGAGCAATGCCCGCGCTGGGCGTCTGTCCTTCACCACCGATCTGGGTGCGGCCGTGAAGGGTGCCGATGCCGTGTTCATCGCCGTCGGAACGCCGAGCCGCCGCGGCGACGGCCATGCCGATCTTTCTTTCGTTTTCAGCGCCGCCGAGGAAATCGGTCGCGCCATAGGCGGCCACACCGTGGTGGTCACGAAGTCGACGGTGCCGGTGGGCACCGGGCGGCAGGTGGCCGAACGAATCCGCGCGGTCTCGCCGGGCGGCACCTTCGACGTCGTCTCCAACCCCGAATTCCTACGCGAAGGCTCTGCGATCAACGATTTCATGCGGCCAGACCGAGTCGTCATCGGCGCCGATACCGAACGCGCGCGTGAGGTGATGCGCGCCCTTTACCGCCCGCTCTATTTGATCGAGACGCCGATCGTCTTTACGTCGATCGAGACGGCGGAGTTAATCAAATACGCGGCCAACGCCTTTCTCGCCGTCAAGATCACCTATATCAACGAGATCGCGGACCTTTGCGAAAAGGTCGGCGCCGACGTGCATGACGTGGCGCGCGGCATGGGACTCGATGGCCGTATCGGGCGGAAATTTCTCCACGCCGGTCCCGGTTACGGCGGCTCGTGTTTTCCCAAGGACACGCTGGCCCTGGTGCGGACCGCCCAGGAGGCCAATGCGCCGCTGCGCATCGTAGAAACGGTGGCCACGGTCAACGATGCGCGCAAGAAGACAATGGCGGCGAAAATTATCCAAGCCTGCGGCGGCTCGGTGGTTGGACGGACCATCGCGGTGCTCGGCCTAACCTTTAAGCCCAACACGGACGACATGCGCGACAGTCCGAGCCTCGACATCATTCCCGCGCTGCAAGCAGCCGGGGCGACGGTTCGCGCGTTCGATCCCGAGGGCATGAACGAGGCCAAGAAGCGTCTCTCCGATGTCGCCTGGTGCGGCGACGCCTATTCCACGCTGGAAGGCGCCCATGCCCTGGTGATCATCACGGAATGGAATGAATTCCGCTCGCTCGATCTCGATCGCGTGCGGTCCCTTCTGGTCGGGAAGGTCATTGTCGATCTGCGCAACATCTACAATCCGGTCGACATGGCCGCCGCGGGTTTCCACTATGTCTGCGTCGGGCGGCCGATGGCGGCCTTCGCGCCGCCAAAGCCGTGAACCGATCCCATCGATTTAATCCGACGCTGCTGCGCGAATACGATGTCCGCGGCGTCGTCGGGCAAACCCTTTCGGCGGAAGATGCGCGCGCGCTTGGCCGAGCTTTCGGCACCAGGGTTGCCCGCAGCGGCGGCCGGCGCGTTGCCGTCGGCCGCGATGGCCGCCTCAGCTCGCCGGAAATGGAAGAAGCCGTCGTCGACGGCCTGAAGCGTTGCGGGCTCTCCATTCATCGCACTGGGATGGGGCCGACGCCGATGTTGTATTTTGCCGTCCGCCATCTCGGCCTCGACGCCGGAGTCATGGTGACCGGCTCGCATAACCCGGCGCAATACAATGGCTTCAAGCTGATGCTCGGCAAGGGGACACTCCATGGCGCCGATATCCAGGCGCTGGGAACTATCGCCGCTGCGGGCGATTTCGCTTCCGGCGCCGGCAGCGTCGCCGATGTCGCGGTGCTGGACGCCTATGTCGACCGGCTGGTGTCCGAGGTCGCGGGCTGGCGCGATCTGACCGTGGTGTGGGATTCCGGCAATGGCGCTTCCGGGCCGATCGTGTCGCGGTTGGCGGCGAGATTGCCGGGCCGGCACGTCCTGCTCAACGAAGAGGTCGATGGCCGCTTTCCGGCTCACCATCCCGATCCGACCGTGGCGGAAAACCTCGTCCAACTTCAAGATGCGGTAGCGCGGGAAAAGGCCGATCTCGGTATCGGCCTCGATGGCGACGGCGACCGCATCGGCGTCGTCGACGGCAGGGGCCGCATCCTGTGGGGTGACCAGCTCATGGTCGTCCTCGCCGAGCCGGTTCTGAAGAATCAACCCGGCGCCACCATCATCGCCGACGTGAAGGCGAGTCAGGTGCTGTTCGACGAAATCGCGCGCATGGGCGGCAAACCCTTGATGTGGCGCACCGGCCATTCGCTGATCAAGGCCAAGATGATGGAGACTGGCGCGCCGCTGGCCGGCGAGATGAGCGGCCATATTTTCTTTGCCGATCGCTGGTACGGTTTCGACGACGCCCAATATGCAGCGATCCGGCTCCTCGAAATCCTGGCGCGCGGGGACATGAGCCTTGCCGCGTTGCGCGATCGGCTCCCCGAGGCGGTGAACACGCCGGAGCTTCGCTTCACCTGCTCCGAGGGGCGCAAATTCGCCGTCGTCGATGAAATCAGGGCAAGACTGGAACAGGCGGGCGCCCGCATGCAAACCGTGGATGGCGTGCGCGTGCGGACCGAGGACGGCTGGTGGTTGTTGCGGGCCTCGAACACCCAAGACGTTCTCGTCGCCCGGTGCGAGGCGGCATCGAACGCGGGTCTGGATCGGCTTCGGGCAGCGTTGGTCGATCAACTCAGCCGCAGCGGTCTCGACGCCACCGGCCTTGGCGGCTTGCATTGAGGGCGGCCGTCCAACCGCCTTATTTCTTCTACGGCACGCTCATGGATGCCGATATTCGTCGAGCCGTGCTCGGACCCGGGGCCGAGCCCCTGCGCATCGAACCTGCGATCTTGTCCGGCTATCGCCGGGTGCGGGCCGTCGGCGGCAGTTACCCCATCCTTCTGCGATCGCCACGGGGCCGGGTGAACGGTTTGCTGGTTCATGGCATTGGGGCACTGGGCAGCGCGCGGTTAGCGCATTTCGAAGCTGCCGAATATCGCCTCGCTTCGGTCACCGTGTTCTGCTCTGGAAGACGGCGTGAAGCGGCCTGTGCCTTCCTGCCCACGCGGGCGGTGAGCGGCCAGTCGCGTTGGCGATTTACGGAGTGGCAAGCGCGCTACAAACGCCAGTTTCTCAGCCGGGCGGCCGCTTGGATGCGGCGGTTTGAACCGCCGAATTAGGCTGAAATCGCGTTTCAACCTGTTTCGGTCGGAAATCCGGCGTCCCGCCACCCGAACAAATCGCCCTCCAGAATGAAGATATCGGCAACGCCGGAAGACAACAGCCGCTCGCCGACGATGCGTGAACGTTTTCCCGAGGCGCAGTGGATGACGATTCGTTTGCCGACGAAAGCACTGTAATCTGCGGGATCAAAGCCGGAAAGCGGCAGCAAGGTCGATCCCGGGATGCGTTCGCGCGCATGTTCGCCGGGTTCGCGTACATCGACCAAGACGGCCTCGCCGCCGTCGAGCCATTTTTTCGCCGTTTCGGCGTCCACGTCGCCCAGAGCTGCTTTCATCACATGGTCCCCGCTTCAACAAATCGGGAAGCCGACATGCAAACCTCAACGCAGCCCCGCCGATTGATAGGGGCGCAATGTAACGGAAACTTGAACCCCATTGTAAGCCATGCATAATCCACGTTCTCCAGGAGGGGGAGCTATGACCCATCGCGGCGGCCGCCATTTTCTTCAGGTTCCGGGACCGACCAATATTCCCGATCGAATCTTGCGGGCTATGAACAAACCCCCAATCGACCACCGGGGGCCGGAATTCTTTACTTTCGCCCGTGAACTCATCGAAGCCGTGCGGCGGATTTTTCGGACCAAGGACAAGCTGGCTATTTTTCCCTGCTCGGGCACTGGCGCCTGGGAGGCCGCTATCGCCAACACGCTGTCGCCCGGTGACAGAGTGCTGATGTTCGAAACCGGACAGTTCGGCGCGCTGTGGCGCGACATGGCGCTGCGGTTCGGGTTGGATGTGGATTTCGTTCCCGGCGATTGGCGCCACGCCATCGACGTCGCCACGGCCGAGGCCAAGCTCGCCGAGGACCGCGGCCATCACATCAAAGCGGTCATGGCGGTGCACAACGAGACCTCGACCGGTGTCGTCAGCCGCATCGCCGATATCCGCCGCGCCATGGATCGCGTCGGCCACCCCGCGTTGTTGATGGTCGATGCCGTGTCCTCGCTCGGTGCAATGGACTACCGGCATGACGAATGGGCGGTGGACGTGAGCGTGGTGGGTTCGCAGAAGGCTCTCATGCTGCCGCCGGGAATGGGCCTCAACGCCATCTCGGCGAAGGCGATAGCTGCGTCGCGGGACGCAAAATTCCCACGCTCATTCTGGGACTGGGGTCCGTACATCGCGGCCAACGACACCGGCTCCTTCCCGTATACCCCGCCCGTGACCCTGATGTATGGGCTGCGGGAAACCATCGCGGTTCTGGAGGATGAGGGGCTGGAAAACGTCTTCGCCCGTCACCTGCGGCTGGCCGAGGCGACGCGGCGAGCGGTGCGGGGCTGGGGGCTCGAAGTCCTGGCCCTCGACGACCGCGAGGCGAGCCCGGTGGTGACTGCCGTGTTGGCGCCCGCGGGCATCGACGGCGAC
This sequence comes from Asaia bogorensis, assembly GCA_945892765.1. Taxonomy (GTDB): domain Bacteria; phylum Pseudomonadota; class Alphaproteobacteria; order CACIAM-22H2; family CACIAM-22H2; genus SHVT01. The sequence continues at coordinate 10,432 of CAMDDQ010000062.1, forward strand.
GCCATCCGCAAGGTCATCCTCGATGCCTTCGACATGTCGCTAGGCGCCGGGCTCGGGAAGGTCAAGGGCAAGGTGTTTCGCATCGGGCATATCGGCTACATCAACGAATTGTCGTTGGCCGGTGCGTTGTGCGGCGTGGAAATGGGGTTGGGCATGGCGGGCGTGCCATGCCAGCGTGGCGGCGTATTGGCGGCGCTCGACTTTCTGGCCGGTGGCGAGGCGGCGGCGGGAAAGCGGGCAAAGAAGGCGGCCAGCGACTAAAGGCCAGGAGAGCACCCTGCCGCGGAACCGCGATCCCAGACACCCGAATCCTTCATTGCCGGGTTCGCGCGCAGAAACGACGCCGGAAGCGGAGCGCGCGAGCGATCTCGTCCTCGTCGAATGGACGCAGCCCGATATCGCCACGGTCGTCCTCAATCGCCCGGAAAAACTCAACGCGCTCAATAAGCCGATGTGGATCGGCCTGGGCGAGGCCATGCGCGATCTGTCGGCGAGGGAAGAACCCCGTTGTGTCGTGCTGCGCGGGGCCGGCGACAAGGCCTTCGGTCCCGGCGCCGACATCGCGGAATTCGAAAGCGAACGCGGCGACCCCGAACAGGCCCGCCAATACGGTGCGATCATGCACGACACCATGGCCGCCATCGGCGACTGCCGTCATCCCACGATTGCGCTGATCAAGGGGCTGTGTGTGGGCGGCGCGCTCGAACTGGCGATCATGTGCGATCTGCGGATTTGCGGGCAATCGAGCCGCTTCGGCGTGCCGATCAACCGCATCGGCGTGGTTATGGCCTATCCCGAGATCGCGGCGCTGATCGAGCTGGTCGGGCGGGGGGCGGCGCTGGAAATCCTGCTCGAGGGCCGCGTTTTCGATGCCGCCGAGGCCCGCGACAAGGGCCTTGTCACCCGTGTCGTCTCCGACGATAGGGTCGAGGCGGAAACCCATGAAGTCGCCCGCCGCATCGCCGACGGCGCGCCTCTAGTCAATCGCTGGCACAAGAAATTCGCCCGCCGCCTTTCCGATCCCCGGCCTTTGAGCCGCAAGGAATTCGACGAAGCCTACGCCACCTTCGGCACCGAAGATTACCGCGCGGGATACCAAGCCTTCCTCGCCAAGAAGAAAGCCGTGTTTCAAGGACGGTAAGTCATCACCCGCCTGGGTCTCGCCCGAGGTAAAGAAAAAGGCAACGAGGGCGGCAAGCAACAGGGCGAAAAAGAAAACGAATGTCGCCACGAGAAGCGAACCCGCTTCCTTTTTCTTGCCGTCGAGATACCACAACACCGGCTGACCGAAGATCAGGCTACCGGTGACGGCGGCAGAAAAGACGAAGAGCATCAGCATGACGATGGGGACGAGTACGGTTTCGGCTCGTCCGAGTTGTTTCGGCACGTAGAAAAGGAACGAGGCGATAGCCACGATGTAGGCCGCCGTCGCGGCCGCATTGCGGAAAGCGGTCTAAACAATAGTCATGGGCGGGTCGGCAGCTCCATTTCAACCAGCCGCGCCCAATAGCTGGCGCCCACGGTCAGGATGGCATCGTTGAAATCATAGCGCGGGTTGTGGAGAAAACACCCGCCTTCGCCATTGCCATTGCCGAGCCAGACATAGCTGCCCGGCCGGGCCTGGAGCATGAAGGCGAAATCCTCGGCGCCCATGCCGGGCGCCAGATCGCGGGCGACCCCTTGGGCGCCGGTGACGGCGGCGGCGGCGCGGGCCGCGGTCTCCGTCTCGGCGGGACTGTTGATGGTCGGCGGGTAGCGCCGTTCGTACCGTACCGAGGCGGTGACGCCGAACCCGGTCGAAAGGCCGGCGACGATGCGGCGGATGGCGGCTTCGGTCGCGTCCTGGATTTCCGGCCGAAAGGCACGCGTGGTCCCGCGCAGCACAGCCTGTTCCGGGATGACGTTCCAAGTATCGCCGGCGTGAAACTGGGTGACGCTGACAACGATCGGTTCAAGCGGATCCGTCTCGCGGCTGGAGATGGTCTGCAAGGCGCCGACGATCGCGGCTCCGGCCACTACAGGATCGGCGCCGCGATGCGGCATGGCGGCATGGACCCCGCGCCCGGTCACGACGATCTCGAAAACATCGAAGGACGCCATCATCGGGCCGGGCCGCACGGCGAAGCGGCCGGCGGCGATGCCGGGATAATTGTGCAGGCCGTAGACCGCCTCGACCGGGAATTTCTCGAACAGCCCTTCTTCGACCATGCGCCGTCCGCCGCCTTCGTTTTCTTCCGCCGGTTGGAAGATGAAATGGACTGTGCCGTTGAATCCCTTCGTTTCGGCCAGGTATTTCGCCGCGCCCAAAAGCATCGTCGTGTGCCCGTCATGGCCACAGGCATGCATCTTTCCGGGCTGGGTGGACCGATGGGAAAAATCGTTCATCTCGGCGATGGGCAGGGCGTCCATATCGGCGCGCAGGCCGAGCGCGCGGGTTGACCGGCCGGCGCGCAGACTGCCGACGACGCCGGTGCCGGCGAGACCGCGATGAACCGTGACGCCGAATGATTCCAGCTTCTCCGCGACGAAATCGGCGGTGCGGTGTTCGGCGAAGGCGAGTTCGGGATGGGCGTGGAGATCGTGCCTCCAGCCTTCCATCTCCGCCTGCAATTCGGCGATTCGCGGGATAACACCCATGGCGGATTCTGCCTCGATCCTTAAGGTCTCGCCGGAAACCGATACCCTAAAGGCGGCGCTTTCAGAAGCGCAATTGACACGAGCGGCCGGGCTACTTCTATTGGCCGCCATGGGAAAGGATCGGACGCTCCCCCCACAACCGCGCACCGGCGGGCGCATCCTGGTCGATGCGTTGCGGCTTCATGGCGCTGACATCGCGTTTTGCGTGCCGGGTGAAAGTTACCTTCCAGTCCTTGACGCGCTGTACGACACGCCCGCGATTCGCGTGATTGCCTGCCGCCACGAAGGCGGCGCCGCCAACATGGCCGAGGCC
>CAMDDQ010000063.1 GCA_945892765.1 Asaia bogorensis
CGCGCCAGTCAGGAGGAAATCCGACATCTGTTCGGCGACCTGCAACGCCACCTTTTCCTGGGCCTCGGTGGTCGAGGCGCCCAAATGAGGGGTGGCGACCACGTCGTCGCGGCCGAACAGCGGATTGGAGGTCGCCGGTTCCTCGATGAAGACGTCGAGCGCGGCCCCGGCAACATGGCCGGAGGCGAGCGCGGCCATGAGATCGGATTCCACGATCAATCCGCCGCGCGCGCAATTGACGATGCGCACCCCCTTCTTGGTCTTGGCGAGTGCGGCGGCGTCGAGGACGTTGCGCGTGGCATGGGTCAGCGGCGTGTGCAGCGTGATGAAATCGGCCTTGGCGAGGAGAGCGTCGAGTTCGACCTTTTCGACGCCAAGCGACCGCGCGCGTTCAACCGACAAATAGGGATCGTAGGCCGCGACCCGCATCTTAAGCCCGAGCGCGCGGTCGGCGACAATCGAGCCGATGTTGCCGCAACCGATGATGCCCAGAACCTTGCCGGTGAGTTCCACACCCATGAACCGCGTTTTTTCCCATTTGCCGGCCTGAGTCGACCGGTCGGCGGCGGGAATTTGGCGGGCTAGGGCGAAGATCAGCGCGATGGCGTGTTCGGCCGTCGTCACCGCATTGCCAAACGGCGTGTTCATGACAACGATGCCGCGTGCCGTCGCGGCCGCGACATCGACGTTGTCGACGCCGATGCCCGCGCGCCCGATCACGGTCAGGCGGGTGGCCGCCGCCAAGATCGGCGCCGTGACCTTCGTCGCCGAGCGCACGACCAAGCCATCGTAGTTGCCGATGATCGCCTTGATCTCGTCGGGCTTGAGACCGGTGCGGACATCGGCCTCGACGCCGCGTTCGACGAAAATGTCGACGGCGCGGGGGCTCATGGCATCGGCGATTAGAACTTTGAGCATCGTCTCACTCTCCGGCGGCAGCGGCGGCGGCGGCAAGGCCGCTCTTGGTTTCGGCAAAGGCCCAGTCCAGCCAGGGAAACAAGGCCTCGAGATCGTTGCTCTCAACCGTGGCGCCGGCCCAAATCCGCAGTCCCGGCGGCGCATCGCGATAGGCATCGATGTCGAAGGCAACACCCTCGGCTTCGAGCAACCCAACCAGGCGTTTGGACAAAGCGGCCTGCGCCTCCGCCGGCAGCTTGGCGATCGCCGGATCGACGACGCGCAGGCACACCGACGTGGACGACCGAATCGTCGGGTTGGCGGCCAAAAATCCAGCCCAACCACAGCGTTCCACCCAAGCCGAGATGGCGGCGAGATTACCGGCCGAACGCGCGATCAATGCCTTCAGCCCGCCGATGGATTCGGCCCATTTCAGGCCGTCAAGCGCGTCTTCGACACAAATCATCGACGGCGTGTTGATGGTGTCGCCCTTGAAGATGCCGTCGATCAGCTTGCCGCCCTGCGTCATGCGGAAAATCTTCGGCAGCGGCCAGGGCGGCGTGTAACTCTCGAGCCGCTCCACCGCCCGCGGCGACAACACGATGACGCCATGCTGGGCCTCGCCGCCCAGGACCTTTTGCCAGGAATAAGTCGTTACATCGAGACGATCCCACTGCAGGTCCATGGCAAAGGCGGCCGAGGTGGCGTCGCAGATCGTGAGCCCTTTGCGGTCCGGCTTGATCCAATTGCCGTCGGGCACACGCACGCCCGAGGTGGTGCCGTTCCAGGTGAAGATCACGTCACGGTCGGGATCGATTTGACCAAGGTCGGGAAGCGCCCCGTAATCGGCCTTGAAACTCCGCACGTCTTTCAGCTTGAGCTGCTTGAGGACGTCGGTCACCCAGCCATCGCCGAAACTTTCCCAGGCCAGCGTGTCCACGCCGCGCGGACCCAGCAGCGACCACAGGGCCATTTCGACGGCACCGGTATCCGACGCCGGCACGATGCCGAGGCGGTAATCCTTGGGCACCCCGAGCAGGCGGCGCGAGCGTTCGATGACATCGGCAAGCCTGGTCTTGCCTTCCTTCGACCGGTGCGAACGGCCGGTGAGGGCGCCATTGAGAGCCGCAGCCGACCAGCCGGGGCGCTTGGCGCAAGGACCAGAGGAGAAATGGGGAACTCTTGGCCGAATCGTCGGCTTTGTCATAGGGCTATTCCTTAGGGTTGGAGAAAGCAGGAATAGCCGCGGCCCGTTGGGAGGCCGAGGCCCAAAATCATGGTAGGGAGCATGTCCGGCGGCGTCAATCCAGGCGAGGCGCCGCGTCAATTCATCGCAACCGGCATGGAAAAATCCGTTTCAGACCGCGCTTTCGGGGCCCATCTTGCGGCGAGCCCGGCTGCCCAACGTCGCCGTCATCACCGTTTTGTGACGATGATCGACGGGTCATGCCCGCGGCCTACCGCGCGCGATTGAACATCCACGCGTTGTCGATCTTGGCCATGCCGATACGGGCATAATAGTCGCGGGCGGCCGCCGCGGCGCGCAAGACCAAGGCCATCTCCGAACCCGCCGCCGCATGGGTGCGCCGCACCAACTCGCGGCCGACGCCCCGTCTCTGATAGCCGACGTCGACGGCGAGGTCACACAGATAACAGACCCAACTGAAATCGGTCAGCGCCCGCGACATACCGACCAATCTGTCGCCGTCGCGGGCAGTGAGGACGATCGAACTCCCGCGCAGCACACGCGCCATGCGCTCGCGGTCGGCGATCGGCCGAAGCGTACTGAGCCCGGATCGCTCCAGGACTTGGATGAACGACGACACCTCGAGATCGGGTTCCAAGGCATAGGCGATCACGCGCCGTCCTCCCTATTTCGTCGATCAGTGTCTCGCTAATGGCCGCCGTGGCGTCGAAGGGCGCGCATCGGGCGCGGAGAACGGCTTGACCGTGTGGGCGTGGTCGAGCGGTCCATATCCGCTCCCAATCTCCGGCGCCCGCCGGATGGCTTCATGCACATAGGCGCGCGCCCGGGCGACGGCGGCGCGCAGCACCATGCCCTGCGCCAGGCCGGTGGCGATGGCCGATGCCAGCGCGCATCCGGTGCCATGTGTGTTCGTCGTTTCGATGCGGCGGCTGCGGAACACCTCTACATCGTCGCCCGCCGCGAACACGTCTTCGACGAAAGGCCCTTGGTGATGCCCGCCTTTGAGTAAAACCGCGCCGGGCCCAAGCTTCCGGAGCATGCTCGCGGCCCGCTTCATCGCCTCGAGATCGCCGATCGGCTCACCGAGCAGGGCTTCGGCTTCGGGCAGGTTGGGCGTGACGATGGCGGCGCGGGGCAGGAGTCGATCGCGCAACACGCGTTCGGCGTCGCGGTCGAGTAGGCGCTCGCCGCCCTTGGCCACCATGACCGGGTCCACGACCAGCGGGCGATCCGCCGCGAGCGTGGCTAGCACATCGATGACCGCCTCGATCACATCGGCGTTGTGCAGCATACCGGTCTTGATGACGTCGGCGCCGATGTCGGTCAGCACGACTTCCATCTGCTGGCGAATGAAGCCGACCGGCACGGCGTGAACGCCAAAGACGCCCTTGGTATTCTGCGCCGTTAATGCCGTGATCGCGGTCGCGGCATAACCGCCGAGCGCGGTCACCGCCTTGATGTCACCCTGGATGCCGGCACCGCCGCCGGAATCGGAACCGGCGACGATGAGAACGCGCCCGTTCACTCGGCCGCACGCCCGCCGACGGCGCTTCGAATCGATTGGACGATGGCATCGACGACGCCGTTCACCAGCGCCTCATCGTCGCCCTCGGCCATGACCCGAATGACCGGCTCCGTGCCCGATTTGCGAATCAGCAGCCGGCCGGTGTTCTTCAGCCGGGCCTCGCCATCGGCGATGGCGCGTTTGACCTCCGGCCTGTCGAGCGGCGCACCGCCCTCGAACCGCACGTTGCGCAAAAGCTGCGGCAGCGGCGAAAAGACGCGGCAGACCTCACTCGCCGGTCGACCCGATTGCACGATCACGGCCAGCGCCTGAAGGGCTGCGATCAGACCGTCCCCGGTCGTGGTGTAGTCGGCGAAAATGAGGTGCCCGGATTGTTCACCGCCGAGATTGCAGTTGCGCTCTCGCATCGCCTCGACCACGTAACGATCGCCCACCGCCGTCCGCGTCAGCGGAATGCCCAGGCTGCCCAAATGGCGTTCCAGGCCCAGATTCGACATCACTGTCGCGACAACCCCGTCGCCGCGCAGGCGGCCATCACTCTTCCAACAACCGGCGATCAGCCCGAGCACCTGGTCGCCATCGATGACGCTGCCATGTTCGTCGGCGACGATGACCCGATCGGCGTCGCCATCCAGCGCGATCCCAAAATCGGCGCCGTGCGTGACGACCTGCTCGCACAACGCCCGCGGGCTGGTCGCGCCGCATTCCTTATTGATGTTGATGCCGTCGGGCTTAACGGACATGGCGACGACCTCGGCGCCGAGTTCCCACAGCACCGTGGGGGCCACGCGATAGGCCGCGCCATGGGCGCAATCGACGACGATCTTGAGGCCGTCGAGCCGAAGCCCCGCCGGGAAGGTGCGTTTGACGAATTCGATATAGCGGCCTTGCGCGTCGTCGAGCCTGCGGGCGCGGCCCAGGCTGTCGGGCGCGGCCAACTCATCGGCGCGGTTGCGCGCAACTTGGGTTTCGATTTCGGCTTCGATCTCGTCGGAAAGTTTGTAGCCATCGGGTCCAAACAACTTGATGCCATTATCCCGATACAGGTTGTGCGAGGCGGAAAGGACCACGCCCAGATCGGCACGCAGCGACCGCGTCAACATGGCCACGGCCGGGGTCGGGAGCGGCCCGACCAGGATCACATCCATGCCGATGGAAACGAATCCGGCGGTCAGGGCGGGCTCGAGCATATAACCCGAGAGCCGCGTATCCTTGCCAATGACGACGCGATGACGGTGGTCGCCGCGAATGAACCGGCGGCCGGCCGCCTGTGCGACCAGCAACGCGGTGGTCGCGGTCATCGGCTCAATATTTGCCGTGCCCCTGATTCCGTCGGTGCCGAACAGTTTTCGCGTCATCGGCTCTCCTTGATCTCCCCTAGCCTGAACCCAGCCGGCCCACAGCTTGGCGTGTTTTCGGCCGCCGCGAAAGCCGTCCTTTGGTCAATACGCCTCGGTGGCGGCGGCGCCGTCGTTCAGGGCGCGCCAAATCGCCACGGCCTGAGCGGTTTCCCCGACATCGTGGACACGGAGGATCTGCGCGCCGCCGCTCAGACCCGCGAGCGAAGCGGCCAAGGAACCGGGTAAACGCCCGTCGGGCGATTCGGCCCGCGCCACCCGGCTGATGAAACTCTTGCGGGAGACCCCCAGGACAAGCGCGCAGCCGAGTCCGTGGAACAAGGCAAGGCGCTCGATAAGGTCGAGATTGTGCCGCACGGTCTTGCCGAATCCGATGCCGGGATCCACCGCGATGCGGTCATGACGGATTCCAGCCAACAGGCAAGCCTGCACGCGCTTGGCCAGGACATCGAACACCTCGAGCGCAACATCGGCATAGGCCGGGGCTTTCTGCATCGTCTGGGGGCTGCCCTGCATATGCATCAGCACGACCGCGGCCCCGGACTCCGCGGCGGTTTTCAGGCTGTCGGGATCGCCGGTCAGAGCCGTGACGTCATTGATCACCCGCGCGCCCTCGGCGATTGCCTCGCGCATCGCGACGGCCCGGCGCGTGTCGACGGACAACACCGCACCCTGCCCCGCCAGCCCGCGTAGGACCGGCACCACACGCGCCAGTTCCTCGTCTATCGATACCGGTTGGGCGCCCGGCCGCGTTGATTCCCCGCCCACATCGACGATGTCGGCGCCGGCGGCGATCAGCGCGCGGCCATGGGCGATCGCGGCGGCGGCCGTGGGAAACCTGCCGCCGTCGGAGAAGCTGTCGGGGGTGACATTGAGCACACCCATGATCAGCGGACGCGACAGCGCGAGCCCTGCAAATGCCGGACGCGGCGCGGTCAACGCGGCCGAATAGGCTTCGAGGCGCCGCCGCGTCTCCTCGTCGACCATGCGAATCTTGGCATCGAGGCCGGCCAACGGGAGGAATTCGCCGCAGCCGCGGCCAGCGGCATCGCGCCGGAGAAGCAGCCAGGAAGAAAAGGCGAGCGGCCCGCCGGCCAAGGGCAACGCATGACCGCTTTCGCTCGCTTCGACGGCCGCTCGCCCGGCAAGGATGCCCAGGGGAAGAAGGTAAGGCGAGGACGTTGCGGCATCCGCCGCGGCTGAAGCGGCGCGGTCGATCACGACCCCGGCTGGGGCTCCGGATTCAGGCTTTCGGGGCCGCGACCGGCGCCGCTAGCCGGCACCGAGGCCCGGCGGCCGGGCGGCCGGGGCGGCGGTTCCTCGCCAGTGGGCCGCACGATTGTTTCGCCGCGCAGCAGGGCCTTAACCTCATCGCCGGACAAGGTTTCGTACTCCAGCAGACTCTTGGCCACGATGTGCAGGTCGTCGATATGCTGGGTCAGGATGTCGCGGGCGGTTTTCTCCGCCAATTCGACGATGGTGCGAATTTCTTCGTCGATCATCCGCGCGGTGGCGTCGGAGACGTTCTTGCGCTGGGTCACGGAATGGCCGAGGAAGACTTCTTCCTCGTTCTCGCTATAACGCAACGGCCCGAGCTTTTCGCTCATGCCCCATTCGGTCACCATGCGCCGCGCCATGTTCGTGGCCTGGCGAATATCGTCGGCGGCGCCGGTCGTCACCTGGTCGTAGCCGAAAACGATCTCCTCGGCCACGCGGCCGCCGAACATGGAGGCCAGGCGGGCGCGCAATTCTTCGCGGCTGTACCCATAACGGTCGCGTTCGGGCAGCGACATGGTGAGGCCAAGCGCGCGACCGCGCGGAATGATCGTCACCTTATGCAGGGGATCGTGGCTCGGCATGTTGAGGCCGACCAGGGCGTGGCCGCCTTCATGATAAGCGGTGATTTGCTTTTCCTTCTCGCTCATCACCATGGACCGGCGTTCGGTCCCCATCATGACCTTGTCCTTGGCGTCTTCCATCTCGGCCATGGTCACCAGGCGTTTGCCGCGGCGGGCGGCGAGCAGCGCACCTTCATTGACCAGATTGGCGAGATCGGCGCCGGAGAATCCAGGCGTGCCGCGGGCGATGACCTTGGCGTCGACATCCGGGGCCAGCGGCACTTTGCGCATGTGGACACGCAGAATCTTTTCGCGCCCCAAGACGTCGGGATTGGGCACGACCACCTGGCGGTCGAAGCGGCCTGGGCGCAGCAAAGCGGGGTCGAGCACGTCGGGGCGGTTGGTCGCGGCGATGAGGATGACGCCCTCATTGGCCTCGAACCCGTCCATCTCGACGAGAAGCTGATTGAGCGTCTGCTCGCGTTCGTCGTTGCCGCCGCCGAGCCCGGCGCCGCGGTGACGGCCGACCGCATCGATTTCGTCGATGAAGATGATGCAGGGCGCGTTCTTCTTACCCTGTTCGAACATGTCGCGGACGCGGCTGGCGCCGACGCCCACGAACATCTCGACGAAATCGGAGCCGGAAATGGTGAAGAAGGGCACATTGGCCTCGCCGGCGATGGCGCGCGCGAGCAGGGTTTTGCCGGTGCCCGGCGGGCCCACCAGCAACACACCCTTCGGAATCTTGCCGCCGAGGCGTTGGAACTTTTGCGGGTCCTTGAGGAATTCGACGATTTCTTCCAGCTCGACCTTGGCCTCGTCGATGCCCGCGACGTCCTCGAAGGTCACGCGCCCGGTCTTTTCGGTCAACAGCCGAGCCCGCGATTTGCCGAAGCCCAGCGCGCGACCGCCGCCCGACTGCATCTGGCGCATAACGAAGATCCACACGCCGATCAGAACGACGAACGGGAGCCATTGCCCGAGCATGTAGAGCAGCGGGTGGATCGGTTGTTCTGCCGGCGCCGCGGTGACGCGAACCGAGCGGCCGGTCAGCCGAGCGATCAGGCCGGGATCGTCGGGCGCATAAGTCGAAAAGGCCCGGCCGTCGACGAAATGACCGGCGATCTGCGGTCCTTGAATCGTCACGTCGGTGATGCGGTTGTTCTCCACTTCCGCGACGAAATCGGAATAGGCGAGCGGCGTATGCGGACCGCGCGAGGAAGAACTCTGAAAAAGATTGAAGAGGGCGACCAAAAGCAGGCCGATGATCACCCATAGCGCCAGATTCTTGCCGAAATTGTTCAATTCCCGACCCTCGCTCGCAGCGAAGCCTATCTGAACGAGACCCGGGCCACCCACCGATGGCCGACCCCTCGCCTTCGACCGGCCTCTCCTTTATGAGAACCCAAACCCCGCGACGCTCAAAGGATGGGTGGGACGAAATACAACCGTTTCCACCCTCAAGCTACCAGCCTTCACGGCACGGCGTCCATAAGACAGGTGGGGTACTTCGACCACCCCGTCAAGGTCCCACAAAGCGGGCAGGCTCGCGCGGGCGGAAGCGGGAAGAGGATGACCGCGCAGCCCGGGCCGCGCCTTGACGATCTGCGCCCAACCGTCCGGCCCTAGGCGGCGCAGCCGCAGCTTCGGACCCGGACGCAGCGCCAGGACGAACCGGCCGTCCCAGAAAACCGCCATCGCCCGCGTCCCGACATCGGTGTTGTCCGCCGCTGCTTCCGCCTCGCGGCAGATCGTGATCACCCCGCCGGTTGCTTCGGCGCGGCACCCGGCGAGCGTACGGGTCTTCATCGGCGCCACACCGATGGCGACCGCATAGAGGCGCTCCAATCGATCAAGACGTTGTGAATAGGTGTTGCCTCCAATCGTCACCAGGCAGCGCGACAACGCCCGCAGCCCCACTTCCGCGGGCGCGGCGGACAACGGACCCCGGGCGATGGTGGCATAGCCTTCGGGCCAGATTTGCGCGGCGGTGGCCAACAGCGTATTCACTTGGTCTTCGATCGCAAGGCGTGCCCGCCCCAGGCGAAAGGCGGTGGCCGCCATCCGATCGACCGCCCCGCCCGCATCGGCAAGGCTGGCGCGCAGACCGGCGCGACGAAACCGGCGGTCGCGGTTGGACGGGTCTTCGATCCATTGCTGATTGCGGGCGCGGAGCGTGGCCCGCAGCCGGTCGGGCGCGATCGACAGAAGCGGCCGCAATAACCTGACCTCCGGCAGTTCGGCGACCCTGGCCATGCCGGCCAGCCCGTCGAGCCCGCTGCCGCGATCGAGGCGCAGCAGGAACGTCTCGGCCTGATCGCCGCGATGATGGCCAAGCAGAAGATGGAGAACGCCGGCACGGCGGCACCATGATGTCAGCAACCGGTAGCGCGCCTCGCGCGCCTGCGCCTGCACATCGGCGACTGGCTTGGCGCCGCGCCAGGCGAGCACGATGTGGCGAATCCCGGCGGCCTTGAGCCACCATCCGGTCTGCCGCACCTCCGCCGCCGCCGCAGGCCGCAGGCCGTGATCGACGGTCAGCGCGGTGACATCGCCGCCGCAAGCACGGGCCCAATCGCGGGTGAGCAGACACAACGCCAGGCTGTCGGCGCCGCCCGACACGGCCACGGCCAGACGCGGCCGTGTCTCGAAATGGCCGATTGCGGCCATGGCGGCATCGAATTCAGGCGATCGAAGGGGCTGGCCGCTTTCCCGGGAAAGGCGGCGGGTGTACACGGTAAGTCCGGTCAGCAACCCGTGCGCTGCTTCTGGGCCAGCACTTGCTGCTTAATCGGCGGCGGAGCGGTGGGGATTTCGCGGTCGATTTGGGCATAAGCTGCGCAAGCTGGTTGCTTTTGCCCAAGCGCCGCCAGCGACATGCCAAACTTCAAAAGGAGGTCGGGCGCCTTGTCGCCTTTCGGGTATTTCTTGTAACCCTCGCCGAAGACCGTCGCCGCGCGCACGTAATCATTGCGCACGTAGAAAGTCTCGCCGAGCCAGTATTGGGCATTGCCGGCAAGTTTGTGGTCGGCGTGGGCGCCGACGAAAGCGGCCAGCGCCTGTTCGGCCTTGACCATTTCGACTTGATCCCGCTGCGCCTTCAGCAAAAGGCCGTAGGCGAAATCGTATTGTTCCTGGGGCGGACCGGCCGGCAGCGTCGCCGGCGGCAAGGCGGCCTGTTGCCCGCCCGGCCGCCCCTGCTGACCATTGCCAGTGGCGTCGGACGGCGAACGATCAGCCACGGCGCCGGGCGCGCCTTTTTCCAGGGCGCTGAGGCGAAAATCGACGTCGCCGACGAGCTTGTCGAGACGGCCGCGAAGCTGCGCCACCGTGAAGGTCAATTCCTCGATCCGGCCTGTGAGGCCGCGAACTTGTTCATCGAAAGCCGACAGCCGCGAATCGAGTTCGGCCGCCAGGCCGGGCGAGGAACCCGACGGGGCCGGGCTGCCGCCAGTCGCCGTTCGGGGTGGTCCAGTGCGCGCGGCATCGTTTTGAAGGTCGCGCATGTCACGCTGCAACCGCTCGTTGAGGCCGAGCAGGGTGCGAAATTCGCGCTGCATCATGTCCAGCCGCTCGTTGAGCGACCGGATATCGGCGTTCTGAGCCGCACCCGGATTGGGCAGGGCGACGGCCACGACCGTGGCGACAATCGCGGCCAACCAGGCGGCGCGTTGGGTTCTTGGGAACATGCGGTTTCTTGGAAACATGCGGCCCATCACAACCATAACCCGGCGAACCGGGGGGCGAAGGCCGGCGGCTTTGGGGCGAAATATCCCCGGTCTTCGCGGCGATCCAAAGAAAGCCTCATCCCCATTATGTAGGGATGAGGTTTGGCTCTTGAATATTTCCGTCCGAAATTAGTTCACAACCGCCTGGCCGCGGCGGTTCTGCTGCCAAGCGCTTTCGTTCGAACCCACCACCGCCGGGCGTTCCTTGCCGTAGCTGATGGTGGTGACGCGATTGGTGTCGATGCCCAGCGAAACCAGGTAACGCTTCGCCGCGTTCGCGCGGCGATCGCCCAGCGCGATGTTGTATTCGCGGGTGCCGCGCTCGTCACAATGGCCTTCGATGGTCAGCCGCACGTTGGGATAACGCTTGAGCCAGTCCGCCCACCGTTCGATGCGGGCGCGATACTCGGGCCGCAGATCGGACTTGTCGAAGTCGAAAAGCACGCGGTCTCCGATCAGCTCGAAATCACCGCGCGAGCCCGGCGCCGGCGCATTGAGCGTCGTCGCCGGCCCCCCCGACGTCGGGGGGGAGGTAGGCTGAACGGCCGCACCGGCGCCACCCGCGGCGCCACCCTGCTGCGGCGCAGTCTGACAGGCCGCCAACAGCAACCCCAAGGCAATGAGGCTCAAGACCTTCGAACGCATAGATAACTCCTTTTATTTTCCATTCGACTTTTATTCGCCCGAACGTCTCATACGCTCGGCAAAGTTGGATTCCAAAAGCCGGAAATTGCCCCTGATCTCCGAATGTTGCAGACTATAATGCCGGAAAATCACGGAATCAAGGGCGACCACGCGGGATCGGAAGCATCTTCCGGCGTGTTGATTTCGCGTTCATTGTATCCTGTCAGGTCGATCGAATAAAGCCGCGTGCGGCCGCCTTGACCGCGTTCGTTGGTCGGTTCCTGGCGAAAATACATGATAACCCGTCCATTGGGAGCCCAAGTCGGCCCCTCAACCAGAAACGATTCGGTCAGCAATCTCTCCTCTTTGCCGTCCGGCCGCATGACGCCGATATAAAATTTTCCCTCGGTGATCTTGGTGAAAGCGATCAAATCGCCACGCGGCGACCACACGGGCGTTGCGTATTTGCCCGCGCCGAAGCTGATCCGGCGCACATCGGCGCCGTTGGCTTCCATGACATACAACTGCTGGCTGCCGCCGCGATCGGAGTTGAAGACGATCTGGCGGCCATCGGGCGCGAAACAGGGCGAGGTGTCGATCGCGGTGCTGCTGGTCAGGCGGCTGAACGCCTTGGTCCGCAAATCCATCACATAGATTCGCGTATCGCCATCCTCCGACAAACTCAACACGACCCGGTTGCCGTCGGGGGAAAAACGCGGGGCGAAGGTGATGCCGGGGAAATCGCCGACCACTTCTTGGCGCGCGGTGTCCACGTCCATCACATAAACCCGCGGCCGATTGTTGACATAGGACAGGTAGGTGATTTCCTGGCTAGTCGGCGAAAAACGCGGCGTCAGCACCAAAAATCGTTCGTCGGTGGTCAGGAATTTATGGTTGGCGCCGTCTTGATCCATGATCGCAAGGCGCTTGAGCCGCCGCTGCTGCGGCCCGCGTTCGGACACATAGACGACGCGGGTGTCGAAATAGCCGTCCTCGCCGGTGACGCGTTTGTAGATGGCGTCGGCGATGACATGCGCGACCCGCCGCCAATTGCTTGCCGACGTCGTGAAGACGCTGCCCGCCATCTGTTGGTCGGCGAACACGTCCCACAGGCGGAACTCGACCTTCACGCGGCCGTCGCGCTGGACCTCGACATTGCCGTGAACGAGGGCCTGGGCGTTGATCTGGCGCCAATCGGTAAGACGCGGCGGTGCGGCCTTGAGCGCCGCCGGCGTCTGGATAAAGGCGCGCGGATCGAGCGGCCGGAACAGGCCGGACCGTTCGAGATCGGCCGTCACCACACGCGCCATGTCGGCGCCGACCTGCGCTTCCTCGGGTGCGGCGCCGAAGAACGTCGACACCGCGACCGGCAAAGGCTGCGGCTGGCCGCGGGTGATGTCGATGCGGATTTCGGCCGCCGCCATCCTTTGCGAAAGCCCCCAAAACGCGGCGATTCCGCCAGTCAAGGCCAGCCGGCGGCCCATGGACCAATCGGCGGAAAATCCCTCCGGCGGCAGTAGCGGACGAGAACTCAAGGTCATCATCTCATTCCCAACAATTCCTTGGGGTTGAACACGATCTGCAGGCGGTCGCTGGACAGTCTTTCTTCCTTGCCCGGCGGCAGCCGCAAGGGGCTCGATCGCAACACCGCGCGCCGTGCGCTTTCCGCAAAAACCCGGAAGACATCGTCGCGGGCGGCGCGGGCTTCGTCTTCAATTCGCACATCCGCCACGGTCCCGTCGCGTGAAATCGCCACGCTCACCGCCACGATCATGTTCTGCGCGTCCTTGGCCCCGATCGGCGGATTCCAGTTGCTGGTGATCTGCTGGCGGATCATGTCGATGTCGCTCATCGACAAGGTGAGATTGGGATTGGACGGCGCGTTGGCGGCGGCGCGCGGCGCGACCGCGGCCTGTTGCTGCGGCGCCGGCGCGGGCTCGTTGGGCTTGCGTTTGGTCAGGTCTTTCAGCACCTGATCGATGTCGAGTTTCGGCGGCTCCTTCCGCACCGGTCGCGGTGTCGGCATCGGGGGCGGCTTGGCGGCCTGGGGCCGGGGCGCGGGCGGCGGTGGCTCGACCTTGGGCGGCACCGGAGCCTCGACCTTGGGCGGCGGCAGCGCGGCCACGACCTTGGGCGGCTGGGGAGGCGGGGGCAAGGGCGGC
>CAMDDQ010000064.1 GCA_945892765.1 Asaia bogorensis
TTTCGATGCCATTGGCCTGTCCACGGCCCTGATCGAAAAATATTTCACCGGCACCGCGACGACCATCGAAGGCGCCGGACTCGCCGAGATCGCGCGCGAGGCGGTCGAGCGGCATGACCATGCCTTTGGCGACAATCCGATCTACCGCACGATGCTCGATGCTGGCGGCGACTACGCTTTCCGGATCCGCGGCGAAGATCACGCCTGGACCTTCGAGTCGGTGGGCCGGCTCCAGCACGCGGTCCGCGGCAATTCAATCGACGACTACAAGGCGTTCGCCGCCACCATCAACGAACAAAACGAGCGGCTGCTTACTATTCGCGGGCTGATGCGGTTCAAATTCGCCGACAAACCGGTGCCGTTGGCGGAGGTCGAGCCGGCGGCGGCGATCGTCAAACGCTTCGCGACCGGCGCCATGAGTTTCGGTTCGATCAGCCGCGAGGCGCACACGACCTTGGCCATCGCCATGAACCGAATCGGCGGCAAATCCAATACGGGCGAAGGCGGCGAGGAGGTCGATCGTTTCACGCCGATGCCCAATGGCGATTCCATGCGCTCGGCGATCAAGCAGGTGGCGTCCGGCCGTTTCGGCGTTACCGCGGAATACCTGGTCAATGCCGACGATCTTCAGATCAAGATGGCGCAGGGCGCCAAGCCGGGTGAAGGCGGGCAGCTTCCCGGCCACAAGGTCGACAAGAACATCGCGCGCGTGCGCCATTCGACGCCCGGCGTCGGCCTGATTTCGCCGCCGCCGCATCACGACATCTATTCGATCGAGGATCTGGCGCAGCTTATTCACGATCTCAAAAACGCCAATCCCGCCGCCCGCGTCTCGGTGAAGCTGGTTTCGGAGGTCGGCGTCGGTACGGTGGCCGCCGGCGTGAGCAAGGCGCGCGCCGATCACGTCACCATCGCCGGCTTCGACGGCGGCACCGGCGCCTCACCGCTGACTTCGCTGACCCATGCCGGCTCTCCCTGGGAGATCGGCCTCGCCGAAACGCAACAGACATTGGTGCTGAACGGTCTGCGCGGGCGCATCGCGGTTCAGGTCGATGGCGGTTTACGCACCGGTCGCGACGTCGCCATCGGCGCGCTGCTGGGCGCCGATGAATTCGGCTTCGCCACCGCGCCGCTGATCGCCATTGGCTGCATCATGATGCGCAAATGCCACCTCAACACCTGTCCGGTCGGCGTCGCCACGCAGGACCCGGTGCTACGCAAGCGGTTCACCGGGCAGCCGGAACACGCGATCAATTACTTCTTTTTCGTCGCCGAAGAGCTGCGCGAAATCATGGCAAAACTGGGCTTCCGCAGGCTCGACGACATGATCGGGCGCGTCGATCGGCTGGATATGCGCCCCGCCCTCGAACACTGGAAGGCCAAGGGTGTTGATCTCGGCCGCATCCTCCATCAGGCGCCCTCGCGCAAGGGCGTGGCGGTTTACAATCGCGAGCGGCAGAATCACGGCCTTGAAAAGGCGCTCGACCATGAATTGATCGCCGCGGCTAGGCCGGCGTTGGAGAAAGGCGAGCCGGTCCGCATCGAACGCGCCATCCGGAACGTTCATCGCACCGTCGGCACCATGTTGTCGGGAGAGATCGCCAAACGTTATGGCCATGCCGGCCTGCCGGAAGACACCATCGTCGCCCGCTTCCGCGGCAATGCCGGTCAGAGCTTCGGCGCTTTCCTCGCCCGCGGCGTCACGCTGGAATTGACCGGCGACGCCAACGATTATGTCGGCAAAGGTCTGTCCGGCGGCAAGCTGATCGTGCGTCAACCCGCCGAAGCCCGCCGCCTTCCATCCGAGAACATCATCATCGGCAATACGGTGCTGTATGGAGCCATCGCGGGCGAGGCCTATTTCGAGGGTGTCGCCGGCGAACGTTTTGCCGTGCGCAATTCCGGCACGGTCACCGTCGTGGAAGGCACCGGCGATCACGGTTGTGAATACATGACCGGGGGCGTCGTCGCCGTCTTGGGCGAAACCGGCCGCAATTTCGCCGCGGGCATGTCGGGCGGCATCGCTTATGTTTACGACCCGGAAGGTCGCTTCAGGGATTTGTGCAATGCCGCGATGGTTGATGTCGAGCCGGTCGCGCCCTCGGACCCCGCCGCGGCGGAGGACGCCGATCGTCCGCGTTCGCGGTCGGTCAGCGTGGAAAATGGCGGCATGGGCGACATGTTGCGTTTCGATCCGGAGCGCCTGCGGGTTCTGATCGAGCGCCACGTCCTTTACACCGGCAGCGCGCGGGCGCGGCACCTGCTTTCAACCTGGGAGGAGTCGCTGCGGCGGTTCGTCAAGGTCACGCCCCGGGATTACCGCCGTGCCTTGCTGGAGTTGAAGGCGGAAAAGAAGGCGGCCAAGGTCGCTGCCGAGTAATCAGTTTTTTTTGCGAGTCTGTTCATGGGCAAACCGACCGGTTTCCTCGAAATCGCGCGCCAGGACCGTGGCTATGTCAAGGTCGAAGCGCGCCGCAACACCTGGACCGAATTCGTCCAGCCGATGCCCTTTCCCGAGGTCGGCCGCCAAGCCGCGCGTTGCATGGATTGCGGCATTCCGTTCTGCCACCAGGGCTGTCCGGTCAACAACCTGATCCCGGATTGGAACAATCTGGTGTATCGCGATCAGTGGAAGGCCGCGCTCGATGCGCTGCATTCGACCAACAATTTTCCGGAATTCACCGGCCGCGTCTGTCCGGCGCCCTGCGAAGCGTCCTGCACGCTGAACATCGACGACAATCCAGTCACGATCAAGACCATCGAATGCATGATCGTCGATCGGGGATGGGATGAAGGTTGGATCGCGCCGGTGCTTCCGGCGCGGCGGACCGGAAAGCGTGTAGCCATCATCGGTTCCGGGCCCGCGGGCCTGGCCTGCGCGCAGCAATTGGCGCGTGCCGGGCATAGCGTTGTCTTGTTTGAAAAGAACGACCGCATCGGCGGGTTGCTGCGTTATGGGATCCCCGATTTCAAGATGGAGAAATCCCCAATCGATCGCCGCATGGCCCAGATGGCGGCGGAGGGCGTGGAATTTCGCGCGGGCGTCGAAGTCGGAGTCACCGTTCCGCTGAAGGCATTGCTCGACGAATACGACGCTGTCGCCCTGACCGGCGGCGCCGAAGCGCCGCGCGACCTGGAAGTGCTGGGCCGCGAGCTGCAAGGCATCCATTTCGCCATGGATTTCCTGACCCAACAGAACAAACGCGTGGCCGGGGACGACGAGCGCAAGGCCGCGCCGCAGGGCATCATCACCGCCAAGGACAAACATGTCATCGTCATCGGCGGCGGCGACACTGGATCGGATTGCATCGGCACCTCGGTGCGCCATGGCGCCGCTTCGATCGTGCAGCTCGAAATCATGCCCAAGCCGCCGGAGAAGGAAAACAAGGGCTTGAGCTGGCCGGATTGGCCGCTTCGGCTGCGGACGTCATCCTCCCAGGAGGAAGGCTGCGAGCGCGATTGGTCCGTGGTGACCAAGCGGGCGATCGGTGCCAATGGCCGGGTCGAAGCCCTGGAATGCATGCGGACGGAATGGGTGAAGGACGCAAACGGGCGTAGGCAGATGAAGGAAATGGCCGGTGGAGAATTTCGCTTGCGGGCGGATCTGGTTTTGCTGGCCATGGGATTCGTCGGGCCACGCCGGGCCGGGATGATCGAACAATCGGGCGCGGCGCTCGATTCGCGCGGCAATGTGAAAGCCAATGTGGAGGACTATCGAACCTCGATCCCGAAGCTTTTCGCGGCCGGTGACATGCGCCGCGGTCAGTCGCTGGTGGTTTGGGCCATTCGCGAAGGCCGCCAATGCGCGCGCGCGGTTGATGAATTGCTGATGGGGCGCAGCGGCCTGCCGCGTTGAGGCGCGCGATCAGGCCTTGATGTTGAGCAGGCTCATCCGACGTCGGCAGCGTGAATGGCCTTAAGGCTGGATCTATAGGCGTCCTCGGCCCGCTTCAAAATTACGACTTCGGCCTCCGGATCGGCGCTCTGCGACGAAGTGGCGTGCTGCGGCACGCCGGACGGCGGCAGCGGCAGCCGGGCCGCATGGGGGATTCCGCCGCCCGCCGGCTTCGCGGCATTGCCTTCCGCGGACGGCCCTGGCAAGGGCTGCGTGGATGGCGTTTGCGACGCCGGTCCACGGACCTGGCTGCTGGTAAGATTCGAGGCGCTCGCCGCGAGCATCGCCGCGCTCGCGACCAGGGTGGAAACCGATGGCATTGCTGTAATCATGCCCGCAGGATAGCGAACCGGCCGGCGGGCGATATCAGCCCTTAGTCTGACGCTGCGCTCACGCCGGGCTCAAGGATCCCCTGCGTCTCCGCGCCATCGATTTCAGGCTTTGATGTCGAGCAGGCTCTTCAGCATGTCCTCGGCGACCTGAACCGCCTTCAGGTTCGCCTTGTACGCGCTTTCCGCCTTTATCTGCTCGACGACTTCGCCGCCGATATCGACATTGGGCGCCGCCACCAGCCCGTCTTCGTTGGCCAGGGACGATGACGGATCGTATTCCTGAACGAATTCCGGCTGCCGTGTCCGGTAGGTGGCGCGCGTGCCGCCGCTATTGGCTCCATCACGCGTGCTGGTTTGCACCGTGTCGATCGCCCGATAGACCTCCGGTTTGTCCTTTTGGTCCGCGGGCGGCGGGGTCGTCGCCGGCGTCTGCGGCACCGGCCCACGGGTCCGGGCGTTGGCGACGTTGGACGCACTGGCGGCGAGGCGCGCCGTGCTCGCCGTCAGGCCGGAAACCGAAATCGGGAGGCTGCTCATGCCGGCATGATAACTCATTTGCCGGTCGACGGCATCCGCCGTTAGTCAGGGTCGAAATCGAGTCCGAGGTCGAGCGCGGGGGCGCTGTGGGTGATCCAGCCCACGGAGATCAGATCGACTCCTGTGGCGGCGATTTCCAACACCGTCTCGCGGGTGACACTGCCCGACGCCTCGCTGATCGCGCGGCCGCCGATCGTCCTCACCGCCGCCGCCAGAAGTTTCGGCGCCATGTTGTCGAGAAGCACGGCATCGACACCGGCCGCCAGCGCCTCTTCGAGCTGGGCCAGGGTTTCGACTTCGGCCTCGATCTTGACCATATGGCCGATGGCGCGGCGGGCGCGGTCGATGGCCAGTCGCAAGCCGCCCGCGGCGGCGATGTGGTTGTCCTTGATGAGAACGCCGTCATCGACACCGAAACGGTGATTGAGGCCGCCGCCCGATCGCACGGCGTGTTTTTCAAGGGCGCGGAGGCCGGGCGTGGTCTTGCGCGTGCAGACGATGCGGGCGCGCTGACCGGCGATGGCATCGACCAGGGTCGCGGTTGCGGTCGCCACGCCCGACAAATGCCCCATGAAATTGAGGGCGACACGTTCGCCGCTCAGGATCGGCCGCGCCGGGCCGCTGACCACGGCGATGATGTCTCCCGCCGCGACCTTGCTGCCCTCGGGGCGGCGGATGGCGAGGTCGATGCTGGGATCGAGCAAGTGGAAGGCGAGCCGCGCGCAATCGAGGCCGGCGACGGTGCCGTTCTGCCGCGTGGCGATGACGGCGCGCGCGCGCGCCGCCTCGGGCACGACGCTGGCCGTGGTGATGTCACCGGCGGCGCCCAAATCTTCAAGCAAAGCGGCGCGCACCAACGGCTCGATGAGCAAGACGGGCAGTGGCGCGAGCGTCACGGCTTGGCCTTTCGCCTAGGCACGCCGGCATCGGCGTCGAGGTCGGCCTCCACCTCCGCCAAGGTCAGGTAGCTGCGCCGCGCCCATGCGGGCTGGGCGGCCGGATGATCGGTGCGAAAATGGGCGCCGCGGCTTTCGCGCCGGCGCAGGGCCGCGGTCGCGACCATCTCGGCGACCAGCGTCGCGGCGCCTTGCGGCCATGAAACCGGCTCGATTTCCGCCCGCAAATCCCGCAATTCGGCGAGCGCCCGGCGCATTCCTTGTTCTTCGCGCTCGACGCCGATGGCTTCGCTCATCAATGCACGCACACGGGCGAAGGCGGGCGCATCGACCGCGCGGCCGGTCAATGCCGGCACGAGGGTCGCGGTCTTCGCCGGGGACGGCGTGCGTCCCTTGATGTCATCGGCGGCACGGGTGGCGAGGACCAAGGCTTCGAGCAAGGAGTTACTGGCCAGGCGGTTGGCGCCGTGCAAGCCGGTGGCCGCTACCTCGCCCACGGCCCAAAGGCCGGCCAGGGAGCTGCGCCCGACGCCGTTTGTGGAGACTCCGCCCATGTGGTAATGCGCGGCCGGCGCGATTGGGATCGGTGTTGTCCGCGGGTCCAGCCCGGCGGCCTGGCAGGCCGCGAAGACCGTCGGAAAACGCTGGGGAAAGGATTGGCCGAGAGCGGCGCGGGCGTCGAGGAAGACACGGCCGGAGGCGCGGTGGCGGGCGACCGCGCGGGCCACAACGTCGCGGGGGGCGAGTTCCGCCAGTTCATGCAGCGCCGGCATGAAACGCTGCCCGGCCGCGTCCAGCAATACCGCACCTTCGCCGCGCAGCGCCTCGGTGACCAGCGGCATGGGGTCACGTCCGACATCGAGCGCGGTCGGGTGAAATTGAACGAATTCGAGATCGGACAGAACGGCGCCGGCGCGTGCGGCCAGGGCCAGACCCAGCCCGCACGCCGTCAGCGGGTTGCTGGTGAAGCGATAAAGCCCGCCAATCCCGCCGGTGGCCAGCACGACGGAATCGGCGAGCAGTTGAATGGTTTCACCGCGGCGTTCCACCAGCACCCCGACGACCGATCTGGGGGCGAGCAGCGACCGCGCGAGCGCGCCGTCGAGCAGGGTGATGTTTTCGCTGGCGCGGGCGGCGGCGGTCAAAACCCGCATGATTTCGCCGCCGGTGCCGTCACCGATGGCATGGACGATCCGATGGCGGCTGTGACCACCCTCGCGGCCGAGACGGAGTTTACCGTCGCCGGTCCGGTCGAAACGCACGCCGAGCGCGCCCAATTCCTCGATGCGGGCTTGCGCCTCGGCGGTGACGCCGGCCACGATCACGGGGTCGGCGATGCCGCCGGCGACGGCGAGTGTGTCGGCGGCGTGAATCTTGGGACTGTCACCGGCATCGAGCGCCGCGGAGACGCCGCCCTGCGCCCAAGCGCTGGCCGCTGCTTCGCCGAGCGGGGCGGCGCCGAGTACGATGACCCGCATCGGTGCCAACCGCAGCGCCGCGGTCAGGCCGGCAATGCCGGCGCCGACGACGACCGCTTCAGTTCGTAACGTGGACGTCTTGCCGCTCAACGCGGCCCGACTGCCAGCATTCGATCGACGGCGCGCCGCGCCCGTGACGCCATGGCCGGGTCGATGTGGACGGCGTGGGTCATGGTCTCGAGCGCGCGGCGGATTTTTGGCAGGGTGATCCGCTTCATGTGCGGGCAGAGATTGCAGGGCCGCACGAAGTCGATCTCCGGATGCTGGACGGCGACATTGTCGCTCATCGAACATTCGGTGATCAGCACGACCTGAGCCGGTTTCTCGCGGGCGACATAATCGCTCATTCCCTTGGTCGAACCGGCGTAGTCGGCCTCCGCAACCACTTCCGGCGGGCATTCGGGATGGGCGAGCACGATGATTCCCGGATGGTTGGCGCGAAGCGTAATGATGTCGGCGGCGCTGAAACGTTCATGGACTTCGCACCGGCCCACCCAGGCGATGATCTTCACCATTGTCTCGGCCGCGATGTTTTGGGCCAAGAATTCGTCGGGCAGCATGATGACGGTATCCGTGCCCATGGATTCGACCACGGCGCGGGCGTTGCCCGATGTGCAGCAAATGTCGGACTCGGCCTTTACCTCGGCCGATGTGTTGACGTAGCTGACCACCGGCACGCCGGGATAACGTTCGCGCAACAGGCGAACATCGGCGGCGGTGATGGATTCGGCCAGCGAACAGCCGGCCTTCATATCCGGGATCAGGACGGTTTTTGTCGGGTTGAGCAGCTTCGCGGTCTCGGCCATGAAGCGCACGCCGGCCATGACGATGACATCGGCCTGCGTCCGCGCCGCCTCGCGCGCCAGCGCCAGCGAATCCCCGACGATGTCGGCGACGCAGTGGAAGATCTCCGGCGTCTGGTAGTTATGCGCCAGGATGACAGCGTTCTTCTCGCGCTTTAGCCGCAGGATCGCGTCGATGTCGGGGGCGAAGACCGGCCATTCCACGGCCGGCACGACACGGCGCACGCGCTCGTAGAGCGCGGTGCTTTCGGCCCGCTTGGCGCGGGATTTGGTCGCTGGCTGGACCTCGGCCAGTATCGTCATTGACGCCTCCTATGCTCAATTTGAGCATTAGTGTGCGCGAAGTGCCCTAAAAAAGGGCTTGATTATGCCAATCTTGAGCATAAGAAAGTCAAGCGGATTTTGCCAATCGGCGGATTTACGGGGCTAACGCGCGATCGGTAGACGCAGGCCGGGCGCCGGCCGCTCGACCAGCACTTCCTGGCGGAAACGCACCTCGCGGGCGGGGCGCCCGCCGGTGCCGGTGACCATTCTCCCGGTCTCCTCGACCAGGCCTTGTTGGGCGACCAGCCGCCGGAAATTCTGTTTGTGCAGGCGCAGCCCGGCCAATGCCTCCACGGTGCGCTGGAGCTGCAATAAGGTGAACGCCGGCGGCATCAGCTCGAAGACGACCGGGCGATACTTAATCTTGCCGCGCAGCCGGGCGATGCCGGTGGCTAGGATGCGGCGGTGATCGGCGGTCATCGGCTGCGCTTCGGTGGGCACATCGGATTCAGCGAATCCGGTCGGCGAGCCGTCGCGGTGAGCCTCGGCGGCCAGGCCGATTTCGTACAGCAGCTCGTATCGCTCCAACACCCGCTCCTCGCTCCAGCGCGCCCCATCCAGCCCGAAGGCCACGCTGATCCGGGTCTTGCGCGTGGTCTGTTCCACCCGCGATGGTCCCACCGTTACCCAACGGCGCAGCCTCGGCTCCAGCCGATCGAGGATGGGCGGCCGGCCGCGCCGCCAATCCTCCCAAGGAAAATACCGATACCAATCCTGCCACGAGGTGTTGGCGGCTGCCGCCCCGGTTTCCCGCGCCAGCGCCAGATAACCGATCGAAAGGATGCGGCCGATCGGCACATTCAGGGCGGTTCGGTCGCGGTCGCCAAAGGTGTAGAGTTGCTCGATGTAACCGAGCTTGGCGCGGGCCTGGGCCTCCACCCAGGCGCGCAGGCCGGATTCGAGCGTCCGGTGGCCGAGTTCAAGAGGGCCGGACGGCAATGCGTCCAGTCTTTCGCCGGTCAAAGCCTCCACCGGGCGGACGATAAGAACGCGGGGTTGGTCGTCGGTCACGGCCACGACGACCGCGGTCAGATCGACGCTGACGGCGAATTCCGCCCTGGGGGCCGGTGGCTCTTGCGTGGCTGGCTGGGACATGGTCGCGGGTCGCTTCCGCCCCGCCGGTTCGAGACAGGATCGAGGGCGCCCCTATTCTAGCCTTGCTCGGGACGGCTGACGAGTGGGCCGCGATCGGATCGGCCGGCCGTCGCGAAACTTTCTATACTCGCGCGATGGAAGTCTCAACGTCGTTGCTCGCCAGGGGCTGCACCGCCGCCATCGAGGTTGCGCCGCCGGAGGCGCGCGCGGCTTCCGCCCAGGATGCGCTCGATGTTGTAGCGGTCGCGGCGGGAATCAAACCCTTTGCCGTGGCCGGTTGGGGTTTCGATTCCACGGCTTTTCGGGTGGCGATTGCGGCAGCCGCTGCGCGCGCGGGGTTGGCCGCGTTCGACGGGCTGCCCTGGATCGGCGAATCGGGAAACTCCGGCCGGCGTTGGTATGACGAGGCCCTTCGCGAAGACCTGGCCGCGACGCAGATCCTGTTCGTCGGCCCGCCGGGAACCGAGGCCGCGCTCCGCCGTTTGGCCGGGTCCAGGCTTGGCCTGCGCGAGGAGGCGAGGGTGCTCGGGTACCCGTTATGCTGCGTCATGGAATTCCATCGACGGCAAAGGCTCTTTCATCTAATAACCCGGCGAATGATCGGGCGTCAGGCGCAGGGTGATGAGACTTTGAAACGGCGGCTGGCGCGGGCGCGAGCGATGCTCACGCCCAAAACCGAAACCGAATTGAAACTCCTTCTGCGCGCGGCACGTATGATCTTTGCTCCCTTCACCTCGATCGTGATGTGCCCGGCCTGCGAAGCCGAATCCGGAAGCGCCGCCCGAATTCTTTCGGCGCGATTTGAGTCTCTATCCGGCGACGTAGCAGCCGCCGTCCGGCACGCGGGTTAAGCCGCGCATGGCAGATCAATCCATCCGTGGTCATATCGCCGCGCTGCTGCGTAGCGGCGACATGGTGCGCTACACCAAGGAAGTCGATCCCGACGAGACACTTTCGGCGGTCAGTTGGAAGACCTTCGCGCAGCTCGGCAAGGCCTGCCTTTTCGAGAATGTGAAGGGCCACCGCGATTGGCGCGTGACCAGCCAGATCGTCGCCGACCGCCGGAAATGGGCGGCGGCGCTGGGCGTGCCAGAGGATGCGGTCGTGACCACGCTGAACGAGCGCATCGCCAAACCCATCGATCCGGTGCTGGTGCCCAAGGCCGGGGCGCCGGTGAAGGAAGTCATACGTATCGGCGCGGAGGTCGATTTGCGGACCGTGCCCGCGATGTGGACCTCCCAAGACGACCCGGGCCGCTACATCGCCTCCGGCATGTGTGTCATCAAGGACCCCCACACCGGCATCCGCAATGTCTCCTTCCACCGCGCGCAGATCGTTGGTCCCGATCGCACGGGCTATTTGATCTGCCCGCGCCAGGCGCTGAAGATTTATCAGATGTATGCGGAGTTGAAGCGCCCGATGGAGGCGGCGATGGTCGTCGGCGCCCATCCGCTGCTGGTGTTCAGCGCCGGGTTCGTCGCCCCCTATGGCCAGGATGAATTTGCCATTGCCGGCGGGTTGCTAGGCGAGGCCGTGCGTATGGTCAAATGCGAGACCATCGACATGGAAGTGCCGGCCGACGCCGAACTCGTTCTCGAAGGTGAATTGCGCCCCGGCGAGACGACACCGGAAGGGCCGTTCGGCGAGGTCACGGGCGGTTACGCCCAGGAAGGCGGAACGCCGCTCTTCCGGGTCAAGGCCATCACCCATCGCCGCGATCCGATTTTCTATGCCATGCAATGCGGATTGCCGCCCAGCGACGCCCACTCGATCATCTGCACCACTATCGAAATGCGGCTCTGGCAGCATATGCGCGGCGTCGCCGGCGGACTGGATCTCATCGATCTGCGCTGCATCGGCGGCGTGACCCCGATGATGGTCGTGGTCAAGCTGCGCCCGCGTTTTCCGGGCCAAGCCCGCGCCGCGTTGCTGGCCGCCCTGTCCAGCCCCTATCTTCACCCCAAGATTGCCGTCGCCGTGGACGAGGACATCGACATCAGCGACATGCGGCAGGTCTATTGGGCCCTGGCGAACCGCGTGCGGACCGCCGATGACATCCAAAAGATCAACCGCGCCCGCGTCTTCGCTCTCGACAACGCCTCGCCCATAGAAGAGGGCAAGACCGCCATGTACCGCGTCGGCACCAAGGTGTTGATCGACGCCACCGAGGGCAGTGAAACCCCGCGGCAATCCTGGGTCCGCCCCCAGACCGGCGGAGCTTCGGCGGCCGAGGCGCGGCGGATCGAGAAGGTGGTGGCCGATCACGTTCGTCAGGTCGAAGGCGGGATCGACCTGCTCGATGTGCGCTGTTATCCGGAGACCGACAACCGGCTGGTCGTCATCAAGCTGAGGCCGCGGGTGCTCGGGCAATCGAAGACCGCCTGCATGGCGGCGTTGTCGTCCCCCGACATCGGGCCGAAATTAGTCGTCGCCGTCGATGACGATATCGACCTCGACGATTTGCGCGATCTGTCCTGGTCGGTGGCGAGCCGCGTCCATGCCGAATACGATGTCGCCCAAATCGACGGCCTGCCCGAGATGACACCGTCCGGGGCCATCGTCGCCGGCGTCAAATGGTTCGTGGATACGACTAAGCCGCCTTTGACTCAGCCCGAAAAACGCGCCGGCTTCGATCGTGCGATGCCCAGGAATTTCGCCAAGGTGCGACTGGAAACTTTCCAGCCGGATTGAGGCCCAAAAAGAAACCGGCCGGACGCTTGCGCGCCCGGCCGGCCTTTCGCGAGTGGACTAATTACCGGCGACGGGGATTTTCAGGACCGTCTGGTATTCCTTCTCGTAAGCCTCGAATTTTACGGCGCAGTCGCCGTCGCACAGGACGACTTCCTTGCCTTTCGACGCTTCGAAATTATGCGCCTTGGGGTTCCAGGGCATGCCGCGCCATGCGAACTTGCCGATGGCCTCTTGGCCGGTGGTGATCGCCCACAGACCGAAGAGGGCGGTCGTGGCCGGCGCCTTGGACGATTTCATCACGAACAGGCGCGTGGCGAATTCGAGCGGGATCGGATCGGCCATCACGAATTTGACCGTCTTGACGCCCTCGACCTCGATCGAACGATAGGTCGTGTGGTAGTTGACGCCGCAGGCGATCGGGAATTCGCCCGATGCGACCTTTTGGACGAGCTGAGCTTGGCCGCGGCCGAGCACAACGTTGTTCTTCTGCAGGTCTTCGAACCACTTCATGAAATAGGGGCGCCATTTCGGATCGAATTGGAACGCCTGCATCTTGTTGCGGGCGTCGATCATGACCTTGCCCTTCCACTTCGGATCGACGCAATCGGCCCATTTCGTCGGGATATCGGCACCCCTGACGACGTTCGGGTTGTAGATGATCCCGCGCGTATTGCCGGTGGTCGAAACGAAATAGCCATTCTTGTCGACATTGGCCGGCGAGAGTTTCGGCCAGTCCGCGGGCATCGAGGCGTTGAGTTCGCTGTACGAGAACATCGGCTTGTCGAAGATGCCGGCGTCGACATATTGCTGCTCGTATTCGCTGGCGATGTGCATGACTTCATAAGGCGCCGGCGCTCCCTGCTTGAAGCTGATCAGGTAGCGGCCGAACGGATCGACGCCGGTTTCGCGCTCGTAATTGACCGTCTTGACGTGGGGGAAGGTCTTCTGGAACTCGGCGAGGACGGGTTTGGCGTCCTCATCCGGCCAGTCCAGCGCCATTCTGATGGTGCCGCCCAGCTTGTCGAGTTCCGCCTTGGACGCGGTGACGAGTTTTTCGTATGCGCTCTGCGCGATAGCGGGCGACGGACCGGCCAATATGGCCAGACCGGCAACCGCGCCGACGCAACTTGACAGACCACGCATGTACATGCCCCGATTGGACAT
>CAMDDQ010000065.1 GCA_945892765.1 Asaia bogorensis
GACGGCCGTCCTTCCCGAGATCGTTCTCGCTCTCGGGTCCATGGGACTCCTGATGCTGGGGGTATTCAGCGGCGATCGTTCGACCGGCACCGTTTCCTGGTTGGCGGTGGTGTTGCTCGCAGTCGTATCGTGGTTGGTTTCGTCGGTGACGCCGATGGAAAGGCTCGACGCCTTTTCCGGAATGTTTCGCATCGACGTTTTTGCCGGGTTCATGAAACAACTGGCGTTGCTCGGCTCGGCGCTGGCCATCGTCATGTCGATGTCGTTCAACGATCGCGAAAAGATCGCGCGCTTCGAATACCCGGTGCTGTTCCTCTTCGCGACGCTCGGCATGATGATGATGGTCTCCGCCAACGACCTCATCGCCCTGTATGTCGGGCTTGAGTTGCAAAGCCTGTCGCTCTATGTCGTTGCCGCCTTTCGTCGCGATTCGATCAAATCCACCGAGGCCGGTCTAAAATATTTCGTTCTGGGCGCGCTTTCCTCCGGCCTGCTGCTCTATGGCGCGTCTTTGATTTACGGATTCAGCGGATCGACCGGATTCGATGATCTGGCCGGAGCTTTGGGTGGCGATGGCAACCCGGCGCCGATTGGCGTGGTCGTCGGCATGGTGTTCGTCATGGCAGCCTTGGCCTTTAAAGTATCCGCCGCGCCATTTCATATGTGGACGCCGGATGTCTATGAGGGTGCGCCGACGCCGGTCACGGCGTTTTTCGCCGTGGCTCCCAAAATTGCGGCCGTGGCGTTGCTGGTCCGCGTCATGACCGGACCGTTCGGACCATTGCTTGGGGAATGGCAACAGGTGGTTGTCGTCATCTCCATTGCCTCGATGTTGATCGGCGCATTCGCGGCGATATGGCAGACCAACATCAAGCGACTGATGGCCTATAGCTCGATTGGGCACATCGGGTACGCCCTGGTGGGCCTTGCGGCGGGCGGTGAAGTCGGCGTTCGCGGCGTGCTTGTCTACATGGCGATCTATTTGTTTATGAACGTCGGAACCTTCGCCGTCATCCTGTCAATGCGGCGCCGCGGGCAAATGGTCGAGGGCATTTCCGATCTGGCGGGGCTCGGGCAATCGGATCCGCGCCTGGCTGCGGCTCTGGCCATATTCATGTTTTCCATGGCGGGCATTCCGCCGCTCGCCGGATTCTTCGGCAAGCTTTACGTCTTCATGGCCGCCATCGATGCTGGCTTGGTCGCGCTCGCGGTTATTGGTGTCTTGAGCAGTGTCGTTTCGGCCTTCTATTACATTCGCATCGTCAAGGTGATGTATTTCGACGATCCAGGGCCGGCCCTCGATCGCTCTCTCGATCCGGCAACATCGGTCATCTTGATCGGAACCGGTTTGTTCGTTCTTCTCTTCTTCGCAGTGCCGGCGCCGCTGATCGCCGGAGCCGATGCGGCGGCGAAGTCGTTGTTCGGCGGATGAATGGTGCGTGCGGCGTCGATTTCGCCTGGCGCCCTGTATTTCTAGACACGGTCGAAAGCACGAACAACGAAGCCGCACGCATGGCGCGGGCCGGCGCGCCGGCGGGCACGTTAGTACAGGCGCGTCGGCAGACGGCGGGGAGGGGGCGTCAAGGCCGAACCTGGGAGTCGCCGACCGGAAACCTCTACGTCTCGTTTGTGCTGCGGCCGGATTGCGCACCCTCGGCGGCGCCTCAGTTGAGCTTTGTGGCGGCCCTAGCGGCCGCCGAAACGATCCGGCCCCTGTTGCCGACGCCCGCCGCGTTGCGCTTGAAATGGCCCAACGACCTGTTGATCGGCGGGAGTAAGGTGGCCGGGCTGCTGCTTGAGACCGAATCGACTGAGGCGCGGCAACTTGATTGGTTGATTGTTGGCATGGGCATCAACATCGTGTCCTTTCCCGAGGACATGGGTGCGGCGGCCACAAGTCTAGCGGCGGAAGGAGCCGCTCCGGCGGCCCCGACCGATCTGTTGGACTCGTTCATGGCGATTTTTCCGGGTTGGGCGGCACGGTGGCAGCAGGAAGGTTTTGCTCCGATCAGGCGGTCATGGCTCGATTCGGCCGCCGGGCTTGGTTCTGTGATCTTGGCGCGCCTCCCCAACGAAACTTTGCGGGGCGATTTTGTCGGGCTTGACGAAGATGGCGCGCTGATGCTCGCCTTACCCGACGGCACCCGCCGCAAAATTGCTGCGGGCGATGTCTTTTTTGCCCCAAGCGCTTGAAGAGGACCCGATGCTTCTCGCCATCGATTCCGGAAACACCAATGTTGTCTTTGCCGTTTTTGATGGCGATGTCCTCAAGGGCGTTTGGCGCACCGCGACCGACGGCAGACGCACGGCAGACGAATACGCCGTCTGGCTCATGCAGCTCATGGCGCTGGAGCATCTCGGCCGCGGCGACATCACCGACGCGGTGATCGCGAGCGTCGTCCCGCAATCGACGTTCAATCTGAAATTACTTTGCCGACGGTACTTCGGTTGCGAGCCGGTTGTCGTGGGTGATGACGGCGCCGACCTTGGCATCAAAGTACTGCTCGACCGTCCAGAAGAGATCGGCGCTGACCGTTTGGTCAATGCGGTGGCGGTGCTGGTGAAGAAGGTGGTGCCCGCCATCGTGGTCGATTTCGGGACGGCCACGACCTTTGATGTCATCGACTCCAAAGGCAATTACTGTGGCGGCGCCATCGCGCCCGGCATCAATTTGTCGATGGAGGCATTGCACCTGGCGGCCGCGAAGCTGCCTCGGATTGATATACGACGACCGCGCCAGGTCGTTGGAAAGTCGACGATCGAGGCCATGCAGTCGGGAATTTTCTGGGGTTATGTCGGTCTGATCGAAGGCCTGATTCGCCGGATCCAAGATGAGCGCAACGAGAAAATGACCGTCATCGCGACTGGCGGGCTGGCGTCCTTGTTTCGGGACGCGACTCCTGCGATCACGGCGATCGATCCCGACCTCACGCTTCGCGGTCTGGTCGAGATTCATCGTCGCACCCGGGCGCTCGCGCCGCCGCGACGATGACCGGTAGGCCCAAGCCCAACGGCAAATTCTCGGACGGTCTCTACTTTCTTCCCCTTGGGGGGTCGGGCGAAATCGGGATGAACCTCAACCTCTACGCCCTCGACGGCAAGTGGTTGATGGTGGATTTGGGCGTCACCTTTGGCGGCGAGGACATGCCCGGTGTCGAGGTCATCCTTCCCGATCCCGCCTTCATCGAAGCACACCGCGACGATCTGATTGGTCTGGTCCTTACTCACGCCCACGAGGATCATCTTGGCGCCGTGCCCTATCTGTGGCAGCGGCTGCGCTGCCCGATTTACGCAACCGGATTCACGGCGTCCCTCCTTCGTCGCAAGCTTTATGAAACGGGGTGGGAACGCGACGTACCGATCACCGAGATCCCGCTTAAGGGTCGATTTCAAGTCGGTCCCTTCGACATCGAGATGATCACCCTGACCCATTCGATCCCGGAGCCGAACGCCCTTGCTATCCGCACACGGTTGGGGACGATCCTGCATACCGGGGACTGGAAATTCGATCCCGGGCCGGTTATCGGCGAAGTCAGCGATGAGGCAGCCCTACAGGCGCTCGGCGCCGGTGGCGTGCTTGCGCTCATCGGGGATTCTACCAACGCCATGCGCGAAGGTGTGTCGGGGTCGGAAGCCGATTTGCGGCCAAGCCTCGACGCCCTTATCGCTCCACGTGTCGGTCGGATAGCTGTCGCCTGCTTTGCGTCCAATGTCGCCAGGCTCGATACCATTGCGCGCATCGCCGCCGCCCATGATCGCCACGTCGCCCTCGTTGGCCGGTCGCTGTGGCGTATTCACGATGCGGCGAAAGAAAACGGTTATCTGGTCGATCTGCCCCGCTTCCTCGACGAACGCGAGGCGGCGTGGCTGCCGCGCGATAAGGTGCTTCTCATCTGCACCGGCAGCCAAGGTGAGCCTCGTGCGGCGCTTGCCCGCATCGCGGCGGGTGAACATCCCCACGTTGTTCTCGAGCGCGGCGATACCGCGATTTTTTCCTCGCGGATTATTCCCGGAAATGAGCGTCCGATAGCACGGCTTCACAATGCATTGTCCCGCCGTGGCGTCGAATTGGTGACGGAAATCGATCATTTTGTCCATGTCTCCGGACATCCGGCGCGGGACGATTTGACGCGCATGTATCAGCTCGTGCGACCGCGAATCGCCGTGCCGGTTCATGGCGAGGCTCAGCACATGGCGGCCCATGCCAGGCTGGCCGAGGATTGCCAGGTGCAACAGGTCATCATTCCGGAGAACGGCACCGTCATTCGTCTGGCGCCGGGCAAGGCCGCCATTATCGATCGAGTTCACAGCGGGCGGCTTGCCGCCGATGGCGGCCGGTTGCTTGCGGTCAATGGACCGGTTCTCGCGGGGCGGCGGCGCGTTGCCTGGAATGGCGCCGCGTTGGTGACAATCGTTCTCGATTCCCGGGGACGCCTGGTTGGAAAGCTACAGATCGCTGCGCCCGGCCTCCTCGATCCGGCGGGCGATAGTGAATTGCACGCCGCTTTGGCCGGAGCCATAAGCGATGCGGTCAAAAAGGCCGGCCTGAAGGGCGGCGACGATTCCTTGCGCGAAGCGGTTCGACGGGCGGTTCGCAACAAGGCACGTGAATGGTCGGGCAAAAAACCCGTGACCGAGATCCACCTTGTACGCGTCTAGCGGGCGCCAGGGCGCGGTGTTAGCTTCCGCTCGGAGGAGGAAACTTCATGATCGGTCGGCTTAACCACGTCGCCATCGTCGTTCCCGACCTGGCTTCGGCGATGCGGGTGTATCGCGATACCCTCGGAGCAAAGGTCTCGGACATGGTGGACCAGCCCGCCCATGGCGTGACCACTGTGTTTATTGATTTGCTCAATACCAAGATCGAATTGCTGCGGCCCTTGGGCGATAACTCGCCTGTCGCCAATTTTCTCGCGCGCAACCCGTCGGGGGGCATTCATCATATCTGCTACGAGGTCGAGGACATCCTGGCGGCGCGCGACCGACTCGTGGCGTCGGGCGCTCGCGTGTTGGGCGACGGGACGCCGAAGATAGGAGCCCACAACAAACCGGTGCTGTTCCTGCACCCCAAGGATTTCTGCGGAACGCTGATTGAATTGGAACAGGTCTGAGGCCGGATCATGGGCTGGGTTTCCGGCATTGCGATGTTTCTGGTCCTTTGGTGGCTGGTGTTGTTCGCTGTCCTGCCCTGGGGCGTTCGGACCCCGGATCGGGTCGAAAAGGGTCATGAAGTCGGAGCGCCCG
The DNA here is from genome assembly GCA_945892765.1 of Asaia bogorensis. Taxonomy (GTDB): domain Bacteria; phylum Pseudomonadota; class Alphaproteobacteria; order CACIAM-22H2; family CACIAM-22H2; genus SHVT01. The sequence goes on from CAMDDQ010000065.1 coordinate 5,245, forward strand.
CGCAACCCCGGCTTTGGCTGAAGATGGGGATTACGACCGGTATTGCGATTGTCCTGTGGGGGTTCACCTTCTGGCTGATCGAAGCTGGTCCATTCTCTTTTCGTCCCTAGGGCATGGCGGGATATTGCGAGGCGGCGCCTGGGCATCCTTGGCACGGGCCTTACCATGATAGCGAGTATGGCTTTCCGGTCAGCGACGATCATGTGCTGTTCGAAAGGCTGACACTCGAAATCAATCAGGCCGGGCTGTCTTGGTTGATCGTGCGGCGGAAGCGGGCGGCCTTCAAACTTGCCTTCGCCGGCTTCGATCCCTCAATCGTTGCCACCTTTGGCGAACAGGACAGGACGCGCCTGCTGGCCAATGCCGGCATCATTAGAAACCGGAAGAAGGTCGATGCCGTCATCGAAAACGCGCGGCGGATTGCTGCGCTGCAGGGTAGCCACGGAAGCTTGGCCGCTTGGATCGACGTTCATCATCCGCTGCCGATGGCGGATTGGGTCAAGTTGTTCAAAAAGACCTTTGTCTTCACCGGCGGCGAGGTGGTTGGCGAATTCTTGATGAGCATCGGTTACCTACCCGGCGCACACCGCGAGGAATGTCCCGTTTTTCCGCGAATAATTAGTCTGAAACCGGCCTGGACCCGGGCCTTGGAAACGTCAAAGTTTGGATCAAGTTCCCCTCGATCCAGGCTTTGACGACCCTCCCCAAACTTGGATCGCGCGACATTACGTCACGTCATCGTCTGGTGGGCAAACTATAGTAGAGGGCATTTTTGGAGTCATCATGTTTCTAACCGCTGTGGCGGTTAGAGAGGAAATTAGGTGGGCGCGTCGCATCGCGTTATTATTATTACCTTAACCTGACTTGGGTAGGCTTGGCCCATGCGCGGATTGGCTTCCATCATCGTGGCGCTGTCCCTGGCAACACCGGCGGCGGCGCAAAGCGTCAAGATAACCTCGGCGGATTGCGCGCGGCTGGTGACGAAACATGTGCCGGCGCCGGACGTAGCGTATACGTCCGGCGTGGATGTGCGTGGCCGCGCGGTGGCCCCCGCTGACCTCGGCGGCGCTCCACAGATTAGGATTCCCGACCAAATCAACATTCCGATCACGGTCGATTTACAGAAACGCCTCGGTATTCCGGCCAATCCCAATCTGTTCAAGCCCGAGGCTCAGCTTGGGGTCGTGTCGTTCAAAGACGGCAAAGTCTTCTATGGCGGCCAGCCGATCGGCGATTCGGCCCAGGTCGCCATCGCCGCGGAGTGCCAAAAAATCATGGGTCGGCCACGCTGAGGTTGGCCTACGCCCAGCCTAAACATTGTCGACCCGGGCATTACGTTGCCATGGCGGAGGGCTTTCCCTAAAGTCGAGTCCCGGTCGCCCGACCATTCTCAACGCGAATTTCCCTCCATGCGCCTATCCGCCTATTTCCTGCCTACTCTCCGGGAGACGCCGAGCGAGGCGCAGATCGTCTCCCACCGCCTGATGTTGCGGGCGGGGCTGATTCGTCAATCAAGCGCCGGCATTTATAGCTGGCTGCCGCTGGGTCTCCGCGTGCTGCGGCGGATCGAGCGGATCGTGCGCGAGGAGCAGGACGCAGCGGGCGGCCAAGAACTGCTCATGCCGACCATCCAGCCGGCGGAGTTGTGGCGGAAATCGGGCCGGTACGAGGATTACGGCAAAGAGATGTTGCGCATCAAGGATCGGCACGAGCGCGAGATGCTCTATGGCCCGACCAATGAGGAACAGATCACCGATATCGTCCGCCAGGCGATCAAGACCCATCGCGATTTGCCGAAGCTGCTCTATCACATCCAATGGAAGTTTCGCGATGAGGTCCGCCCGCGATTCGGGGTGATGCGAGGCCGCGAATTCCTGATGAAGGACAGCTATTCCTTCGATCTCGATTATGACGGTGCCGTCCGCGCCTATAACCGCATGTTCGTGGCCTATTTGCGGACGTTCGCCCGCATGGGACTGAAAGCCATTCCAATGCGTGCCGCTGCCGGCCCCATCGGTGGTGATCTCAGCCACGAGTTCATCATTCTGGCCGAGACCGGCGAAAGCCAAGTGTTCTGCGACAAGAGCCTCGTCGAGTTTGAAATTCTGAATACCTCGATCGACTATGACGCCGATCTGCGGCCAGTGGTGGATCGCTGGACCGCGCCCTATGCCGCCACGGACGAAAAGCACGATCCCGTGGTCTTCGATCAGCTTCCCGCGGATCGCCGGCTGCAAGCCCGCGGCATCGAAGTCGGCCATATCTTCTATTTCGGCACCAAATATTCAAAGGCCATGGGCGCCGTCGTCACTGGCGCCAAGGGCGAGAGCGTGACCATGGAAATGGGGTCGTACGGCATCGGTGTGTCGCGTCTGGTTGGCGCGATCATCGAGGCGAGCCACGACGAAGCTGGCATAATCTGGCCCGACAGCGTGGCGCCCTTCGCCGTCGGTTTGATTAATCTTCGTCCCGGCGATGCGGGTTGCGACCGCGCCAGTGAGGATCTCTTTGCTAAACTCCAGGGCGCAGGAATCGATGTGCTCTATGACGACCGTTCAGAAAGCCCGGGCGCGAAATTCGCGACGTTCGATCTGATCGGTCTGCCGATCCAGATCGTCGTCGGACCGCGCGGGATCAAATCCGGAACGGTGGAGGTTAAGCGCCGCCGTACGGGGCAGCGTGAAGAGATGTCGGCCGACGCCGCCCTGACGATGCTGACGGCCCAAAGGTAGCCGATGTTTTCGGCCTTCGAGCGCATGATGGCCGCCCGTTACCTGCGGGCGCGCCGCCAGGAAGGCTTTATTTCCGTCATCGCCGGGTTTTCGCTGCTTGGCATCGCTCTCGGCGTGGCGACGTTGATCATCGTGATGGCGGTGATGAACGGCTTCCGCCAGGAACTGCTCGGCCGGATTCTGGGGCTTAACGGCCATTTGACGTTGCAGTCGACTCGTGGCGCTTTGACCGATTTCGACGCGCTCGCGGGGCGTGTGCGGTTGGTACCGGGCGTCGTAGCGGTGCGGCCGATCATCGACGGCCAGGTCATGGCGACGGCGAACAACGTCGCCTCGGGTGCTCTCGTCCGCGGGATGCGTCCGGCTGACCTCGCCGCCCACTCCGTCATCACGGCTAACATCGTGCAGGGCAGTCTCGACGACAATTCCGGCGACGACGCGGTCGTGATCGGCCATCGCCTGGCGCAAAGACTGGGACTGCGTGTCGGCGATTCGATCACGCTCATTTCGCCCCAAGGCACGGTAACTGCCTTTGGCTCATTGCCGCGACTGCGCGCCTACCGTGTGGTCGCGGCTTTCGACATTGGCATGTTCGAATATGACAGCAGCTTCGTTTTCATGCCGCTTCCGGCGGCGCAGGTCTTTTTCCGGTTCGATGGCGCCGTGAGCGGACTGGAAGCGATCATCGAGGATCCCGACCGCGTCGGACAGATGCGTCAGCCCATCGTCGAGGCCGCCGGCGATTCGGTTCGCATGGTCGACTGGCAGCAAGTGAATTCGAGTTTTTTCAACGCGATCCAGGTTGAGCGGAACGTCATGTTCCTGATTCTGACCCTGATTATCCTGGTCGCCGCTTTCAACATCATCTCTAGCCTGATCATGCTGGTGAAAGACAAATCGCGGGATATCGCCATCCTGCGCACCATGGGCGCGACGCGTGGAATGATCATGCGCATCTTTTTTCTAAGCGGCGCCAGCATCGGGTTCATCGGGACGGCCGCGGGGTGCGTGCTTGGCCTCACCTTCTGCGCCAATATCGAGTCGATCCGCCAGGCCATCGAAAGCCTATCGGGCGCGAAGCTTTTCGCGGCCGAGATCTATTTCCTGTCACGCCTGCCAGCGCGGGTGGAACCTTCGGAAGTGGCCACCGTGGTCATCATGGCCTTGGGCCTGTCGGTATTGGCGACGATCTACCCGTCTTGGCGCGCGGCGCGCCTCGACCCGGTGGAGGCGCTGCGTTATGAATGAGGCGGCGGCAGATGTGGTTCTACGGCTCGCCGATGTCCGCCGCACCTTTAGCCAAGGCGGCGCGACGCTCCATGTGCTTCAGGGCGCCTCGCTGTCGATTGCCCGCGGCCAAAGCATTGCGCTTGTCGGCCCCTCCGGGGCCGGAAAATCCACCCTGCTACACATCGCCGGCCTGCTAGAGAGGCCGGATGAAGGCGAAGTCTTCGTCGAGGGCCGGGCCTGCGGCCGCCTCTCCGATGGCGAACGGACGCTCATCCGGCGCCGGACTCTGGGATTCGTCTATCAATTTCATCACTTGCTTCCGGAATTTTCCGCTCTTGAAAACGTCATGATGCCCCAGCTCGTGGCCGATGTGCCGCGCCGGCGAGCCCGCGAAAGAGCCCGAGAATTGCTGGCCATGGTCGGCCTCGGCGCCCGTGAAAGCCACCGGCCGGCGCGTTTGTCGGGCGGCGAGCAACAACGTGTGGCGATTGTTCGGGCGCTGGCCAATTCCCCGCGGTTGTTGCTGGCGGACGAGCCGACCGGCAATCTCGATCCCCATACGGCCGAAGGGGTATTCAACGAACTGACCGCTTTGGTGCGGCAGACGGGGCTTGCCGCGCTTATCGCGACGCACAATTCCGATCTCGCCGCCCGCCTGGACGGTATCGTGACCCTGCGCGACGGGCGGCTGACCAAGGCTTGATTCCTGGGTCGCCTGCCACGTGATCTTTCCTTGGAGCCGGTGTTGTGTATGATGGCGCGCCTCGCCGGGGACGGAGGCCAGATGCGATTTCCCGAAGCCCTCACTTTCGACGACGTTCTACTCAAACCGGCTGCGTCTGATGTGCTGCCCACCGAGGCGGATACGCGCACCCGCCTGACGCGATCGATCCAGCTGGGCATACCGCTGGTATCGTCGGCCATGGACACGGTGACGGAAAGCGGCCTCGCCATTGCGATGGCCCAGGCCGGTGGCATCGGCGTCATTCACCGCAATCTCGAAATCGAACAGCAGGTGGAAGAGGTTCGCCGGGTCAAGAAGTTCGAATCCGGCATGGTCGTTAACCCCGTAGTGATCGGGCCGGATCAGACCTTGGCGGACGCGCTGCGAAGCATGGCGGACCACAGAATTTCGGGCATCCCCGTCCTGGAGCCCGGCTCGCGCCGCCTGGTTGGCATCCTGACCAATCGCGACGTCCGTTTCGCCACCAATCCGCGCCAGAAGGTGCGAGAATTGATGACCAAGGAAAAGCTGATCACGGTACGCGACGGCGCCACGACGGATGAAGCCAAACGCCTTCTGCACCAACACCGCATCGAAAAGCTCCTCGTTGTCGATGACGAATTCCGCTGCGTCGGGTTGATCACTGTGAAAGACATCGAAAAGGCGCAGCTTCATCCCAATGCCTGCAAGGACGACAAGGGCCGGCTGCGGGTTGCGGCGGCGACCGGCGTCGGCGACAAGGGCGTTGCCCGCGCCGAGGCCCTGTTCTCGGCCGAAGTCGATGTCGTCGTCGTCGACACCGCCCATGGTCACTCAAGAGACGTGATTGGCACCGTGCAGCGTGTCCGGCGCCTTTCCAACGCCACGCAGGTCGTGGCGGGGAATGTTGCGACAGGGGAGGGTGCCAAGGCATTGATCGGCGCCGGTGCCGATGCAATCAAGGTGGGTATTGGACCGGGTTCGATCTGCACGACACGGGTTGTCGCGGGAGTCGGCGTCCCCCAACTGACGGCTTTGCTCGACGCCGTTGAAGTTTGCGCCAGGGACGACATTCCGGTGGTTTCCGACGGTGGCATCAAATATTCGGGCGATCTCGCCAAGGCAATCGCCTCGGGTGCCGATTGCGCGATGATCGGGTCGCTTTTCGCCGGCACCGATGAAAGCCCAGGCGAGGTCTTTCTCTACCAGGGGCGTTCCTATAAGCAATATCGCGGCATGGGTTCGCTGGGCGCCATGGCGCGCGGCTCGGCCGATCGTTATTTCCAGCAGGACATCAAGGATTCGCTGAAGCTGGTTCCGGAAGGAGTGGAAGGCCGCGTTCCCTACAAAGGCCCCGTCGGCAATGTGATCCACCAGCTTATCGGCGGCCTGCGCGCAGCGATGGGCTACACCGGCAACGCCACCATCGATGAAATGAAGCGCAAATGTTCCTTCGTCCGGATCACGGCCGCGGGCTTGCGCGAAAGCCACGTCCATGACGTCGCCATCACGCGCGAGGCGCCCAACTATCGCCCCGATCTCTGAGACAGCGCCGCCGGCCTCCAGCCGTGAACCGATGACGCGTCGCCCATGACTCCCGGCGCGCGCGTCCAGGCCGCAATCGACATGCTCGACACTCTCGACGCCAGCCGCATCCCTGCAGATGTCGCGGCCGGGGACTATTTTCGCAGCCGGCGTTACATCGGGTCGAAGGATCGGGCGGCCGTTGCCCAGCTTTTCTACGGCGTGCTGCGCCTGCGGGCGCAACTCGATTGGTGGATCGAGCGGCTTGGCGGCGGGCGGTTGAATTCCAGGAGCCGCGCGATCGCCTATCTGGCGGTGGGACAGGGCTGGAAAGCCGAGGACATCCTCGATGCCTGCGATGGCGGTCAACATCGCCCGGCGCGGCTCGACGACTCCGAATTGAACTTGGTGCGCCGTGCGGTGGGTCATAAGGCCGAACATCGCGACCAGCCGGATTGGGTTAGGTTCAACTATCCGCAATGGCTTCATCCGGCGCTGTCCGAATTCTATGGTCGCGATTTGGCCAAAGTGCTCGCCGGGCTGGCTGTGCCGGCGCCGCTTGATCTGCGCGTGAACCGGCTCCGCACCACGCGGCCCGACGCTCGCCGCATGTTGAAAGAAGAGGGGGTCGACGCCCGCAGCACGCGTTGGTCCCCATTCGCGCTCCGTGTCGATGGCAGGCCGCCGCTGGCCTCGCTGAACGTGTTTCGTGGCGGATTCGTCGAGGTCCAGGACGAAGGCTCGCAACTGGCTTCGATGCTGGTCGGAGCGCGGCCGGGAATGCGGGTCGTGGATTTCTGCTCGGGGGCCGCCGGCAAGACGCTCGCCATGGCCGCGGAGATGGAGAATCGCGGCCACATCGTCGCTTGCGATATCTCAGCCAGTCGTCTGAGAGGCGCCACCCCGCGCTTGCGGCGGGCGGGCGCCTTCAATGTGGAGTTGAGGACGTTATCGTCCGAGCGCGACAAGTGGGTGAAGCAACATCTGGGCGAATTCGATCGCGTATTGGTGGATGCGCCCTGCACCGGAACCGGGACCTGGCGTCGCAATCCGGACGCAAAATGGACCATGCGGCCGGAGGACATCGTCGAGCTGAAGGCCCTTCAACTTCGGATCCTGGACAGCGCCGCCCGGTTGGTGAAACCGGGGGGCCGGCTGGTTTATGTTACCTGCTCTCTATTGCGTGCCGAGAATGAGGAGCAGGTGGACTCGTTTCTCGCCTCCCACGAAGGTTTTGCCGTGCTGCCGTTGCCCGAGGTCTGGGCGGCTACGATTGGCGGCGCGCCGCCGGACGGTTCCGGTGATCGCTACCTTCGCCTCGACCCGGCACGGCATGAAACGGACGGCTTCTTTGTCGCCGTGCTGGAACGCGCTGGGCAG
>CAMDDQ010000066.1 GCA_945892765.1 Asaia bogorensis
AGGCATGGGGCTGCGGGCGCTCGTATGCCGATTCCGAAGCTACGACCTCACCCTTGAGCGGATCGACGTAATAATGACCCTGGGCCGGGCCGTCGATTCCATAGGCCCAGTGCAGCCCGGTGTTGAACCATTGCGGCGAATTCGGCGCCGCCATCTGCCGGCACAACATGAAACGCAGTTCGTCGAAGAAGGCGAGGGCGTCGGTTTCGCCGTCGAAATAGCCGCCCTTCCAGCCCCAATAGGTCCAGGTCCCGGCAAGCCGGTCGAAGACCTCGCGGGCGCTGGTCTCGCCGCGGCTTCGCTCGTCGGCGGGAAGTTTCTCAAGCGCGCGCTCGTCGGGCACCCGGCGCCACAGCCAAGAGGGGACGCTGTTTTCCTCGATCGATTTCAGCGCCGCGGGCACGCCGCGTTTACGGAAATATTTCTGTGCGAGAACATCGCTGGCGACCTGGGACCACGCCGACGGGACCTCGATGTCTTCCTGGCGGAAGACGACCGACCCGTCGGGATTGCGGATTTCGCTAGCAATCCTGTGGAAATCGATCCCGGCATAAGCGTCGGTGCCCGCGCGCGTGAAGCGTCGCTCGATACGCATGAAATCCCCCAGCCCCGGCTGTTCTACGGTTTGTTGCGCTATCGCGCCGAAGGCGCCCTAGATATTGCGGCAACGCCAACGGAACACGCAACCTGTAGCGAAAATAGGTACAGCTGGCAAGTAAAAAAAATCGAAAGGGAGTGTGTTCGTGACGGCCGTCAGGAATAAAAAAGCCTACGGAGTCTTGGTGCCTTGGGGCAGACCAAGCGGTTTATTTGAACTCATGAGATTTTATTACCGAACACTCTTTGAGAGCGCCCCGCAACGATGAGGTAATACTTGACCCGGCGTGAACTTGCAAACCGCACGAGATGATCTCAGGCCGGGGATTGTAGTGAGGGGGAGCCCGCGATTTCAACCATATTTTGTTGATGCTGGCGGGTATGACTACTATATGTAGACAAAGTTATGACAATCCAATGACATGGCCCAAGGGCTTGGCGATCAACCTGAAATCTAACGGAACTTGATAGCGCTATATTGTTTAATAACAGAACTATATCTAGATAACCTCGACCAAGTTGGAAGCAGCGGCACTGGTTGCTCGGCGGGCGGGCGTAACCTGGCTATGCGTCAAGCTAGACGGAAGGGCCGGCCGGTGTATAGTCCGCGTAAGCGGCCATTTTTGAAGGGGAATTTAGAGGATCATGACGATCGGTACGCGGCTTCTTACGTGGTTCGAGGGCGAAATGGTCGGCTCGGACAGCCTCGGCAATATCTATTACCGCTCGCGGCGGAGCCGTCGCAACGGGCGCGAGAAGCGGTGGGTCATCTACAAGGGCCAGGCCGAGGCTTCGATGGTGCCGCCGGAGTGGAATGGCTGGCTTCATCACACTTTCTCCGATCCGCCTCTCGGCGATCGCCTGGTTCATGCCTGGCAGAAACCGCATCAGCCCAATCTGACCGGAACGCCGCGGGCGTATCGACCGCCCGGTCACCTCTTGGCGGGCGGCCAGCGGCAGAAGGCAACCGGCGACTATGAACCCTGGCGCCCGGTTTGAAATCGAACCGTTCGCGTCGTTCGATGCAGCCCGCTTATTGCAAAACATGATACCCATTGGCCAGTTCCCGACCGGCCGGCGCCGCGCTGGCGCCGTCGGTGCGGCAGCGGAGTGATCGAATGGAAAAAAATCTCGTCGAAACCCTGCTCGGTGCCGTGGTTCTCGTCGTGGCCGGGTTGTTTCTGTCCTTCGCCTACACCAGCACCAGCCTGACCACGAGCGGAGGGTATGACCTCCTCGCCCGGTTCGAGCGCATTGATGGCATCAATGTCGGCAGCGACGTGAAACTCAGCGGCATCAAGGTTGGCACCGTCGTCGAGCAAAAGCTGGACCCCGACACCTTCATGGCCGTCATTCGCATGAACATCGATCCCGCCGTCAAGCTGCCGACCGACACCGTCGCGCAGATCACATCCGAAGGGCTGTTGGGCGGCCAGTACCTGGCGCTCGTTCCGGGTGGTGACGATCGCAACATCGGGCCCGGGGGCGAGATCAAATACACGCAGGCGCCGATCAATCTGATGGCGCTGCTTGGCAAGTTCATTTTCAGCGCCGCCGAAAATTCCGGCACGAAGCCGGGTGAGGGCGCCGGCACCAAGCCGGGGGGCAAGGGGCCGGTCAATTAACGCCGCCGCTCCCGCAGCCGGGCAGGACTGGGACCCGGAGCGCTACGCCCGCAATGCCCGTTTCGTTAGCACGCTCGGCGAAGACCTGCTTGCGCTTCTCAATGCGCGGCCTGGCGAACGCATCCTCGATCTCGGCTGCGGCGATGGCGCGCTGACTGCGAAAATCGCGGCCGCCGGCGCCGATGTCCTCGGAATCGACGCCAGCGCCGCCCAGATCGCCGCGGCCGAGCGCTTGGGCGTGAAGGCACGGACCGCGGACGCGCAGGCCTTGTCCTTCGATCCCGAATTCGACGCCGTGTTTTCGAACGCGGCCCTCCATTGGATGAAACAGCCCGATGCGGTGATTGCTGGCGTTCGACGGGCCTTGCGGCCGGGCGGCCGCTTCGTCGCCGAGCTGGGCGGGCATGGCAATGTCGGAACGGTCAGGACGGCGCTGGCCGCCGCACTCGCCCGCCGTGGCATCGACGCAGGGCAGCAGGACCCTTGGTATTTCCCCACCGTTGAGGATTATCGAGGCCGCCTCCAGGCTGGCGGGTTCTTCGTCGAGACAATGTCGCATTTCGCGCGCCCGACGGTGCTGCCCGGCACCATGGTCGAGTGGCTGGAGACCTTCGCCGGGGCCTTTCTCGCGGCGGTTAGTCCCAACGAAAGGCGGGCGGTCCTCACCGAAACCGCGGCCGAGGTGGAGCCACACCTGAGGAACGCCGACGGGTCATGGTGGGTCGATTATGTGCGGCTGCGCTTTCGCGCGGTCAAACCGGCCGGTGGTTCATGATGCGCGTTGCCGCAGCTCTCGCCTTTTTGGCCGTGGTTCCCGCAATGGCGCAAACGCCGGCGCCACGCGACATCGCTGTGTTGCGCGGCCTGGACAAGATCACCGGCGTGATTTCAACTTTCGACGTGCCCCTCGAACGCTCGGTGCGTTTCGGCACGATTGAGATTGTCGTCCGGGCTTGCCGCAAACGCCCCCCGGAGGAGCCTCCGGAGAGCGCGGCTTTCGTCGAAATCCGCGACGTCCGGCCCAGTGTGGAGTCGCGCGCCTTGTTCGCGGGTTGGATGTTCGCCTCAAGCCCGGCCTTGTCGGCGCTCGAACACGCCGTCTACGACGTGTGGGTCATCGACTGCAAGATCGCCGCGCCGGCCCTGCCCAACCGGGGATAGAATCGGGCCTTCACCTTCAACGCCGCCGCCAGCCTTTCTCGATATTCCGCGCGCTGAATCTCAAAGGCGCCGAAGCCGCGGAGATGATCGGTTACGAATTGGGTATCGAGCAGCGTATACCGGCCGACGCGCAGGCGCGCGACGAGATGGACGAGCGCGACTTTGCTGGCGTCGCGCACGCGACTGAACATGCTCTCGCCAAAAAACGCCCCGCCCAGGGAAACGCCATATAGCCCGCCGACCAGGCGATCGTCCTGCCAGCATTCGACGCTGTGGGCATGGCCGGCGCCGCTGAGGGCGACGTAGAGTTCCCGGATCCGGCCGCTGATCCAGGTCGTTCCGCGGCGTGGCGTGGCCTCGGCGCAGCCATCAATCACACCTTCGAAGTCGGTATCACAGCGGATGTCGAATAGGTCCTGGTGGACGGTGCGCCGTAGTCGGCGGGGCGCGTGAAATCCTTCGAGGGGGATGATGCCGCGTTGTTCCGGATCGACCCAGAATATCTCGCGGTCCTTGGCGCTCTCGGCCATCGGGAAGAGACCCATGGCGTAGGCGCGCAAGACTAATTCGGGCGTGACGTCGATGGTCGTCATCGCGGGCGATCAGGGTTTGAGGCCGACGAAGCGCTCCAGCCAGTGAATATCGTAATTGCCGTTGATGAAATCCGGGGCGCCGGTCAACTTGCGATGCAAGGGGATCGTCGTTTCGATGCCGCCGATGACATATTCCTCGAGCGCGCGCCGCAGCCGCATCAGACACTCGTTACGCGTCGCGCCGTGAACGATGAGCTTGCTCACGAGGCTGTCGTAATAAGGCGGCACCCTATAGCCGGAATACAGCGCCGAATCGACGCGGACACCGATGCCGCCCGGCGGGTGGTAATCGGTAATAAGGCCGGGCGACGGGCGGAAGGTTTCCGGGTTCTCGGCGTTGATGCGGCATTCGATGGCCCAGCCGTTAACGATGATATTCTCTTGGCGCAGCAGAAGCGGCGCGCCGGCTGCGATGCGGATCTGCTCGCGCACGATATCGAGGCCGTAGGTCATCTCGGTGACGGGATGTTCGACCTGAAGCCGCGTGTTCATCTCGATGAAGAAGAATTCGCCGTCCTGAAACAGGAACTCGACGGTTCCGGCATTGACATAGCCGAGCTTGCGGAGCGCGGCGCAGACTGTCTCACCCATGGTCTTGCGCTGTTCGGCGTTCAGGGCTGGCGATGGCGCCTCCTCCAGGACTTTTTGGTGGGACCGTTGCAATGAGCAATCGCGTTCCCCGAGATGAATGACATTGCCGTGGTTGTCGCCTAGAACCTGAAATTCGATATGCCGTGGATGGGCGAGATATTTTTCGACATAAACCTGGTCCGATCCGAAATTGGCCTTGGCCTCGGCGCGGGCGAGGCGGAAGGCCTCGGGCAGAGCGGTCTTGGTTGCGGCCACGCGCATTCCTTTTCCGCCACCACCGGCCGCCGCCTTGATCAACACCGGATAGCCGCAGCTATCGGCGACCGCGGAAGCGGCGGCGACGTCGCTGATCGGACCATCGGAACCGGGCACGACCGGAATACCCAACTCTTTGGCCATTTTTTTGGCCACGATCTTGTCGCCCATCAAGCGCAGATGCTCCGGCGTCGGCCCGATGAAGGTGAAGCCGTGTTCCACGACCATGGCCGCGAAATCGGCGTTTTCGGACAGGAAGCCGTAGCCGGGGTGGATGGCGTCGGCGTTGGTAATGGTCGCGGCCGACAGAATCGCCGGAACGTTCAGGTAGCTGCCGCTCGCCGGGGGTGGACCGATGCAGACGGATTCATCGGCCAGCCGAACATGCATGGCGTCGGAATCGGCGGTGGAATGAACAGCGACGGTCTGGATACCCAATTCGCGACAGGCGCGGTGGATGCGCAGCGCGATTTCTCCACGATTGGCGATCAGAACCTTCTCGAACATCGCGGCGCGGTCGCAGTGCTATTCAACGACCAGCAGCGGTTCGCCGTATTCCACGGGGGCGCCGTTGCCGACCAGGATGCGCGACACGGTTCCCGCTCGCGTCGCGCGAATTGGGTTCATGACCTTCATGGCCTCGATGATCAACAAGGTCTGATCGACCTTGACCTTGTCGCCCACCGAAATGAAGGGCGGCGCTCCCGGTTCGGGCGAGAAATAGACCGTACCGACCATTGGGGAAACAACGGTCCCGGTGTGAGCGGCAACATCCGCCGCGGCGGAAATGTCGACGGGAACGCTTACCGGCAAGGCCGCAGGGGCTGCGACCGGAGGTGCGACGAACCGCGCCAAACGAAGGCGGCGGGTGCCATCGGCGAATTCGATCTCGGCGAGTTCGGTTTCGCGCAGGAGTTCGGCGAGGCGACGTATGACGTCGGGATCGATGTCGAAATTCTTCACGGCTGCCTGTCGTCGGTTGTGAGAATTCTTGCCATGGCGTCCAGCGCCAGCAGATAGCCCTGTCCGCCGAAACCGCAAATGACGCCCCTTGCGGCTTCGCTGATCATCGAGTGCCGGCGAAATCTTTCGCGCCGGAAAATGTTGGACAGGTGCACCTCCACGACCGGGAGTTCCGCCGTCAACACGGCGTCGAGGATGGCGATGGAGGTATGTGTATAGGCCCCGGCGTTGATAATGAGACCGTCGGCCGTGCCGCGCGCCTCCTGAATCCAGGTTACGATGTCGCCTTCGCCGTTGCTCTGTCGGAAATCGACATCCAGTGAAAGAGCGGCCGCGCGCTCGCGGCAGGCAGCCTCGATGTCGCCGAGCGTCTCCCGGCCGTACAGGTCCGGCTGACGGACACCGAGCATGTTCAGGTTGGGACCGTTCAGAATGAGAATGGCAGGACGTGTCGGCACGATGCCCCTCGTCGCGGGGTGAAAATTGCTCGCGGCTCGGATGAAGAGCGGGCAATGGCGTTTATATCACGGTCCTTTGAAAATTGCGGCCGCCGAAATTTTTCTTGGCAAGCGGAAAAATCAATCTATATATCGCGTCAGACGCACCCGCACGTGCCCCTGGCCCCTGTGGTTAAGCAACGACGTTAGGCGTCCTTCCCTTGCCGGCCCGTCGATGAGACGGCCGCTTCGCAGGAGGTGGGCATGCTAGTTGTTTTCACGGGCGCGGTTGCGCCACGCGGTTTGAGGTCGTTTCGTCTTTTCAATTTGGTACCCAGCGATGGCTCTGGACCTTTTTAGGTCAAGCCCAACCGCCGTACGCCATCCTTCATTGGAAAGATCAAAGCCATGACCCCGAAGATTTCCCGATTTCTCAGCGAAAAGCGCCCGCCGACTCCTTGTCTAGTCGTCGATTTGGACGTGATCGCCGAACACTACCGACAGCTCCGCAAGGCGCTGCCGCTCGTCCACATCTACTATGCGGTGAAGGCCAATCCGGCGCCGGAGATCCTGACCGTGCTGCGCGGACTCGGCTCGAATTTCGACGCTGCTTCTATCTACGAAATCGAGGAGTGCCTGAAGCTCGGCATCGCCCCGTCGCAAATATCCTTCGGCTCCACGATCAAGAAGCGCGACCACATCGCGCGCGCCTTCGCTCATGGCGTCAATCTGTTCGCCTTCGATTGCATCGGCGAGCTTGAGAAACTGGCGATCGCGGCACCCGGCGCCCGCGTCTTCTGCCGCATCCTCATGAGTGGTGAGGGCGCGGATTGGCCGCTGTCCCGCAAATTCGGCTGCGAAATCGACATGGCCCGCGACCTAATCCTCAAGGCGCGCAACCTCGGGCTCGATCCGCATGGGGTATCTTTTCATGTGGGATCTCAGCAACGCGACCTGAGCCAATGGGACATCGCGCTTGGCAAGACCAAGATGCTGTTCACCGCACTCAACGACGCCGGGATCGAGCTGCGCATGATTAATCTCGGCGGCGGATTTCCGGCGCGTTACCGCTCCGCCATCCCCGCGATCGACGCCTACGCCGATGCCATCATGGCGGCGATGACCAAACACTTCGGCAATGACCTGCCGACCATGCTCGTCGAGCCTGGCCGCGGTATCGCCGGCGATGCCGGAACGATCGAGGCGGAGGTCGTGTTGATCTCGAAGAAGGGCTATGGCGACGAACGCCGTTGGGTCTATCTCGACATCGGCAAGTTCGGCGGCCTGCCCGAAACCATGGGCGAGGCAATCCAGTACCGGATCAAGACGCCGCGCGATGGCGGGCCGACCGGCCCGGTGATCCTCGCCGGGCCGACCTGCGACGAGGTCGATGTGCTGTACGAAAAGTCCGACTACCGCCTGCCGCTCGACCTGCAGATCGGCGACCGCGTGCAGATTTTCGCGACTGGCGCGTACACGACGACCTATTCTTCCGTCGGGTTCAACGGGTTTCCGCCGCTGCCGGCCTATTACATCTAACCGTCGGCGGGCCTCGGCATCAGGCCGCGACACCGGCCCGACTATCAGTGCCCCGCGCCATTGGCTACACTCCCCGGCCTGATGGACAAGCCCTACGTCGAACGCCGCCTTGCGGCCATTCTGGCCGCCGACATGGTCGGCTACAGCCGGATGATGGAGGCCGACGAATCCGGCACGCTCGGACGCCTCAAGACCTGCCGCCAGGATATCGTCGACCCGGCGCTGGTCCGTAACCGAGGCCGCATCATCAAGACCACGGGCGATGGCCTCCTAGTAGAATTTCACAGCGTCGTAGATGCGGTGAAATGCGCCGTGGAAATCCAGCGCGCTATCTTAGATCTGGATAACGCGGTGCCGCCGGAGCAACAGGTCCGCTTCCGCATCGGCATCAATTTGGGCGATGTCATCGTCGAAGATGGCGACATCTTCGGCGACGGCGTGAACATCGCCGCTCGCCTCCAGGAATTGTCCGAGCCCGGCGGCGTGTGCGTATTGGGGGCAGTGCGCGACCAAATCGGCGACCGGCTCGACATCGGTTTTGTCGATCTCGGTGAGCGCAGCGTCAAGAACCTAGTCCGCCCGATCCGTGTCTTCCAAATCGCCTTGGGGACGCAGGATGGAGGGTCGACGCCGCCCGCCTCTCGGCCGGATTCGGGTGCCGTCAAGCCATCGATCGTCGTGCTTCCCTTCGTCAACATGAGCGGTGATGCCGAGCAGGAGTTTTTTGCCGACGGGCTGACCGAAGACATCATCACCGAGCTGTCGCGATTTCGCGATTTGTTCGTCATCTCCCGCAATTCGAGCTTTGTCTACAAGGGCAAGCGCGTAAACGTCCAAGAGGTCGCCAGGGCGTTCGGCGTGCAATTTGCAGTCGAGGGCAGCGTGCGCAAAGCCGGCAACCGCGTGCGTGTGACTGTTCAGTTGATCGATGCCGAGACCGACCGACATCTGTGGGCCGAACGCTTCGATCGCGATCTGGCCGACATCTTCGCCATCCAGGACGAAATCACAGCCTCGATCGTGGCTACGCTGCCTGGGCGGATCGAGGCGGCGGCGCATGAACGGGTCAAGCGCCGGCCGACTGGAAACATGGCGGCCTATGAATACGTGCTGGCCGGCAAAGTGCTTCACCACCGATCGACGCCCGCCGACAATGCCGAGGCCCTGGCGCTGCTCGATCGCGCCATCGCCCTCGACCCACCTACGCCCACGCCCATGCCTGGAAGGCGTGTACGCTAGGGCAAACCTGGGTTCAGGGCTGGTGTCAGGATCGCGCCGCGACGCAGAGCCAGATCGCCGAGAAACTCAATCGGGCCCTCGCCCTCGATGACAATGACAGCGATGTGCACCGCATCCTGGCGGCATTAAATCTGGTCCGCAGGGACTACGACAAGGTCGTGTATCACCAGGAACGCGCCCTTAGCCTGAATCCCAACAACGACCTGATCGTTGTCCAACAGGGTGAATACTAACTTGGCTGGGCCAAGCGGAGCAGGGCATTGAGTGGATCAAGCGGGCGATGCGTCTCAATCCCTATCACCCCGAGCGATTCTGGAGTCACCTCGGCCGCGCCTTCTATGCGGCGCGTCGTTATGCCGAGGCGGTCGACGCTTTCAAGCGAATCGTTCGGCCGGATCCTGGGCAATTGGCATTTCTTGCGGCCAGCCATGCGCAGGCGGGTGATCCGGCCGCCGCCCGATCACTCGCCGATGAGGTGGTGCGGCGCGAGCCCCAATTTTCCGGCGAACGCTACCTGGCCACACTGCACTACAAACACGACAGCGACCGCGCGCATCACCGCGAAGGCGTGCTCAAGGCCGGACTGCCCGGATAGAAAGAAGACCGGCGTCGAAATTATTTCCAGGCAACGTCCGCCGGTTTCACGCCCGGCAGCATCCAGATTACTTCAAGCACCGAAGGGCAGTCGCCATCGCGCATGACGTTGACCTGCTTGACGATCGAAATGCCGGATTTCGTGCGCTTGAGAACCGATGCGCCGGGCTGCGGGTCGCCGGCCTTGCCTTCAAAACCCATATCCTTGATGAAGTTCGTTCCCTTGGCCGATACGAAGCGGGAGGACCAGCCGCGCTTCTTGGCGTAGACCGCCTGCGCCTTGGGCTCGTCCGGTCCGACGATGCAGAACGATGCGGCTTTCTCCAGGGATTTCCGCATCCCGTTGAACTCATGCCCCCAAAGCGTGCAGTTAGGGCAGGACGTTCCCATGTTATGGAGCACAACAAGCAGGTCGCTCTTGCCGAAGGGTCTAGAAAGTTGAACAGGGCCCGAGGGATCACGAAGCGTGTAGTCACCGACTGTCGTTGATGCCTTTTTTGGCATGGGAACCTCCGTATTTAACCGATCAGTTAAATATGAATGAACCTGCCAAAGAGGTCAACTTCCTAGCTATGGCGGGTCGCCGCGGCTTGGGGGGCGCGCCCGACTTTCCGACCCTTACTTGGCAGCGCGAACTTCTGCGATCAGCGTCTTCAAATCGCTCATTTCGATCCCGCCTACAATGACCTTTTCGCCAATGATGAAGGCCGGTGTCCCGTTCACGCGAAGGTCGGTCGCCAGTTTGATATTCCGCTCGAAAAGTGCACCGATTGCCGGAGCCGTCATGTCCCGCTTGAGCGCGGCAACGTCCAGGCCGACGTCTTTGGCGGCGGCGAACACGGAGTCTTCGTTCAACTGCCGCAGACCGAGCAGCGCCTTGTGGAGGGGCATGTATTTGTCTCTGTCTTGCCTAAGGGCGGCGACGGCAACTTGGGCGGCTACCCCGGATTCCTGGCTCAGGACGGGGAATTCCTTGTAGACGACGCGTAAATCCTTGTCCTCTTCGAGCAATTTGGCGATGCCGGGCGCCATCGCCTTGCAATAGGGGCAGCGATAGTCGAAGAACACGACCAGGGTGACCGAACCCTTTGGGTTCCCGGCGACGAAGGATTCGGTATCGTTGAAGATTTTGTCTTTACGGGAGGCGATGGTCTGCTTGAGTTCCTCGGCCTCGTTGGCCTTTTCCTTGGCTTCCATGCCTTGGATTGCTTCGATCAACAGCTCGGGATTTTTCATGAGGTAGTCGCGAACCACCTGTTCGATCGCCTTGATTTGGCCGGGGCTGAGAGGGGCAGCGTCCTGGGCCTGGCCAGAGTTGCCAGCGCCAAGTGCGGTGAGAGCAATGCCGAAAAGCGCCGCACGCAGACCGAATTTTGCCATCGAATATTCTCCTTCGGCACTCAGGCCAATTTTCCGAGGCATCATGGGGGAAGGTCGTCCGGTCCGGCAAGACGCTGAGCAAATGTGGGCGAACGTCTCACGCAAAGGTGATGCGGCCGGCTCCGCGGATCGGGGCTATTTCGACAATATTAGCTCCGCGAGGTAGGCAACGTCACCCACGCGGTCGCCGCCGACGACCCCGACATACACAATCTTGGCCGCCACTGCTTCGTCCGCCGGCCAGGTGCGGCGATAGAGTTCCGACAAATCGGCGGTCTCGACCCACCATCGCCCCGCGGCGGCTGGGCCGCCGCGCAAGACAAAACGCGGGCGCCCATCTTTCGCGGCCACGACGGCGCCGGGCGGATTTCCCCAAGCGATTTCATAGGCGCGGTCGTAAGCCGGCAATTCGGTATCAAGCCAGGCGCCGATTCTGTCTCCTAGCCGCGCCGAGTCGGTTCGTCCGCCGCGAAAGGCAATGACAAGGCGCAAGGGCGTGTCACCTGCGCTGGCGGGATCGACCTGCCAGCCCCAATGCAAATAGGGTGTCGCCAGCAAGGGTGTCGACATACGTAGGCCAAATGCCGGTTCGTTGCGGCCACCGGCCAGGCGTAGGGCCGGTACGCCGTCCCTCGCGCCCAACGCGGCCCCGCCGCGCTGGGCCGCGTCATTCATCGTCCAGGGATCAGGGGGAATTTCGGAAGCGAACCCGATGCCGGGTTCGAATATCGCCAATCTGCCGTCGAGGCCTATCGACGCCGGGGGGGCGGCGCAGCCGCCGGCCGCCGCCAAGATCAGAATGGACATCGCCCGGGTCGCTCGCCGAATTCCCCGCCCGAATCTCCAGGCATCGGATTCCGTGGGGGCGTTCAATCCCTTTTCTCGGCTTCGACCTTAATATCCTGCGCGCGCAGCCAGCCCGGAGAGCCGTGCGGTAAGAGGCGCTCGGCGCGGTCGGCCTGCTGGCGGGCCTCGCTCTTGTTGCCTTGAAGGCTGGCGCGTTCGGCGAGCGCCAGCGCCAGCATTCCGGTCTGACCGTCCCGACCATAGGCCACGGCCAGCAACTGCCATGTCAACCCGTTGCCCCGGTCGGCCGCGACCGCGCGGTTGAGATTGTCGAGCGCCGGCTTTATCAGCGCAGGAGTGTTCAATTCGAGCTGGACCTGGGCGAGAGATGTGCGGAGCAGCGGCTGGTCGGGCATCAACGCCACCGCACGTTCGTACGAGCCCAGCGCCTCGGCGGCGCGGCCGTTCTCAAACAACACCTGCCCCTTCAGCTCATGGAAATAGGGATCGTTGGGGCTCGCCGCGATCAGACCGTCGACCAACGGCAGGGCGCGCGCCAGGTCGGGCTTCTTGTAATAGGCGATGGCACGGGCGTAACGCGCCTCGATGCTTGGATCGCCTTCTTTGTATTCGCTCAATGCGCGTTCGGGTTCCATGAAGCCAAGGAGCTTGGCGCGCATTCGGCGGTGCATCGTCGCAAATTCGGGAGAGATGCGGGCGTCGGCGAAGCGCGAACGGTCTAACGCCGCGCGCATCGCGCTGGCGCGCTCGGAGGTGATGGGGTGGGTGCGGACATAAGGGTCTTGGCGGCCCACGGTCAGCAATTCCTGGTCCTGCAGCACGCTCAGAAATTCCATTATGCCGCGCGGAGATTGCCCGGTGGCCTCTAGGAATGCGATTCCGGCCTGGTCGGCGGCGGATTCCTGTTCGCGGCTGTACTGAAGTATCGAACGCTGGCCCACCTGCGCGCCGCCGGTGATGATCGCCGCGCCGACATCGCCGCGCCCGCTGACGATTCCGGCGGCGACGCC
>CAMDDQ010000067.1 GCA_945892765.1 Asaia bogorensis
CGCAGCATCGGCTGAATCTTCGCGAAATAGGTACGCGGCGGCACCAGGACGCCGCCGGCGCCCATCACCGGCTCGGCAAAGAAGGCGGCGATCGTGTCCGGACCTTCGGCCAGGATCAAAGTCTCGAGATTGGCGGCGAGGCGCGTCGCGAAATCCTCCTCGCTCTCGCCATCGCGGGCGAAGCCGTAGTGGTGGGGGCAGTCGGTATGCAGCATGCCCGCGATCGGCAAATCGAAATCGCGGTGATTGTTGGGAAGTCCGGTCAGACTCGCCGTGGCGACGGTGACGCCGTGATAACCCTTGGTGCGGGCAATGATCTTTTTCTTGCGCGGCCGGCCGAGGGCGTTGTTGTAGTACCAGACCAGCTTGATCGCGGTGTCGACCGCCTCGGAACCGGAATCGGCGAAAAACACGCGCGCCATCGGCACCGGCGCCAAAGCCAGCAGCCGCTCGGCGAGTTCGATGGCGGCGTCGTGCGATTTGCCGCCGAATGAATGGTAGAAGGGAAGCTGGCGCAACTGGCGCGTCGCGGCCTCGATCAGGCGTTCTTCATCGAAGCCGAGCGAGACGCACCACAGCCCGGCCAGGCCCTCGATATATTCCTTCCCGGCATCGTCATAGACATGGATTCCCTTGCCGCGGGTAATGACGAGGGGGCCGTCGCGCTCATGCAGCTTCAAGTTCGTATAGGGGTGAATCAGGCTGGCGATGTCGCGGCTGGCCAGCGAGTCGCCGAGGTGCGTCGTCATCGGCATTCCCTCTACGCCGCCCAGGTTCGGTAAATGCGCGCGGTGCGGCGAAATTCGACGATCCGGTGGTTGTTGGTGTCGGCCATCAGCAGCCGGTCGGCGCCATCCGCAACAACGCCGGCCGGTTCGCCAAAGGGCAGACACACCGGATCGGCGCAGACGAAACCATCATCGAAGTCCGACACCCGCCTTGCTCCGAGGTGGAGGCTGCGAAGGCGGCCATTGTAACTGTCGGCGACGACGATCTCTTTTTCAGAGATGGTCAGGCCGAGAGGATGTTGCAGCCGGGCTTCCGAGAAAGCGCCATTCTGAGCGCCGAAATCGAAAAGCCCGGTCCCGACCAGCGTCTCGACCTGCCTCTCGCCCCGTAGGGAAAGCCGCCTCACGGACGATGTCTCGCTGTCCACGAAATACAGAAAATCATGGCGCGCATCGAGGGTCAGGCCGCTTGGCTGCGCGAGCGCGGCTTCTTCCGCCGGGCCGTCGACGATGCTTTCGGCACCGGACCCGGCGAGCAGGTATAGGACCCCACCTCGCAAGTCGATTTCGCCGAGTTGATGGCTTCCGGCATTGGCGAAAAACAAACGCCCGGCGTCGATTTCGAGATCCCAGGGCGACGCCAAGGCGACCGCGCGTCCCGGTGTTCCGTCGCCGGGCAGGCCGGGCCCGCGTTCTCCCGTGCCCGCCAAAGTGGTTACCGTCCCGCTCTCCCGATCGATGCGGCGGATCGCGTGATTGCCGGTGTCGGCGACGTAGATGGCTTCGGCATCACCAACAAGTCCCTGGGGGGCATGGAAACCCGCGGTTTGCCGAGAGCCGTCGACGAGGCCCGGGGCGCCGGAGCCGATGCGGTCGATGTCGCGGCCTTGATCGTCCAAGAGGGCGATTTGATGGTGCCCGGAATCGGCGACCGCCCAAATCCGCGCGTTTCCCGGGAGGCGTTTGATCTTGCCGGGAAAACGCAGCCTGGCGGGCGGGCCGGTCGGAATCGCCAGCGGCAAGAGCGAAGGCGTCATCGCGCCTTGGTGGCGGTACTGCGCGATCAAGTCGCCGACCGCGGCGAGCAGGCGCTCGGCATCGGGTTCGCCGGAATGCTGCCCGACCACGTAGCCGGTGGGCGACACGAAGACCAGCGTCGGCCAGGCGCGCACGGCATAACTTCGCCATATGCGAAAATCGGCATCGCTCACCACCGGATGGCGGATGTCGTAGCGGGCGACGGCCGCGGCAACGTTCCCGGCGGTTCGCTCGGCGGCGAATTTCGGCGAATGGACGCCGATAACGGCGACGTCCTTGGGAAAGGCCTCTTCGACGCGGCGCAAGCACGGCAGCACCTGCATGCAGTTGATGCAGCAGAACGTCCAGAAATCGAGGATGACAAGTTTGCCGCGGAGAGCCGCCAGCGTCAGCGGCGCAGAAACATTGAACCAGTCGAGGCCGGGCAGGCCGATTTCCGGCGCATGAACCACGCCGGCAGGGATGTCGGGCCGGTTAGCTTCGCCCATAATTGTCGTCCAGGCGCACGATGTCGTCTTCGCCCAAGTAGCTGCCGGACTGGACTTCGATAAGGTTAAGCGGGCCGGGGCCCGGATTCTCCAGCCGGTGAACGACGCCCAGCGGGATGTAGGTCGATTGGTTTTCGACCAGCGTCAGCGTCTCCCCGCCCCGGGTGACGCGGGCGGTTCCGTTGACGATGACCCAATGTTCGGCGCGGCGGGCATGTTTTTGCAAAGACAGGCGCGCGCCGGGTTTCACCGAAAGGCGTTTGACCTGAAAGCGGTCGCCAGAGTCGATGGTCTGAAAGCTGCCCCAGGGCCGATGGACCCAGGCATGGTTCATCGGCTCGCTCCGGCCGGACGCCTTTAGTCTCTCGACAATACCGCGGACCTCCTGGGCGCGGTCCATCGCGGCCACCAACACAACATCGTCGGTGGCGACGATGATCAAATCCTCAACGCCCAGGGCGCAGACGAGGCGCCCTTCGCCGCGCACATAGGATCGGCGCACGGCGTGGATGGCAACGTCGCCGGCCACCACGTTTTCCGCCTCGTCTTTATCGCCGATGTCCCACAGGGAGGACCAGGAACCCACGTCGCTCCAGCCGATATCGATGGGAATAACGGCGGCGGAGTCGGTGTGCTCCATCACCGCATGGTCAATGGACCGCGCGGGCGCGGCGTCGAAATCGTCGGCGCCCAGACGCAGGAAATCGAGGTCGTGCCGGGCATTGGCAAGGGCCCGGCGGCAGGCCTCGAGCATGTCCGGTTCGAGCCGGCCCGCCTCCTCGAGAAAACGGCGGGCGGAAAACATGAACATGCCACTGTTCCAATACCAGCCGCCCTCGGCCAAAAAGACCGTGGCGCGTGCCGCGTCCGGTTTCTCGACAAATCGATCGACGCGATAACTTCCCGCGGCTCCGTCGAGCGCCACGCCGCGACGGATATATCCATAACCGGTCTCCGCCTTGGACGGCTTGGCGCCAAAGGTGACGAGCATGCCACTGCGCGCAACAGAAGCGGCCTGCTTAAGCGCAAGGTGAAAGCCGCGGACGTCGCGGATCAAATGATCGGATGGCAAAACCAGCAACAGCGCGTCGGGATCGGATTCGGCCAAGAGGAGCGCGGCGACGATGGCCGCCGGCGCGGTGTTCCGGGCCGACGGCTCCAGCACGATTTCGCGCGGTTTGGCCGCGATGCGCTGTAGCTGCTCGGCGATGACGAAACGATGGTCGTTGTTGCAGACGATCAGCGCCGGCGCGAAATCGGCGCCGAACACCCGACGCACGGTCTCCTGCAGAAGACTGTCGGCCGACGCCAGCGGCAGAAGCTGCTTCGGAAGACTTTCGCGCGACATTGGCCACAGGCGTGTTCCCGAGCCGCCGGACAGGATGACGGGATGAATGCGCGGGGTGCTGGAGGACGCGGGCGGCTCGGCCATGGCCGCCTTGCTATCCCATTTTCGGAGAAGGCGCCAACCCTTGGATTGGCGGAAACTCGCCCGTCATCTTCATCGCCCGCGAGAGCGCGGATCCAGACTGTCGCGGAGGCGGTCGCCGAGGAGGTTGCAATTGGCGACCACGATCAAGATGAGAACACCCGGATAGATCGCCAGCGCCGGTGCGCTCCAGATCGTTTCCTGAGCGTGGGTCAGCATGTTGCCCCAGCTTGCGATCGGCGGTTGGATGCCGAGTCCAAGGAAACTGAGCACCGATTCGAACAGGATGACATTGCCGACGGACAAAGTTGCGGCGACGATGATCGGCGTCAGCGCGTTGGGGAAAATATGAACGAACATGACGCGAAATGAGCCCGCCCCCTGGCCAATGGCGGCCAACACGAATTCGCGTTCGCGTAGCGCGAGCGTTTCGCCGCGGACCAGCCTCGCAACCGTCGTCCAGCTTGCCAGCCCGGTGATAACAACGATGCGGTAAAGACTGACGTCCTCGGATTGCGCGATCGCCGCCGGCACGCCCAATTTTGTCAGATCGACGGCGGCCAACACAATAAGAAGCGGCAGCAGGGGCAGGGCAATCACCGAATCCGTCAGCCGCATCAGGAGGGCATCGAGTTTGCCGCCGAAATAACCCGCCAGCAGGCCGATCGCCGTGCCGATCGCCGTGGCCATCAAGGCCGCGACCAGGCCAACCGAAAGCGATACCCGCCCGCCGCGCAGCAATCGGGCGACAAGGTCCCGGCCGAGTTCGTCGGTGCCCAGCGGATGGGTGAAGGAAGGCTGGCCGTATCGTTGGCTCAATTCGACGGCATTGGGATCGATTCCCCACGCCGCCTCGTAGACCGGCGCGGAAAGAGCCAGAGCGGCAAGCAAGACCAAAACCCCGCCCGGGAGAAGTCTGCTCCACAGCGATGTCGTGGTCATGTTCCGGCCCGGCCGGCCGCGAGGCTAATCCGCGGATCGAGCCAGGCATAACCGAGATCGGCGGCGAAATTTCCCACCAATGTTGTCAACGTCGCGAAAAGCAGGGTTACGAGGGCCAGATTGAAGTCATTGGCCATGATCGCGTCATAGATCGCCTTGCCCATCCCCGGATAGGCGAACATCGTCTCCGTGATCAGCGCGCCCGAAAAAAGCGCACCGAAATCCAGGGCGATGACCGTAATGACCGGGATGAGCGCGTTGCGCAGTCCGTGGCGCAGTACGATGCGCATTTCGGAGGCTCCCTTGGCGCGCGCTGTCCGAATGAAATCCTGACCCAGCGTTTCGATCATCGCCGCGCGCATATACCGCGTGTAGCCGCCCGCCGATGCCAGGGATAACGTGGCCACCGGCAGAATTAGATGGCGCAACCGCTCGCCGAGCCCGGTGTCCGCCCCGACGGGCATGCCACTGGCTGGCAACACGCCGAGCACGACCGAGAAAAACATCATCAGAAGCAGCGCAAGCCAGAAGGTCGGTGTCGAAATCGAGATGAAGCTAAGGTAGCCGATCAGGTCGTCGATCCAGGATCGCGGGTGAAGCGCCGCGTAAAGCCCGGCGCCGAGGCCGACGATCAGGGCAACCGTCAACGATGCGACCATGAGGACAAGGGTGTTGACGAGCCGCGGTCCGACGAGTTCGAGGACCGGCCGGGCAAAGGCGCGCGAATAGCCGAAATCGCCTTGAAGTGCTGCGATCAACCAATTGAGGTAGCGTTCCAGTATCGGGCGGTCCAGGCCGTACAGGGCGCGCAGCCGCTGCGCGTCGGCCGAGGTCAGTTTGGGGTTCGAGGCGATCATCAAGTCGATGGGATCGCCCGGCATCAATCCGATGAGGCCATAAACGACGAAGGACATGAGCAAAAGGACGAACAGCCCTTCGATCACGCGGGTGACGGCGAAGCGGGTCATTGGTCCTTCAGTCCGGATAGTGGCAGGCGGCAAGTGTCGCGCCCGCACCCCCTTGCGACGTCAGCTCGGGCATCGTCTCCCTGCACAGGGCCTGCGCCTTTGGACATCGCGGGTGATACGGACAGCCGGATGGCGACGCGGTGGCGCTTGGCGGCTCCGCTGGTTCAGACCTAACCGTGGCGCGGCTGCTGCCAAGCTGCGGAACAGCTTCCAGCAAGGCGCGCGTATAGGGATGGACTGGATGGTGAAAGACCTCGTCGCGGCCGCCGAATTCGACGATACGCCCGGCATACATGACGGCGACGCGATCGGCGATGGCATCGGCGACCGCGATGTCATGGGTAATGAACAGATAGGAAAGGCCCCGCCGCTCCTTCATGTCGATCAGGAGGTTGAGGACTTGGCTTTGAATTGAAGCGTCGAGAGACGATACCGGCTCATCGGCGATGACCAAAGCGGGGTCGGAGGCCAGCGCACGGGCGATGGCGATGCGCTGGCACTGGCCGCCGCTGAAGGCGTGGGGGTGACGATCGAGATCGCCGATGGCAATGCCAACGGCGGCGGCCAATTCAAGCACGCGCTCGTGGCGCTCCCGGCTCGATCCGATCCCATGGATGGCGAGCGGCTCGGCGATGATCCGCGCGACCGACAATCGTGGATTGAGCGAGGACAACGGATCCTGAAAGATTAGTCCGATATGCCGTCTGGCTGCCTTGAGGCCGCGGCGGCGCAGACGGGTCATGTCCTGACCGCGGAAGCGAACCCGTCCGGCGGTCGGCCGATGGATCATGGCCGCCGCGCGTGCCACGGTCGTCTTTCCGCATCCGGTTTCGCCGACGAGCGCCAAGGTCTCGCCGGTGCGGAGTTCGAAACTGACGCCGTTCACGGCGCGCACGACAATGCCGCGTCCCAACCGAAACAGGTTGCGCTGGACCGGGAAATGTTTAATTAGGCCCTCGACGCTCAAGAGCGCGGCCCCGTTCATGTGGCGGCCCGAAAGCAGGCGACCCAGTGATTTTTTCCCGTTTCCCGAAGCGGAGGCTCCGCCGCACGGCAATCATAGGCGACCAGGGGGCACCGTGCCGCAAAGCGGCAGCCGGCGCCCGCCGTTCGCATGTCGGCGACCTGCCCGGGTATCGACGACAACTTCGTTGGCGGAGAGCCGAGCGGGCGCCGGCCCTTGACCGGAACCGTATTGATAAGCGCCTGCGTGTAGGGATGGGCGGGATGCCGGAAGAGTTCGTTTGTCGGGGCCCTTTCGACGATGCGGCCGGCATACATCACGACCACCTCGTCGGCTAAACGTGACACGACGGCGAGGTTGTGGCTGATGAACTGCATCGCCAAGCCGGTGTCCGCGCGCAATTCGTCGAGCAGATCGAGAATTTGGGCCTGTACGGTCACGTCAAGCGCCGTCGTCGGCTCATCGGCGAATAACAGGGCCGGGCGGCAGGCGAGCGCCATGGCGATGACCGCGCGCTGGCGCATGCCGCCGGAAAGCTGGTGCGGATATTCCGTGATGCGCCGGTCCGGATCGGAAATGCCGACACGCCGCAACAGCGCGGCTGCTTCCTTCCGCGCTAGGCTCGGCGCGACCTGGCGATGGATGACCAATGTCTCGCCCACCTGGTCGCCGATCGGCACGACCGGGTTCAAGGCTGCAAGCGGGTCCTGAAAGATCATCGCCAGCCGGTCGCCACGAAGCCGTCGCAGGGCCTCCGGGTCGAGCCGCACGAGATCGGCGCCGGCGAATAGGACCTGGCCGGCGGTTACGGCTCCGGGCGGGGGAAGCAGACCGAGGATGGCAAGCGCGGCGACGGACTTTCCGCAGCCGGATTCGCCGACGACGCCGAGAGTCTGCCCTGCCGCGATGCTGTAGGAAACGTCATCGACGGCTTTGAGTGGACCCAGTGTTGTGGGAAAGGTGACCTCAAGGCCCTGAACCTCAAGGAGCGACCCGCGACCGGTTAGGCCTGGCGCCTCGTCTTCCGCGATCCGCAAGGCGGGGTCAATCGAAGTTGTCGAACCGGGGGTCATGGGCGAAGCGGAGATTCAGGCAAGCCGCCTCGCTATCTCTATCGGGCCTTCCAGTTTTCGATCCAGAGCGTCGTCGAATATTGGTGGCCGGTGGGTTCGACTCCGGTCAGCCATTTTGGAAAAACGAAGGGATCAGCGCGGTAGTAGAGGGGCACGACCGGCAGTTCCTCGGCATAAAGAGCCTGAATCCGTTGCCAGAGGGAACGGCGCTTTTCGCGATTGAACTCAACTTCGATGCAGTCGATCAGCTCGTCGGCCAGCGCATTCTTGAACCCGGTGTCGTTCTGGCCGGCGAAATTGTTGGCGGCGGTCGGGATTTCGCTGGAATGCAGCGTGGAGCGCGGCACGTTCTCCGGCGAACTGATCCAGGCAAACATCGCCATGGCGCTGTATTTGCGTTCGCGAACGGTCTGGCCGAAGAAGACGCGCGCCGGTTCGTTTTTGATTCTGATGTCGATGCCGACCTTCCGCCACTGGCTTTGCAGCACTTGCTCGACCAGTTCGCGCGTGCGGTTACCGGCGGTCGTCATCAACTCAAAGCTAAGGCGTTCTCCAGCCGCGTTCACGCGAATGCCGTCGGGACCCATCTTCCAACCGGCCGCATCGAGCAAGGCGCCGGCTTTCGCCGGGTCGTGGCCGTAGCGCGGGATATCGTCCGTAGCCACCCAATCCAAGGGGCTGACAAAAGAATGCGCGACCGGCTGCTTGCCTTCGAAAAGCTGTTGGCTGATCGCTTCACGGTCGGCGCCGAAAAGCAGGGCCTGACGAACGCGCTTGTCGGCCAGAATGGGATTGTCGAGGTTCAGGTCGATATGCTCGTAAACCAGGCCCGGCTTGAAGATCACGTCGAAGCGGCTGCCGAAGCGCTTTTGGAAGGCAAGCGCCTCGTCGAATTGAAAGCCAAGCTCGCCGGCGACATAGTCGATCGAGCCCGACAAAAGATTGGCCTCGAGCGCGGCAGTGTTTTCGATGACGCGAACGACGATGCGCTTGAATTGCGGCTTCGCTCCCCACCAAGTCGGGTTCTGCTCGAGCGCGATATGGGAGCCGGGCACGACCTGGGTCACGCGGTACGGGCCGAAATAAAGACCGGGATTGGTTGGGTCGGTGTCGTACGCCGTGCGGCGCTTGTATTCGGTGGGATCGGCGAAATTCGCCCGTTCGATATGCGCGGGCAGAAGGAGGAAGTCGTTGATCCCCGCGTAATCGAAGGTCAGCTTGTTGACGTGCATGGTGAAGGTTTTCTTGTCCTTCACATCGATTTTCGTAATGCGCCGGTAGAGTTCCAGATTGGTGATGCCCGACCGCTCATCCTGGCCGACTTGCCAGGTGAACAGGACATCATCGGTCGTCACTGGCGTGCCGTCGCCCCAAGTCGCCTGCGGCTGGATGGTGTAGGTGAGTGTGATGCCTTTGTCATAGACGGGCGTACACACGCCGGTTCCCACCGCCTTGGGTGTCTGAACCTGGTCGGCCGGCAGGTTGACAAGTCTTGCCAAGCCGTTCTCGACCGTCGGCAGCTCGACGCACAACATGCAGATCAACTGCCATTTGGTGTCGAAAGTCGTGAACGGACGATGCGCCATGTCCAACACGAAACTCTTGGCGGCCATCGCCTCGATATTCGGATTCATGGTCGCAGGGAATTGCGACATGCCGATGACGAGTTCTTCCTTGCCCTGGGCAAGGGAAGGTGTCGCCGACGCCAACATCAGGCCGGTCGCGACAAGGGCAACGAGGATTGATAAGCGCCGCATTGGTGCCTCCATGGGCCGAAGCAACCATGTTAGCACCGCCAGGGCGTACAGTCGAAGCTCCCCCAGATTTTCGGGGCGACGTGAGGAAGAATGCCGTGGGCCCCGATCGGCCTAACGGCGGTTCCTTTGCCCGAGCAATTCCTGTGCTTTGCGCTGATCCTCCGGGGAGAGACCGGTGCGAGCCTTTTTCAGGGCGGCGGCCGCTTCCGGGGCGCCGCGCTCGGCCGCCATGGACAGCCATACGACGGCCTCGACGGGATCGCGCGCAACGCCGGTGCCGCTCAGGTAGATCATGCCGATTTTGCTGAACGCGGGCGCGAAACCCTGATCGGCGGCGCGGCGATAGGCGCGGGCTGCCTCGGCATCGTCGCGAAGCTGCGGGTCCTGGCTATAGATGTCGCCAAGTACATAGTCGGCGTCGGGCTGAACCTTGGCTGCTTGCTTAAGCCAGACAACCGCCTCGGCGGCATCTCTGCGGACGCCTTTGCCCTCGGCGTAAAGGATGGCGATCATGATCTGCGCCTCGGCGTCGCCGCCTTTGGCTTCCGGCAGCAATTCACGGAAGGCGCCGGCGAAATCGTTGCGTGCGAACGCCGACAAGCCTTCGACCGTACCAGCCGAAAGCGGGCCTGCGAGACCCAGGGCAATAATCGTGGCAAGGATCGGGCGTTTCATCATTCTTGAATTCATCATCGGCATAAGAACAATGGTTGCCCTCTGCGAACGCTGCCGCGCGTCAATTCTCGCGCAATTCAGGGTCCGCGAAGATCGACCTTCGGACAGGGCATTAGCATTGATCAGGCGCCAAGGAAAGAGCGCTCCCTGATGGTTTCCGCGGAAGCGGCATCGGCACGACCGGCATGAACGACATCCCCGGCACGCAGGACGACAGCGCGGTCGGCCACGCGGAGCGCCGCGGGAACCTTCTGCTCTGCGAACAAAACTGCGGTGCCGGCGGCGGCGATCGATCGTATGGATGCCAGCAAATCGCGCGACGCCTTTGGCGCCAATCCCAGCGATGGCTCGTCGAGGAGCAGAAGGCGTGAACCGGCGATCAGGGCTCGGCCCACAGTCAGCATTTGTTGCTGCCCCCCGGAAAGCTGCCACGCATTGATGGTCGCGTTCTCGCCAAGCGCCGGGAAAAGTTGGTAAATCGCGGCGATCCGTCGCGCCCGTTCGGGCCGCGCCGCCGTGCTTGCAACCTCGAGGTTTTCGCGTACTGTCATGCCCGGAAAGACGCGCCGTCCTTCCGGACCATAACCAAGTCCCAGCGCGACGCGGCGCTCGACCGCCATTCGTTCGATAGCTTGCCCATCGAACAGAATGCGGCCGGCCCGGATCGGAACCAAACCGATGATCGCCTTCAGCAGCGTCGATTTTCCCGCGCCATTGGGACCAAACAACGCGGACACTTCGCCCCGGTCGACTGAAAAGGTGATGCCACGAAGCGCTGGCATCGGCCCATAAGCGACAACGAGGCCCTCGACGGAAAGCAACGCACCACTCACAAAGCGCCATCCTCGCCGGGGGTGGATCCGAAAAAAGCCCCCACGACCAGTTTGTTACGGCTGACGGCATCGGCCGTGCCTTGTGCGATGACCTGGCCGGCATCGAGACAAATCAGCTGGCTCGCCAGCCCGGACAGGAAGTGGAAATCGTGCTCGATCACGATCAACGCCATCCCTCCGGCCGCGAGCTCGCGGAGGGCTAGTCGAAGGGCCTCTCGTTCAGTCTGGTCGAGGCCCGCGGCCGGCTCGTCGAGAACGAGGATACTGGGTCGCGCGGCCAGCGCACGGGCGATTTCCACACGCCGCCGCACGCCATGCGGCAGGTCGGCGACCCGGCGCTGCATTGCCGACAATCCGATTTCGAACCGGCCGAAGAAAGAGGCCGCCTCCACCCGCGCCTCCGCCAGTCGGCGGCCGGAGTATAACGCGCCGCCGTTCAACGCGTTTTGGGTTGCCAGCGCGACGTTGTCCAGCGCGGTCATGGATTCCACTAGCATCGGCGTCTGAAACGCCCGCCCGATGCCACACCGCGCGATCCGATGCGGATTCCAGCCGGCGATGTCTTCGCCATTTAAGACGATCCTGCCGCCATCGGGCCGCTCGATGCCGGTGATGAGGTTGAGGATTGTCGTCTTGCCCGAGCCGTTGGGCCCGATGAGGCCAAGAATCTCCCCGCCGCGAAGGATGAAGCTCACCTCGCGGACGGCGGCCACGCCCCCGAATTGTTTCGACAGGTCGATGACCCTGAGATCGGTCTCGGCCGGCGCATAGAAAAGTGCGGTGGCGCCCCGGGGGATTTTGGGGAGCGCTGGTGGTGCCTCCGGCCAAAGGAATTGTCGCAGGCGCGCGGCCGCTCCGGTCAGCCCGTCCGGGGCAGCCACGATCGTCGCCAGCAACGCCAACCCAAAGACCAGGGGGCCGAAACGTTCGGCGAAGCGAAACCACTCCGGAAGGTGGACGAGGAGCAACGCCCCGATAATGGCTCCGGCGACGCGAGTCCGGCCGCCGACGACCGCCATCGCTAGGCACGAGACCATTACCGGAAGCCGCAAGACCTCCGGGGAGACGACGCCGAGGAGGTGCGCGTGAAGCGCGCCGGCGCCGCCGCCATACGCCGCGCCGAGGACGAACAGGGCAAAACGTGTGCGTCCAGCATCGATGCCAACGGCGCCGGCGGCCATCGGGGCTTCGCGAGCCGCACGGATGGCAAGCCCGCGGGGGCCACGGA
The DNA here is from genome assembly GCA_945892765.1 of Asaia bogorensis. Taxonomy (GTDB): domain Bacteria; phylum Pseudomonadota; class Alphaproteobacteria; order CACIAM-22H2; family CACIAM-22H2; genus SHVT01. The sequence goes on from CAMDDQ010000067.1 coordinate 12,124, forward strand.
TCAACAGCCAGACGATCGCCCCGCCGACCGCGACCAAACCCCAGATCAGTGCAAGCAGCCACATTCCGCGCGCGATTGCGAAGCCGAACAGTGACACTGGCGGGACGCCGCCCAAACCGCCGCCGCCGCCGGTCAAGGATTCCCAATTCACGGCTGCGGCCAGCGCCGCCTGGCCGATGGCGAGGGTGGCCAGCGCGAAGTAATGCGACTCCAGCCGCAGCACCGGCAGCGCGACCAGGGCG
>CAMDDQ010000068.1 GCA_945892765.1 Asaia bogorensis
AAGGCGGCGCCGGAGGGCCTGGCCGCCGGCCTCATCGCGGCCGATTTGGGTGTGCCGCACAATACGCTGTCCACTCATCTCGGCATCCTGGAGCGCGCCGGCCTGGTGTCTTCGCGCCGAGACGGCCGCTCAATCGTCTATGGCGCCGATCTGGACGGCATCCGCGTGCTGCTAACCTTCCTGGTCGGCGATTGCTGCGACGGCCGCCCGGAAATCTGTGCCCCGCTGGTGGACGTGGCGCGGCTCGCCTGCTGCCCCAGCCCGGCGCGGGCAAGGCGGCGTTTTGAGCGGGCGCGTCTATAACGCTTTGTTTCTGTGCACCGGCAATTCGGCACGTTCAATCCTGGCCGAAGCCATCCTCCAAAAATGCGGCGGCGGCTGCTTTCGCGCCTTTTCCGCGGGCAGCCATCCCAAGGGCAGCGTACACCCGCAAGCCCTCGCGCTACTTCGCCGGCTCGGCTACGACGTCGCTCATCTTCATTCGAAAAGTTGGGATGTATTCGCCGCGCAAGGGGCGCCGCCGCTCGATTTCGTGTTCACCGTTTGCGACAACGCCGCCGGAGAGGTGTGCCCCATCTGGCCGGGCCAGCCGATGACGGCGCATTGGGGCATCGACGACGACGCCGCGGTAGCCGGCAGCGAAGCTGAAATCGCCGCCGCCTTCGCCCTGGCCTATCGCCTGCTCGATCGGCGGATTGCGTTGTTCACGAGTTTGCGGTTCGATGCGCTCGACCGCCTCTTGCTCCAGGGCAAGCTGAAGGAAATCGGCCAACTCCAGCGCGACGACCGGGCGTGAACGCTCCCTGGCGCGGCCTGGCGGCGGAGGCCATCGGCACGGCTTTGTTGGTGTGGCGACCGTGGTCGGTTCGGGCATCATGGGCGAGCGGCTATCGGGTGGGAACGACGCTTTGGCGCTCCTCGCCAACACCGGCGCCACGGTCGCCATGCTTTACGTCCTGATCTTGATTTTCGGGCCGGTTTCGGGGGCGCATTTCTATCCGAGGCCATCGCCGGGTTTTCATTGGTCCTCACCATCCTCATGGTGCTGCGCGCCGACCCCCAGGCCGCGCCGGCGGCGGTCTCGTTCGCCATCGGCGCCGGTTATTGGTTCACGGCCTCGACCTCCTTCGCCAATCCGGCCGTGACCCTGGCGCGCGTTATCGGACAGCTTCGCTGGCATCCGGCCCCAGGACGTACCGGCATTCATTGCCGCGCAGGTGGTGGGCAGCGTGCTCGCGCTGGCCCTGGCCAGCCGCCTGTCGCAACGGCTCCCCAAGCCACCGTCTTGAAAATGCCTTTTTTCCGCCGCCCCCCGGTCACAAACGCGCCCTGTTTTCACCGCGATTGACCGCGATTCTCCGGTCCGGCGCTCGGGCTTTTCCGGCGCGCATTGGTTCTGGGGGATTTTTCATGAGCAAGATGCACGGCGGAATGGCCGCTCTGCAATTGGCGGCAATCGGGTTTTTGGCCGCGGCTCCATCGCTCTATTTCCTGCCGAACGCGGCCGAGGCGGCCCGGCCCTTCGCCTTGATGGCCGCGCAAACGCCGCCTTTCGAGGAGGGACTCTACGCCCACTCGCGCGGTGACTTCGCCGTGGCCCTGACATGGTTTCACCAGGGGGCCGCGGCCGGTGTGCCTGAAGCCCAATTCTATCTCGGCTGGATGTATACCCAAGGCGAGGGCGCCGCCGCCGACCCAATCGAGGCGATCCGCTGGTATCGTGCGGCCGCAGATCAAGGTTATGCCGCGGCCCAATCCGATCTCGGCACCCTGCACGCCGCCGGCCTCGGCGTCAGGCAGGACTATCAGGAGGCGGTGCGGTGGTACCGCATGGCGGCCGATCAGGGCGAAGCCGTGGCCCAGTTCAATCTCGCGATCGCCTATGACAAAGGCGAGGGCGTGGGCCAAGACCAAGCGGAAGCCGCGCGTTGGTATCGCCGGGCCGCCGAACAGGGCCATGCCGAGGCACAGAACAATCTCGGTAGCCTCTATCGCCTGGGCGAGGGAGTCGTGCGGAGCGACGCGGAGGCGGCCGCGTGGTTTGGCAAGGCCGCGGCGCAAGGCGTGGCTTTCGCCCAATACAGCCTTGGGTGGCTGCACAGCCAGGGCGATGGCGTCCCCCAGGATCATAGGACGGCGATGCGCTGGTTCGCCTTGGCCGCCGAACAGGGCCACGCCCAGGCCCAGTATTTTCTCGGAATTGCCCACCTAACCGGCGTGGGGGTGGAGCGCGACAACTTCCGTGCCTATTTATGGTTATCGCTCGCCGACGCGGGCGGCGACCCCGATGCCGCCGCGTTGCGTCAGGAGTTGGCAGAGCACATGCAGCCGGCGCAAATCCAGGCCGTCGAACTCACCGTGCGAAAATGGCGGAGAAAATGACTCGCCTGCCCTCGCCGCTCCGCTCCGCGAGCCGGCCGCCGGTTATGGGCCGGTCGATTTCGTGTGCCCCCGAGCCCAACGCCCGCGTATGAATACCGCAAGCAACGAAATGGCGCGGCGATGGAACCCGAAGCAGTCAACCCGACGTTTCTGCAGTGGCTGGTCCTGGCGACGCTGATTTTCGCGCCGCTCGGGGTCGCAACCCTTGTGGTTCGTCACAGCACCGGCCCGGCCGGATTGGACCGGCGGGACTTCGCCATTCGTGTTCTCGGCCTCCTTCTCGCCGCGATCCTTGCTCAATTCATTCTTCCGGGAGCCTTCGGACTCGCCCTCTCCGCCCTGCTGACGATTGGCGGCGTGGTCATGAACCCCTATTGGGCGCTGGGCCGGCTGCGCGACATGGGCGCCCAACAGAAATACCGAGCGATCCTGGTCGCGATGCCGATTTTCGGTCTGTTTTTTCTGATCTATCTGATGCTCGCGCCCCCGGCACCCTGGCCAGGCCGGGCCGATTAGGAAGCCCCGAGGCAGCCCAAGAAAAGAGCGGCCGGGGTTTCCCCCGGCCGCATTCTAATCCGCGATGTTCGGCTGGGAGCTAGGACCAGCTCAAATCGGCATTGCGGAAGGGCAACTGGCGGATACGTTTGCCGGTCGCCCGCGCGATGGCGTTGGCCATCGCCGGCGCCACCGGAATGATCGGCGGTTCGCCGATTTCGCTGTAGCGCTCGCCGCCGGTCAAGCCACCGAAATGGACGTTGATCTTGGGTGTGTCGGCGACGCGGATCATCGGGTAGTCGTCGAAATTGCCTTCGACGACGCGGCCGTTGCGCACAGTCAGCTCTTCATTCATGGCCATGTTGATGCCCATGACCTGGGCACCTTCGATCTGGTTCGTGACAACATCCCTGTTCAGCACGTTTCCGGTGTCGAAACCGACATCGGTCTGCAGAACCTTGACCGCGCCATCATGGCTGACCTGCACGGTCATGACGTTGGCGACCATGGTTTCGCCGAAATAGCCCACGGCGAAGCCTTGGGCCGTGCCCTTGGGCAAGGTCTTGCCCCAGCTGGATTGCTTCGCCGCTTCGTTGAGCGAGGCCAGCCACGCCGGATTCTTCTCGTTCTTCAGCAGCGCCCGGCGGTATTCGATCGGGTCCTTGCCCGCCGCCAAGGCGCATTCGTCGATGAAGCTTTCAAGGAAGAAGGTCGTGCCCAGGGTCGAGGGTCCGCGCCACGGCCCGCCCAAAAGGTTGGACAGGACCGGCTTGGCCTCGACCTGGAAGTTCGGGATCATGCCGGCATAGGGCGCATTGCCGATGCCATTGGTGGGCAGGCCGCCGGTCGGCCCCAGGCTCTGCATCGTGGCGAAGTTCGCCGGATAGGCGTGGCCAGCGAGCCGGACCAGCATCGCCGTCGGCATGCCGTCGGCGCCGAGCACCGCGGTCAAGCGCCCGGACTGTAGCGGGCGGTAGCGGCCCTGGCGGATCGATTCCTCACGGCTCCAGATCACATGGATCGGACGGCCCGGCATCTTCTTCGCCACGGCCACGACCATGCGCGTGTCGTCCTGCGAGGTGCGCCGGCCGAATCCGCCGCCGACGAAGGTGCCGTAGACGAAGACCTTGGCCGGATCAATCCCGGTCTCATGCGCCGCGACCATATGGGCGCGGTCGGGAAGCTGGGTCGGCATCCAGACCTCGACCTTGTCGGACGTGACCATCGCCGTGCCGTTGAGCGGTTCCATGGTGACGTGGTCGGCGTAGGGCATCAAATAGGTGCCCTCGACCTTCTTCGCTCCGGGCGCGGCTAGCGCCGTGGCGACGTCACCCTCCTTACGCACGACCGCGCCCGGCTCGTTGAGTCCGTCGAGAACCGCCTTGTAGATGGTTTCGGTCGTGGTCCATTTCGCGCCGGGACCGTCGTCCCACTCCATCGGCATAGAATCGAGCGCCGACTTGGCTTGCCAGTAATGATCGGCGATCACGGCGATGCCGCTTTGCGCGGCGCTGGCCGGGGCCGGATTGACGGCCGGCGCCTTCAGATCGGCGCGCGGTTCGCTGGGATCGACGACAACCACGCCGCGCACGCCTTCTCGGCCCTTCACCGCGTCGAAATTATAACTTTTCAGCTTGCCGCCATGGGCCGGCGAAATCCGCAGCGCCGCATAGAGTTTGTTCGGCAGTTTCACGTCCATGCCGAACACGGCCTCGCCGCGCGTCATCATCGGAATGTTGATGCGGAGGAAATTCTCCTTGCCCAGGCGTGTCCATTGCTTAGGGTCCTTCAGCGCCGGGTCCTTGTCGAGTTTCAGGGCCGCGGCCTTGGCCGACAACTCGCCATAACGCAGGCTCCGCCCGGAGGCTCGGTGCGTAATCTTGCTGTCCTTGGCCTCGACGTCGGCCACCGGAACATTCCATTGCTGCGCCGCCGCTAATTTCAACAACTCGCGCGTGCCTGCGCCGATCTGCAACAGCATCTGCTGCCGCGATTTGGCGGTCGAACGCCCGCCAAAGAAGGCCAGGGTGCCAACACCCTTGGAATAAGGCCCGCCTTCGACGAAATCGCGGGTCGGCGAGGCGTATTCGGCGCGCACCTTTGACCAATCGCATTCCAGCTCCTCGCATAAGGTGGCCGGAACCTGGGTCAACACGCCATTGCCGATTTCCGGCGTGGGCACGCGAATGGTGATGGTGTCATCGGGCGCGATCGTCACCCAAGCGGAAAATTCGATGCTGCCCGCCGGCTCCGGCTGATCCCAGGGCTAGGCCTGGACAAAAGCGGCGCTCGCCGCGCGCGGCGCCAGGCCGACGGCCAGGCCGCCGCCGACCACCGCGGTGGTTAGAACGAATTGCCTACGGTTCATGTTGATTTTATTGGTCATGCTCGCTCCCTCCCCGAAAGGTTTTTTGAGATGGAACATCGTAACACTTTTCGAGGCGTTGCGCCTTAGGCAACCGCACCCGGCGAAATGTCACTTTTCATCGTCGTCGAAAGGCAAACGCCGATAGAAACCGCTGATCTTGACGCGCACCACGACCGGGTTCGCCGAGCGGTTCTGGAAATACCACCCATGTTCGCCATCGAAGGGTGTGGTCAGCGCGCCATTGGCGTAGCTGCCGTCGGCCTGGCGATAGGTCGCGAGCACGTTGTTGCCGTCCTCGTCCAGCGTATGACCGTGGAAGTCGGAATAGAAATCCTCGGGGTTTTCGATCTTAGGAGCGGTCCATTCGTAAATGAGCGTCGCGTCCCTTTCCATCCACACCTTGTATTCGAGCCGGTCGCCGCGCCTGCCGGCGCCGGCCAATTCGAGATCAACGGTATCGCTGCGGAATCCCCCCGCGTATTCCCGCGCGAAGCGGAAGCCGCCGTCCTCCTCAGCTTCCGGGGCATGGGAGACCGGCGCCGACAGGCGATCCAACCCGGTAAGCCGCCCGAAGCCAAGCGGGTCGCGATTGAATTCCGCGGGCAGGACGACGGCGAACATAATCACGGTGCCCAACGCCGCCGCGGCCGCGGCGACCGCCAACACTCTGCCCGCCGAAAGCTGCGTCGCCATCAGCCTTGTCTTCCATAAAAGAAGCCCGCGATCTGGTATTCGGCCAGGACGAAACCGGCGGTCAGGACGGCCGCGTTCGCGGCCGGGCCCAGCGGCAAGAACACCGGCAGTCGGCGCGCCAAGGCGACCAACCCGATTGTGGCGCCAAGCACGGCGAACTGGCCGAGTTCCACGCCGACGTTAAACGCCAGCAAATTGGGAATCAGTCCCTGTTCGTTGAGGCCAAGCGCGAACAGGCTGGTGGCCAGACCGAAGCCGTGAACCATGCCGAAGACATAGACGGCCAAGGCGCGGTTCGGCTGCACGCCGAACACCGACTTAAAGCCGCCGAGATTGTCGAAGGCGATATAGGCAACCGACAGGCCGATGATCGCATCGACGATATGGGCGTCGGGCGTGATCTCAAACGCCACGCCAACCAATAAGGTCAGGCTATGGCCGATCGAGAACAACGTCACATAAGCGATCATGTCGCGCAGGCGTTGCAGGACGAGAATGACGGCCAGGACGAAAAGCAGGTGGTCATATCCGGTCGCCATGTGTTTGGCGCCGAGATAGAGGAAGGGCACGATGTCCGCGCCTTTCGTATCCGACACGAACGCCGCGTCCTTGTCGCCGATGTCGTGGCCGAGCGCCGGCGCCACGAGCGTCCACAGCGCAAGCCCGACAAGAACGGCGAATCCGCCTTGCGAGCGCAGGATCGATGACCGGATCACAACTAAAGGTAGCGGCTTCTGCCGGCCCGGTCAATCGCGAGGCTGGGCCAGCCACGCAGTAGCTGGCGTCGCCGATTCTGAGGGCTCGCCTTCCTCAGGTCCGTTTGATGATGTTCTCGTTCTTGATCGGCAACGCACGGACGCGCGGCCCGCCAGCGTTGTAGATGGCGTTGGTCAGCGCCGGCGTGACCGGCGCGACCGCCACCTCGCCGAGGCCGCCATATCCCTTTCCGTTCGGCACTAAGTGCATTTCGACCTTCGGCATCTCGTTGATGCGAAGAATCTGGTAGTCGTCGAAATTGCCCTGGACGACGCGCCCGTTATTGACCGTGATCTCCTGATACAGACCGGCGGTCAGGCCCCAGACCACGGAGCCTTCAAGCTGCGCCATCGCGCCGTTGGGATTGACGACGACGCCGGGATCGGCGACGACGACGGCCCGATCCACCGTGAACCACCCCGCCCCGTCGAGCGTGACCTCGATGGCCACGGCCGCCACCGATTCCGTCTCTTCCTCGATGGCCATGCCGCGGCCGCGATTGGGGCCGAGCGGCTTGCCCCAATCCGAACGCTTCGCCAGCTCGTCGAGCACGTCGCGCATGCGCTGGGCGCGCTCTTTCGTGGTGCGGAACTGCGTGCCGGGCGGCAGGTTCCTGCCGGTTTCGAAGCTCGGCTCCTCGACCTTCGCCATCACCTTTTCAGGGTCGAGCAAGGCCCGGTGAAGTTGGTAGTGGTCCTTGCCGGTGGCGACCGCCAGCTCGTCGACGAAACTTTGCGTGGCGAAGGCGTTGACGGCATAAGCGACGCCGCGTAGCGCGCCCAGCGGCATATGCAGGGGTTTAGCCGAGATTTCGAGACGCATGTTTGGGATGTTGTAAAGCAGCGCCGAGCCCCCGCGCGTCAGGCCTTCGGTGTCGTTCTGCGCCACGGTGCGGTGGTCCCAGGCGAGGATATTGCCTTGGGCGTCGAGCCCCGCGCGCATCCGCGAAAGGTTGGAGGCGCGATAAAAACTGTGGCGCGTCGTCTCCTCGCGCGTCCACACCAGCTTGACCGGCGTGCCCTTCATTTCCTTGGCGATCTGCACGGCCTGGCTGACGAAATCCGCCGCACCCCTGCGGCCGAAGCCGCCGCCGAGCAGCATGACGTTCATCTTGCCCTTGGTCACGGCGACACCGGTGAGCTTCGATGCCACGTCCATCGCGGTCTCCGGGCTCTGGGTCGGGACCCACAACTCGAAGCGGTCGTCGGTGACCAGCGCGGTACAGTTGTGCGGCTCCATGGTGGCGTGTTCCAGATAGGGGCTGAAATATTCGGCCTCGATAATCCTAGCCGCCGATTTCAACGCCGCATCGACATCGCCGTCGTTGCGGACGGTCCGCGTCGCCTTCTCGTTCAGCCCCGCCTTCAGCTCGGTCATATGGGTGTTGCTGCTGGCCGTCGCCCAGCTCCCGCCGTCCCATTCCTTGGGCATGGCGTCGAGAGCGGTCTTGGCCTGCCACCAGGTGTCGGCGACCACGGCGATGGCGTCGTCCATATCGGCGACGAAGCCGGCCTGGATGCCGCCCTTGATTTCCACGACCTTGGTTACGCCGGGCATGGCGAGCGCGGCGCGCGCATCGTGGGATTTGAGTTTGCCCTTGAACACCGGGCTCGACTGCAGCGCCGCGTATTTCATCCCCGGCAATTTCACGTCGATGCCGAAGACCGCGCTGCCATTGACCTTGTTGACGTCGCTGACCGGCTTTGTCGATTTGCCGACGAATTTCCAGTCCTTAGCGTCCTTGAGCTTCAGGGTCTTGACGTCGGGTGGCGGAATCTTCGCCGCATCGGCGGCCAGCTCGCCATAGGTCAGCCGCCGATTGCTGGCGCGATGCACGATGGTGGCGTTTTCGGCGTCGAGTTCGGCCGCCGGCACGTTCAGGCGCGACGCCGCCGCCTTGATCAGCATGGTGCGGACCTGCGCCCCGGCCTGGCGGAGCGGCAGGTTCAAATCGCGGATCGCGCGGCTCGCGGTCGAATTCATCGAGCCGTAGATGCGGTTGCGGGCAAAATGGGTCGCCAGATCGGCGAACTCGGTCTTGATCTTGAGCGGATCGACTTCGAGTTCCTCGCCGAGGAACTGGGCCTGCGCGGTCACCGTGCCCTGGCCCATCTCGACCCGTGCCATGCGCAAGGTCACCGTGTTATCGGGCGCGATCGTCACCCAATGGCTCAATTCGATCGCCTGAGCTTGGGCTGAGGCGCGGCGAAAACCCGTGGCCGGCAGGCCGAAACCCACGGCCAAGCCGCCACCGATCGCGGCGCCGGTCGCGACGAATTGCCGACGGCTGATTGCCCTAGGTGCGGTCATGGGTGCTCTCTCCTCTGGGACGATTACGGATGTCCATCGTGGCGAAGGGGCAAATTCTACAGAAAGGTCCGCGACATGTCACAGCCGGAAATGACGCGATGGCGCGGCTTGAGCTGTGTTTTCCGCCAGGCTAGGCGGAATTTACTCCGACGCCGACGCGGGTTTAAGAAATCAGCAGCCGCCCGGCGCGGAATCCTTGGGCGCGTCGGGGCTCCCGCAAACCAATGCCCAGACCGAAGCCGGTTCGACCCAGGCCGGGTCGGGTTTGTAGAACAGCCCGTCGCCCTTGCCGGTATCGAGGATGCGTTCTTCGCTCACCGTCCGTTTCGCCCGCATCAGCGCCTCGCGGCAGGAACCCGCCTCGGTGTTGCGCCGCTCGTTGAGGAAAAGAATGCGACCGGCCATTTTCTGGGCCTCGCGCGAGACGAATTCGGTGTAGCCGCCGCGGCGGAGCGAGCGGCTGCACGCCGCCATGAGGACGAAATTCAGATCGGCCATCTCCAGCCGGGCGGCGGCCATCATCGCGATCAGCCCGCCCTTGGAATGCCCCACCACGGTGATGTCGGCCGGCGGCACGCCGGTCTGGACCAGCGCCACGACCTCGGAGGCTAGCCGGTCGGCGTAGGCGCCGGCCTGGGTGTTGCGCGGACGGAAATCGGAGACGACAAAGAACCCCTTGCGGGAAAAAGCGCGCACGATGTTATCGACCTCGTAGCGCGTGTTGTAGACACGGCTCACCGTATAGGGGCCCGAATCCTCGACATAGGTTCCGTGCAGATAGAACAGGTATTTCTGGCCGGCCCGCATGGCCGGCTCGACCTGGCCATTGGCCGGGGTTTGGGTCGCGACTCCAGCCAAGAAAAATGCGGCCATCGCGATACAAAAATGACGCGCCGCCATCGCACCCTCGGTGCCATGCGAAAGGGATTGGTGCTGAAACCCTAACCCCGGTGCCGCGTCTTGTATATGGGGAGAAATTGGGTAGGCGCGCCGCCCCTCGCCCCCGCGCCGAAACCCGGGGAGGGTCGGGCTTCGGCGTGAGGGAGGAAGGGGCGAGGAGCGGCGCGGCGCCGGACTTCAAATGCGCCAGAACGGCTTGGTCATTTCGCGGCGGATGTCGTCGCGGGTCAGGCCGATGTCGCGCAGCAGATGGGCATCGAGCAAAGCGAGCCGGAGGCGGCCGGCGCGCCGCGCCCGCTGGCCGGTGACGGTTTCCGTCAAGGCCCCCACACGGGAAGCCAGTCGTTCGACCCAGGCGCGAAAATCCGTCTTAACGAAAGCCGCCGGGGCGAAGGCGCCATTGGCAGTCTGCAGGTTTGTCCTCAGCATTTCTAATCCTCCATGGTCGCAGGCAAACCACTTGCCCGGACATCGTTGGAGGGATAAATGGGGCTGCCGCCGGCATTCCGCAAAGCATCGTTTCTCGGGGTGTCATTAGTTTTATTGATGGCAAGACCATGAAACGCAGACTGCCCGCGCTCAACGCCCTGAAGGCATTCGAGGCCGCCGCGCGCCAGGAAAGCTTCACCAAGGCGGCGCAGGAGCTGCACGTCACCCAGGGCGCCATCAGCCATCAGGTGAAGGCGCTGGAGACCGAACTGGGCGTGCTTCTGTTCCAGCGCCAGGCCGGGAAGCTCAGTGTCACCGAGGCGGGGCGTTCCTATCTGGGCATCGTGCGCGACGCCTTCGACCGGCTGGCCGCGGGCACGGAAATGCTGCTGAACCGGCAAAATTCCGGGGTGCTGAGGGTCAGCACCTCGCCCAATTTCGCCGCGAAATGGCTGGTCCACCGGCTCGACCGGTTCATCGAAGCCAATCCCGACATCGATTTGCGGGTCAGCGCGTCGCTCCATTATGTCGATTTCGCGCGCGAGGACATCGATCTCGGCATCCGCCATGGCGATGGGCAATGGCCGCATCTTCATGCCACCCGGCTGGGGATCGAAGAGCTGTTCCCGGTCTGTAGTCCGAAGTTGCTGCGCGGCCGCCATGCCCTGCGCTCTCCCGCCGATATCGAACATCACACGCTGTTGCATGTGGACGACCGCACGGGTTGGGCGCGCTGGCTGGCCCTCGCCGGCGTCACGCCGGGCGATCGCCGCGGTCTCGTCCTGAGCCAATCCAGCATGGCCATCGATGCCGCCGTTGATGGCCACGGCGTTGCGCTGGCGCGAACCGCGCTCGCCGCATGGGACCTGTTGGGCGGGCGGCTGGTGCGGCCCTTCAAGCTGGGGCTCGATGCGCCACGCGCCTATTGGGTGGTGTGCCCTAAGGCCAATGCGGCGCTGCCCAAGATCGCCAATTTCCGCAAATGGCTGCTGGCCGAAGCCGAAGAGGAGGCCGCGCGCCTCGCCAAACTCAGGCCGGCGGTCGCGTAATCATCAAAATCGTGCGGCAGCGGAGGCGATTGCCGCGACCGCGCACCCACTTGCCGTGGCAACCGGTCATGTTAGTCTCCGAGTGGGCCTTCTGTATTCGGAGGTAACCGCAATGAGCCAGAAACACATGATTCAAACGCCCGACAAGGATCCCCAGCGCCTTCTCAATAGCGAAAAAGGCCGCCTCTTGCTGGCCAAGGCGTTCTATTTGACGCTGCTCCACCAAAAGCTCTTGCCGCCGGGCGAAGTGTCGAACACCGAGCTGTACGACATGGATACCATTCTCCACGGCTGTTACAGCCATTACGCCAAACTTCTCGCGCAGAAGGCCAGGGAGAGAAAGGACAAAGCGGATGCCGTCTAGGCGTGGACGCGGGTGGTTGGAGATAGAGGCCCGCACAAAGCCGCGTCGTCATTGGCGGTGTCGTTCAAACGTTTGTTCACCGGCCACAACATCATATCGTCGGACGGATAGGGTTTGAGCAAAACCCGGGCGCCATCCGGCGTCGCGGGCGTCTCCCCCAGCCAAATCGGCCAATCCGCCAGGGGCAGGATCGCGGGCATGCGGTCGTTGATGGTGCCCATCAATTCGTTCGCGGGCACGGTGACGACAGTGCAGGCAGCGATCGACCCGACCCCCTCCGCACACAACCCGGCCAGCACACAAAGCTGCCGCTTCATCCGCGCCACCGCATAGGGCTGCCCGTGGCCCGGCCGCCATTCGTAATAACCGTCGGTGACGATCAGGCAACGGCGGCCGTGTTGCCAGGCCGGTTCGGCGTCGATGGTTTCGGCGGCCTGGTTGAAGGAACCGGGCGCCGGATCGAGGCCCCAGCGCAAGCGGCGCCCGCCGCGCCCGCCTTGGCGATCGCGCAGCACGGCCAGCACCTCCCGCCCCGGCGCGATGTTCCAGGACGGCCGCCAATCCGGCGCCGCCGCTAGGGCCAGCGCCGCCGCGAT
>CAMDDQ010000069.1 GCA_945892765.1 Asaia bogorensis
TGGGTTGCCAGCACGCCGAAAAAACCGTGTTCGACGATGAAGACGATGCGCCCGATAAAACGCCGCTCGAACGCGCCCGGGCCATGCACGGGGCCGGAAAGTTGACGGAGGATGCGCTACTGGCGTCGTTAACCAAGGGCGACCGCGCGTTTGTCAGTGCAGCGCTGGCTGTTCGTGCCAACCTGCCGCCGTCTGTCGTGACCCAAATCGTCGCCTCGCGTAGCGCCAAAGCTATGGTTTCTCTGGCTTGGCGTGCCGGGCTGAGCATGCGCGTCGCCACTCAGCTGCAAATGAAGCTGGCCGGCATTAGCCCGCGTGCTGTCGCGCAACCGAGGCCGGGGTCGGCCTATCCGCTGACCGACGAGGAGATGACGTGGCAGCTCGAGTTTTTCGGCGTTTGACGCAGGTTAACGCCGCCAGCCACTCCAAATGTTCATCCGGCGCTGATCAATGTTCCGGCGCCGCGTTCGGTGAATATTTCGACGAGTACGGCATGGGGCGCGCGACCGTCGAGGATGACGGCAGCCTCGGCATTTTCTTCGACAGCGGAAATACAGGTTTCGATCTTGGGTATCATCCCGCCATGGATCGTACCGTCGCGGATGAGCCCGCGCGCTTCATCGATGGTCATTTCCGAGATAAGTCGACCGGATTTGTCGAGAACGCCTGCGACGTCGGTCAGAAGGACAAGACGCGCGGCATTCACCGCGCCGGCGACGGCACCGGCCACGGTATCGGCGTTGATGTTGTAGGTTTCGCCCTGCGACCCGACTCCGATGGGCGCGATTACCGGAATGATGTCCGATGCCGCGAACGTCGCGAGTATCTTCGGATTGATCCGGCGCGGCTCGCCGACAAAGCCGAGATCGAGAATCTTCTCGATATTTGAATCGGTCTCGCGGCGCGTGCGTTTCAGCTTCCGTGCCTGGATAAGGTTGCCGTCCTTGCCAGACAACCCGACCGCCAGGCCGCCGGCGGCGTTGATGGCTGCGACTATCTGTTTGTTGATCGATCCGGACAGCACCATTTCTACGATCTCGACGGTGTCGCGGTCGGTGACGCGCAATCCATCGATGAACGAACTCTTGATCTTCAGGCGCTCCAGCATCTGGCCGATCTGCGGCCCGCCGCCATGGACGACGATCGGATTGATGCCGACCTGTTTCAGCAGGACGACGTCGCGGGCGAAGGTCTCCGTGACCGTGTCGTCACCCATGGCATGACCGCCATATTTGACGACAAAAGTCTTGCCCGAATATCGACGGAGGTAGGGCAGCGCCTCGGACAGCGTCTTGGCCTTGGCGAGCCATGCTTCGCGGGATTTATCGGTCGTCTTGCTCATCGCGGCGTACTCTAGCCGATCGACTCCGGCGCTGCCAGGGCGGCCAGGGCGCCACGAACTGCCGCTATACCTCCCCCATCTTGCGCGCTGGTCGCATGGATGTCGGGATGGGCTGCCGGATGTTTCGAAATCTCGCCGCGCAGGCTCTCGATGGCGTTCGCCAGTTCGCGTGGGGCCAGCTCATCAGCCTTGGTTAAGATGAGCTGATAGGAAACCGCGGCCGCGTCCAATTCCGTCGCGATCATACGGTCGATGTCCTTGAACCCGTGTCGGGCGTCAATCAAAAGGCACACGCGGCGTAGGGTCGGGCGGCCCTTGAGGTAAAGGCGAATGAGAGCTGTCCAGTCAGCGACGCGTTGTTTAGAGGCCTGGGCAAAACCATAGCCGGGTAGATCGACGAGAACCAAGCGGCCATCGAGGCCGAAAAAATTGATCTGTTGTGTGCGGCCGGGCGTCCGGGACACGCGGGCGAGTGTCTTGCGCCCGGTCAAAACATTGACAAGGCTCGATTTTCCAACGTTGGAGCGGCCGGCGAAGGCGATTTCGGGAAGGCCGCATATCGGCACGGAATCCAAACGCGAGGCGCCGGCGATGAACGTGCATTCGCGCGCGAACAGGCGCCGACCCGCCTCGATAGCCGCTTCGTCGATAGCTTGGTCCGAGGGCTCCGGCGACGTTGACTGGCTCACTTCTTGGGCGTGGGTTTTGTTGGCGCCTCGGGTGTCGACGCCGCCGCGGTTTGCCGCATGATCAGCCATTGCTGGAGCACCGACAACACGTTGTTCCACGCCCAATAGATCACAAGCCCGGCCGGGAAAGGCGCCAAGATGACTGTGAAGATCACCGGCATCAGCATGAACACCTTGGCTTGGATCGGATCGGGTGGCTGCGGGTTCAGCTTCATTTGCAGGAACATCGTAATGCCCATGATCAGCGGCCAAGCGCCGATATGCAGCAGCTCCGGCGGCGCCCACGGAATCAGGCCGAATAGATTGAACAGCGAGGTCGGATCGGCGGCTGAAAGGTCGTGGATCCAGCCATAGAAAGGCGCGTGCCGCATCTCGATGGTCACGAACAGAACCTTGTACAGGGCGAAGAACACCGGAATTTGGATAACGATGGGCAGGCATCCGGCAAGCGGGTTGGCCCCTTGCCGTTTGTAGAGCGCCATCAGTTCCTGGTTCATGCGCTGTTTGTCTTCGGCGTAGCGCTCGCGCAGCTTGGTCATCTCCGGCTGCATCGTCTTCATCTTGCTCATCGCCCTGTAGGACTTGTTGGCGAGCGGGAAGAAGGCGAGTTTGATGATGAGCGTCAGCAAGAGAATCGCCAGGCCGAAATTCCCGGTCCAAGCCTTGATTTCTTCGAGCACGAAGAAGATCGGGCGCGTCAGGAAGGGGAACCAGCCCCAATCGACGGCCAGATCGAGGCGGGCGATGTTGAGTGATGCGGTGTATTCGTCGAGGAGTTTGACCTCCTTGGCGCCGGCGAAGAGGCGTGTGGAGTCCTCGATCGCGCCGCCCGGGGCGGCGGTACGCGCCGTGGCATCGATCACGTCCACTTGATATTGGTCGATGCCGGCGTTGAGTCCGTGGCTGAAACGGGCGCGGGTCTCGGTTTTCTGGTTCGGGGCCAGGGCCACCAGCCAATATTTGTCGGTGATGCCGATCCAGCCGCCGGTCGTCTGTTCAAGAATCGGTTTGGCGCGAAGGTCCTCGTAGCTGGCTTCCTTCAACACGTCGTTGAAGACGCCCACGGGGCCCTCATGCAGGATGTAGTAGCCGGAGGTCACCGGCGTGCCGCTTCGCACCACCAGCCCAAAAGGATGGAGCGTCACCGAGTTCGTGCCGGTGTTTTCCACGCGCTGCGTGACGGTGAAAATGTAATTGCGGTCCAGCTCGTAGCGTTGCGTGAATCGCTGCCCCTGTCCATTGTCCCAAGTCAGCGTGACCGGCGAATCCGGCGATAGGTCGTTGCGGTCCGCTCGCCACAGGGTGTCGGGCGTGGGTACTGGTACTGACGCATCGACCGCCGACCAGCCGAAATCTGCATAGTA
Organism: Asaia bogorensis; assembly: GCA_945892765.1. Classification (GTDB taxonomy): domain Bacteria; phylum Pseudomonadota; class Alphaproteobacteria; order CACIAM-22H2; family CACIAM-22H2; genus SHVT01. The sequence continues at coordinate 3,396 of CAMDDQ010000069.1, forward strand.
GGCGCCGGCGGCACCGGCCCGCGCGAGCAGAACAATCGGGGCGCTTCGCGGGTCGGGTGTTTCGCGATAATCCACCATCGCGAGATCGTCAATGCGACCGCCGCGCAGCGAAAGGGACCCGGTCAGGCGCGACGAGGTGATCTTAACCCGCGGCGCGGGCGCGATATCCGGCGCGGGTCGAGGCGCGGCGCTTTGCGGGGATGCCGGCGGTGTACCCGGCAGGACGGGAGTTGGCGACCCAACCGGCGCGGCACTTGGCGTCTGGGTGGCAGGTGCGGTGGTCGCGGCCGTCTGTTGTTCGCGCAGGCGGTCCAGCTCGCGGATCGGCCTCTGGTAGAGAAATTCGAAGACGAGCACGATGGCAACCGACAGGACGATCGCCAAAATCAGGTTGCGTTGTTCATTCATGGGGTGGTTGACGCCAAAAGGAACCGGCCGCTAGGCCGACTCGTCAGGGTTTCGAATGACGAATATCGCAGCAGCCAGACGCAGACGCCGCCAAATCGGGAACGGGATCGTGGCCGTGGCCGCCCCAGGGATGGCAACGCAGGATGCGGCGAAGCGCGAGCCAACCGCCCGAAACCGCGCCATGACGCAGGACGGCCTCCTGCGCATAGCGGGAACAACTTGGCCAAAAGCGGCAACCGGACACGGTCAGGGGCATGAACGCATTGATCACCGGCGACACCAGCCACCGATAGACCTCGATCAGGCCCCCAATCGCGCGCGCGGCCGAAATCATGCCGTCCGACTCTCGGATTGGTTTCGATAAGCGTTGAGTCGCCGCATGGCCGTCGTCAAATCCTCGATCAGAAGAACAAAAGGCCGCCCCAATGTCGCACCCCTTCCGATCACCACATAATCAAGGCCGGGCAGGGCATGGGTGGGGAAAATCGCCGCCGCCGCCGCTTTCAACCGTCGCCTTGCCCGATTGCGGACCACCGCGGAGCCGACCTTGCGTGTCACCGTGAAGCCCACACGCGGAATTGCCGGTTGTGCGTCACCAGCGTCGCTGCGCCTGCCGACCTGGAGGATCAAGCCCGGAGCGACTGCTTTGTGGCGCAAGCCGGCGACGCGGAGGAAGTCGGGCCTATGGCGAAGCCGGCCCACTTCATCGCGCATGGTCACGCAGATAGGCGCTTGCGCCCCTTGGACCGGCGACTGGAAATGACGCGGCGCCCGCCGACCGTTTCCATGCGAGTCCGGAAACCGTGCCGACGCTTGCGAATAAGTTTACTGGGCTGATACGTCCGCTTCACGACGAATCTCCGTGAACCTGCCGGCCAGCCGGCGGTAATTCCAATAGACGCCGGTGTATACGGGCGCGGTTGGGCGAAGTCAATGCGCGGATGACGGATATCGTCAGGGCCGGCGGTGTCCTGTGCCCCTCGCGCCGGCGCCTTCTGTGCTAAACAGGGTGCCTCATCGCGGCGGCCGCCCTGGCGCTGCCGAGCCGGAGTGTCGATGTGGAACCAACGAACAAGCGACGGACGACGCTTCTGCGCTTAGTTCCACTGGCCGTGCTGATCCTTGGTCTGATCGGCTTCTGGTGGTTCGGGCTCGATCGATATTTGACCTTCTCGGCGCTGCGCGACAATCGAGAGATGCTGCGCGGCTGGGTGGAGACCGAAGGTCTATGGGCCGGCGCCGCCTTTGCCGTCCTTTACGCTTTCGCGGCGGCGATTTCCATCCCCGGCGCCGCGCTGTTCACGGTTTCATCGGGGTTCCTGTTTGGCCCGATCTGGGGCGCCGTCTTCGCCATTATCGGCGCGACTCTGGGCGCGACCCTGGTTTTTCTGGCCGCACGGACCGCGCTTGGAGAACCCTTGCGCGCCCGCGCCGGGCCAACCCTCAAGCGCATGGAAGCCGGATTCAAGAAAAACGCTTTCAACTACCTCCTCGTGCTGCGTCTTGCACCGGTTTTTCCATTCTGGCTAGTCAATCTCGTGGCGGCCTTCCTTGACGTTCGCCTCGTCACCTATGTTTTGGCGACCGTTATCGGCATCATTCCCGCGGCCATAATCTACTCCGGCGTCGGGAACGGTCTCGGCGTGGTCTTCGACGAAGGCGCAGCGCCCGACCTTCAGGCTATTTTCAGGGCCGAGATTCTGTTCCCGTTGCTCGGCCTGGCGGCGCTGGCCCTTTCGCCGGTCGTTTTTCGGCATTTCACCGCGGGCCGCTAAACAGGTTCGCCATGGCGGTCATCGAGGTCGACATCGGTGTCATCGGAGGTGGGTCGGGGGGCCTGTCCGTGGCCGCGGGCGCCGCTCAAATGGGTGCGTCGGTCGCTCTAATCGAGCGTGGCCGAATGGGCGGCGATTGTTTGAATACCGGTTGCGTGCCTTCGAAATCGTTGCTCACGGCCGCGGCAGCCGCCGCGGCCGTGCGCGGGGCACCGCTATTTGGCGTTGATGCCGGTGAACCGAAGGTCGATTTCGGACGCGTCCACGATTTTGTTCACGGGGTCATCGCGGAAATCGCGCCTCATGATTCGCCCGAACGCTTCGAAAGCCTCGGCGTCAGGGTCATCGCCGCTGCGGCGTGTTTTGCGAATGCGCGCGAACTGATCGCGGGCAACGACATCGTCCGGGCTCGGCGATTTGTTATCGCGACGGGATCGTCGCCCTTCATTCCGCCGATTCCCGGTCTCGAGGGTGTGCCCTACCTCACCAATGAGTCGATCTTTGATTTGACGACGCGGCCGCCGCATTTGCTAATTCTGGGTGGTGGACCCATCGGCGTCGAGCTGGCGCAAGCCCACCGCAGGCTTGGTGCACGCGTCACTATCGTCGAGATGGCATCGATCCTCGGCAAGGACGATCCCGAGCTGGTCGATTTCGTGCGGCGGTCGCTGCGGGCCGAGGGTGTGGAGATCCGCGAGGGCATGCGCGTGGTTCGGGTCGACCCCGGCGCTGATGGCGTGAGGCTGCGGCTGACGGGCGCGGCCGGGGTTACCGATGAGGTTGCCGGCTCCCACCTCTTGGTGGCGGTGGGCCGCCGCCCGAATATTTCGGGGCTGGGATTGGAAGCGGCGGGTGTGGCCCATACCGCGACCGGTGTCACCGTCGACCGCCGGCTGCGAACCACCAATCGCCGCATCTATGCGGTCGGCGACATCGCGGGTTCCTTCCAATTCACCCATGTCGCCGGCTATCACGCCGGCATCGTCCTGCGCAACATCCTGTTCCGCCTGCCGGCGCGGATCGACAATCGCGCGGTGCCGCGCGTGACCTATGCCGATCCGGAACTGGCGCAGGTCGGACAAACCGAGGATGAGGCGCGCGCCACCCACGGGAACATTCGTGTCCTGCGCTGGTCGTTCGCCGAAAACGACCGTGCACGCACTCAACGCAACATCGAGGGCATGATCAAGGTTGTGACCACGACGCGCGGCCGCATCCTCGGTGCCGCCATTGTTGGCTGCGCGGCCGGCGAACTCATCAACCTCTGGGTGTTGGCCCTTTCAAAGGGCCTGTCGATCGGCGCGGTGGCGGGAATGATCGTCCCCTATCCCACTTTGGGGGAAGTTTCCAAGCGCGCCGCGGGGTGTTTTTTCACGCCGAGCCTTTTCGGGCCGCGAACCAGGCGGCTCGTCCGTTTCCTGGCTCGGTTCGGATGATCGCGCGCAAGTCCCGATGGCGGCTCGGCGTGGTATGGTGATGCCGTGTTAGGACCGACCCGTAAACTGCCGCCCGTGGTCTTTGGGCTGTCGGCCCGCCTTCTGGTCATGACAATCGCCTTCGTCATGCTCAGCGAGGTGCTGATCTACGTTCCGTCGATCGCGAACTTCCGAAAGACATATCTCGCGGAACGGATCGCCGCCGCCCAGCTTGCGACGCTGGCGCTGGAGGCGACGCCGGACTTCATGGTCGGCGAGGAGCTGAACATCGCGCTCCTGCGGCATGCCGAGACACATGCGGTGATCCTGCACCGGCCCGGCCGGCTGCGCGTCATGCTGGTCACTGAATCGCCGCCGCCGCCCGACCTCACCGTGGACTTGCGCCAGGCCACGGTGACGCAGCTGATCGCCGATGCGATGGCGACGTTGTTCCAACGCTCGAACCGAGTGCTGCGCGTGTTGGGCGACTCCACGCTCGATTTCGGCGTCGTCGTCGAGACCCATATCGACGAAGAGCCGATGCGCGTGGCGATGCAGGACTATTCCGAGCGAATCCTTGGCCTGTCGATCGTCATTTCGCTCATCACCGCCAGCTTGGTCTTTCTCAGTCTGCAGTGGTTGACGGTTCGGCCGATGCGCCGCTTGATCGACAGCATCGCCGCCTTCCGCGAGGCTCCGGAGGATGCGCGCCGTGTCCTTCGCCCAGGACGCCGAACCGACGAAATCGGTGTCGCGCAGCGCGAGCTGGCCAACATGCAAGAGGCATTGCGATCGGCGCTGGCGCAACAGGCCCGTCTCGCGGCGCTCGGTTCGGCCGTGACCAAGATCAACCACGATCTCAGCAACATCCTATCCACCGTTCGATTGCTGTCCGACCGGCTCGCCGACAGCACCGACCCCAATGTGAAAAAGCTTGCCCCCAATCTTCTCGGCGCCGTCGACCGCGCTGTCGCCCTGTGCGGCCAAACCCTGGATTTTGCGCGAGACCAGCCGCCTCAACCCAAGATGCGCCGGTTCGCCCTGCGGCCGTTGATCGATGATGTCGGGCAGGTAGTCGCGCTGCTCACCGCTAATCGCTCGCAATGGCAGAACATTGTCCATCGCGACGTTGAGGTTGAAGCCGACGCCGAGCAACTCTTCCGCGTTCTCGTCAATCTCGGCCGCAACGCCGCCGAAGCGGGGGCGAGCAGCGTCCAGGTGCGAACCCGTCTGATTCCCGGAAAACTGGTGGTCGAAGTGCGCGATGACGGGCCGGGCGTGCCGGCAAAAGCACGCAATAAGCTGTTCCAGCCCTTCGCCGGGTCGGCCCGTCCGGGCGGCACCGGGCTCGGCCTTGCCATCGCACGCGACTTGATGCGCGCGCACGGTGGGGATATTGAACTGGCGGAGTCCTCGTCTAAGGGTACGGTATTTCATCTGGCCTTGCCCGTGGACGAGGCGGCATAGGCGGCATTTGAAAGGGGACGACGATGCTTCCGTACGCAAAATGGTTGGCCGGAATTTATGGGGGTGCTCTCAGCTTGGCCGGGTTGTTCATGGCGGCGAAGGGCACTAATGACTTCATCTATGGCGCCGGGCTGGTCGTATTTGTCGTTGGTGTCGGCACGGTTTTCGCGCTGATCCGCAACGCCTATGACGGCAAACACTAGGCGCTGGAGCAGCTCTGCTGGCAGGGAACGGGCGGAGAAACCCTGCTCGCCAATAGCCCGAATCAGTCCAATTGAAGAAGTTGCGCCTTCAGATAGGCGGATTCCGGCAGGAAGGGATGAACCGGGTGATCGGGCCCGGCTCCGGTCGTGGACAGAATACGACCGTGTCGTCCGGCCTCGGAAATTCCTCGGCGAATTTGGTCGGCGAACATCGCCAATTCGACATTGTGCGAACACGAGGCGACAAATAACAGGCCGCGCGGCGCCACCAGCTTCGCGGCGAGGCGCGTCATCTTGCGGTAGCCTTTAACACCCGCGCCGAGATCCTTCTTCGATTTGACGAAGGCCGGGGGATCGGCGACGACGATTTCGAATCGCTCACCCACATCGTCCATGCGGGCCATTTCCGCGAAAACCTCGGCGCGGACAAAGCGGCAAACCGCGGTGACTCCGTTGAGTCGCGCCGCGGCTTCCGCCAGCGCCAAAGCCGGGGCCGAACGATCGACGGCAACAACTTCGCGGGCGCCGGCGCGCGCCGCCGCCAGGGCAAACCCGCCGCCATAGCTATAGAGATCGAGGACACGGCGCCCCTTGGCTAAGATAGCGACGGCCCGCCGATTCTCGCGTTGGTCGAAGAACCAACCGGTCTTTTGCCCCGTGAGGAGGTCGGCGAGAAATCGCGTTTCGTTCTCCACTAGCTCCACCGGGCCGGTGACGTCGCCCCTGATGATTTGCGTCTCCTCTTTCAGTCCTTCCTGGGCGCGTGCCGCCGAATCGTTGCGCAGGATCGCCACGCGCGGCCTAAGGAGCCGTTCCAAAACCTCCCATAGAATCGGCCAGAGCATCTCCATGGCGGCGCTATTGACCTGGACGACGAGGTGATCGCCGAACCTATCGACGATCAGGCCGGGCAGGCCGTCGGCCTCGCTGTGGACCAGCCGGTAGAACGGAGACCCATAGAATCGCTCGCGCAGTTCGAGCGCGGCTTCGATCCGCCGCGCGAGGAACGCCGCGTCGATCGTCTCGCCCGGATCAAACGACAAGACCCGGGCGCTGATCAGCGGATGCGGATTGAAGGCGGCGGTCGCGAAGGGTGTGCCCTCGGCGGCGCCCAAAGTCACGATGGTACCGGGGGCCAGGGCCTTGGCCGCGGCATCCATCGCGATCTCGTTGGAATAGACCCAAGGATGGCCGGCGGCGGCGCGGCGATGCCGGCCGGGGAGCAAGAGCAGCGTCGGCCGGGCCCGTGGATCGTCGGGCGCAGCCGCCCATTTGGTTGCGGCGGTGGTGAGGGACAAGATTGACTCGCTCTCAATTGCCGTGCCTGAATCGGGCATGGCGGTTACCGTCTTCTACAACCTCATCGCCCTGCTCGTCATCATCGACCCGGTGGGCATCTCGGCGATTTTCGTCGGGCTGACGCGCGGTCTACCGGATTCCGAGCGGCGCTGGACGGCTTTGCGCGGCGTCTTCATCGCCGGGATCGTCCTGCTCGTCTTTGCTTTTCTCGGCGAGGTTCTGTTGCGCGCTTTGGGAATCACCTTGCCCGCGCTCAAGATCGCCGGTGGCGTCCTTCTGTTCCTTTTGGCCACGGATATGGTCTTCGCCCGCCAGACCGGATTGCGATCGATGACGGCCGCGGAGGATCGGGAAGCCGAGAGCAAATCCGACATTTCCGTCTTTCCGCTGGCCATTCCGCTGATCGCGGGGCCGGGGGCGATGACCTCCGTCGTTCTCCTCATGAGCCGATTGCAGGGCGACCCAATAGGCCAGGCGGTGTTCATCATGGTGCTAATGGTCGCCCTGGGTCTCACCCTCGCGGCGCTTCTCTTCGCGTCGAGGATGGTGGGCCTTCTCGGGATCACCGGCACCAATGTGGTCAGCCGAACGCTCGGCATCGTGCTGGCGGCGCTGGCGGTCCAATTCCTCGTCGACGGGTCGATGGAGAGCTTCGGACTGGCGAGACGGTAAGCACAGCCAGACGGCAGTGAAGACTGGATTTTAACCATTGTCTCGCGATCTGCGTCCAGCTAACGTCAATTTCGATCGATTTGCGGAGGAATTCGTTGCCCGATGCCCCAGGATTTGTGGCGCCTGCAGCCCTTTAGCCGGCAATTTGGCGCCGATCGCGGAACGCCGATCGACCGTTACTACATCGAGAACTTCTTGGCCCTCCGAGCGGCGGATATTCGGGGGCGTGTGCTCGAAATGGGCGACAATCAATACACCCGCCGCTTCGGCGGACGGCGCGTGGCCCGGAGCGACGTTCTATTCCAGCGTGAGGGCAAGCCCGGAGTCACCATCGTCGACGATCTGCAAACCGGGCGGAAATTGCCAGTGGACGCATTCGATTGCGTCATCTTTACCCAGACCCTACAGCTGCTCTACGACCTCAGGGGCGCCATCGGCAATTTGCACCGCATGCTCAAGCCCGGCGGGGTGTTGCTCGCGACTTTTCCGGGCATTTCCCAAATCGTCAAGGATGAGAAAGAGGGTTGGTTCGACCATTGGCGGCTGACCTTGATCGCCGCGCGCAAGTTGTTCGGCGAGCCCTTCGGCGAGGCCAACGTACTTGTGGAGGCAAAGGGAAACGTGCTGGCGGCCGTTGCCTTCCTCCAGGGATTAGCGGTGCATGAATTATCGCGTGCCGAACTCGAACACCGCGATCCGGATTACGAAATGTCGATCACTTTGCGGGCGGTCAAGGCCGCCGCGGCGCCTATTGCTCGGTCAGCTTGAATTCGATCCGGCGATTGCGGCGGAAGCCGATTTCATCGGCGCGCGGGTCGAGCGGGTGATATTCGCCGAATCCGGCCGCGGCGACGCGAACCGGCGGCACACCCTGGCCGATCAGATATTTCGTCACCGCGAGAGCGCGCGCGGTCGATAGCTCCCAGTTCGAGGGAAATTCCCGGCTGCGAATGGGCACCGTGTCGGTGTGGCCGTCGACGCGCAATATCCATTCGAGGTCGGGTGGGATCTTGCCGGCGATGTCGGACAGCGCCCGCGCGAGGGCATCGAGTTGGCGTCGTGCCGATTCACCCAGCTCCGCGGACCCTGGTGCGAAGAGCACTTCCGATTGAAACACGAAGCGATCGCCGACCACACGCATGTCCTGTCGGTCCCCGAGACTTTCGCGCAGGCGCCCGAAAAATTCCGAGCGGTAGCGAGCCAGCTCCTCGACCTTTTGGGCGAGCGCCGCGTTCAGTCGGCGGCCGAGTTCGGCGATCGTGACCTGGCTTTCGGTCTCCATCGATTTTGAAAGCTTCAACGCCGCGTCGATGTCGGCGATTTGACGGCGCAAGGCCCCGATCTGGCCATTGAGGATTTCGATCTGACTTTGCGCCGCCGCGGCGATACGTCGCTCGGCGGTCACGCGGTCCTCCGCCGCGAGCCGAGCGCTTTCGATTTCCAACAAGCTGCGGTCGCGCAGTCCGATTTCCCGCTGAACTATCTGCGCGCGATCCTCGAACTCCTTGACCCGCCGGGCGAGGCGGCCGGCCTCATCCTCCATCGATGCCAGACGGCGCGATGTTTCGCTCCCTGCCTTGTCGGCGTCACCCAGCAGGGCTGACAGTTGCTGCTGCGCCAGGCGCAATTCCGTCGTGGTTTGACGTTCGATGTCGAGT